>JBAWXR010000050.1:0-11216 GCA_037143955.1 Actinomycetes bacterium
GTGGTCCGGTGCGCGCGGTCCTGGAGTGTGCAGGAGTCCACGACATCCTGAGCAAGTCCATGGGCTCGGACAACGCCATCAACGTGGTGCACGCCACCGTTGCTGCCTTGAAGATGCTTGAGCAGCCCGAGGCAGTGGCGGCTCGTCGCGGCCTGCCCCTGGAAGACGTTGCGCCTGCTGCGCTCCTGCGCGCACGCGCCGCAGAGGCTGGTGCGTGATGGCTCGACTCAAGGTCACTCAGAAGAAGTCAGAGATCGGCGGCACGAGCAGCCAGCGCAACACGTTGCGCTCGCTCGGCCTGAAGCGCATCGGCGACGTCGTCGTCAAGGAAGACCGTCCTGAGATTCGCGGAATGGTCAACACCGTGCGGCACTTGATCGTCGTTGAGGAGGTCGACTAACCATGGCTCTCAAGGCCCATCACCTGCGCCCGGCTCCGGGTGCACACACTGCCAAGACACGTAAGGGTCGAGGCGAGGCGTCCAAGGGTAAGACTGCCGGACGAGGCACCAAGGGAACCAAGGCTCGCTACCAGGTCCCCGCGAGCTTCGAGGGCGGCCAGATGCCGCTGCATATGCGGCTTCCCAAGCTCAAGGGCTTCAAGAACCCAGCGAAGGTCACCTTCCAGGTGGTCAACTTGGCGATGATCTCCAAGCTGTTCCCCAAGGGCGGAACCGTTACCGTGGCTGAACTCGTGGCCAAGGGTGCTGTCCGCAAGGGTGAGCTCGTCAAGGTGCTCGGCAACGGTGACATCGACGTCAAGGTGTCGGTGAGCGCTCACGCGTTCTCGGCGACAGCACGTGACAAGATCGTCGCTGCAGGCGGTACGGCAACCGAACTCTGATCTGGGAGGCACCATGCACATCAGTGCGTTCGGGGCAGCCCTGCGGACACCGGACCTTCGCAAGAAGATTCTGTTCACGCTTGCCCTGTTGGCCCTCTATCGGCTCGGCGCTGTCGTGCCGACGCCGGGTGTTGACTACTCGGCGATCCAGAAGTGCATCAGCCAGGTGCAGGACAACTCGGTTTACGCACTGATCAACCTCTTCAGTGGCGGAGCGCTGCTGCAGTTGTCGGTGTTTGCCCTCGGCATCCTTCCGTACATCACCGCCAGCATCATTCTCCAGTTGCTGACCGTGGTGATTCCTCGTCTTGAGACGCTCAAGGCTGACGGGCAGGCAGGCCAGGCCAAGATCACGCAGTACACGCGTTATGTCACGATCGGCTTGGCGATCTTGCAGTCCACGGCGATCTTGTCTCTGGCGCGTAACCCAGGGACGTTGTTCCAGGGCTGCAATGAGCAGATCATCCCCAACCAGGGCGTCTGGGTGATCCTCGTCATGGTCACAACCATGACCGCTGGCACCGCCATGATCATGTGGTTCGGCGAGCTCATCACCGAGCGCGGTGTGGGCAACGGCATGTCGATGCTGATCTTCACCTCGATCATCGCGACCATCCCTGCTCAGTTCGCTTCGATCTGGGGAAGCCAGGGCGCGTTCACCTTCTTCATGACGGTGGGGGTCGGCCTCGTGGTGGTGGCCTTCGTCGTATTCGTCGAACAGGCGCAGAGGCGTATTCCTGTGCAGTACGCCAAACGCATGGTCGGTCGGCGGATGTATGGCGGTACGTCTACCTACATTCCACTCAAGGTCAATATGGCCGGCGTTATCCCGGTGATCTTTGCGTCTTCGCTGCTGTTCTTGCCCACGCTGATTGTGCAGCTGACCGGCAGTCAGGCTGAATGGGCGCAGTGGATCCAGACACATCTTTCCCGCGGCACTGGTGCGTACTACCTCGCGATCTACTTCGCGCTCATTGTGTTCTTCTGCTACTTCTATGTGTCGATCACGTTCAACCCCGTTGAAGTTGCCGACAACATGAAGAAGTACGGCGGATTCATCCCGGGCATTCGTGCAGGCCGACCCACGGCGGAGTACTTGGACTACGTCCTGACGAGACTCACGGCACCTGGCTCGATTTACCTCGGGCTCATCGCGGTGCTACCGATCTTCGCGTTCTCATTCCTCGGGGTTGCCAACAGGTTCGTCTTTGGTGGCACGAGCCTTCTCATCATGGTGGGCGTCGGTCTGGACACGGTCAAGCAAATCGAGGCGCAGTTGCAGCAGCGCAATTACGAAGGATTCCTGCGCTAATGAGACTGGTCTTCATGGGCCCGCCTGGAGCCGGCAAGGGAACTCAAGCCACTGGCCTTGCTGCGCGACTGGGGATCCCGCACATCTCCACCGGTGACATCTTCCGCGCAAATGTCTCGCAGGGAACACCGTTGGGTGTCGACGCACGGCGATACATGGACGCGGGGGAGTACGTCCCTGACGATGTCACCAATGCCATGGTGCGCGATCGTCTAGCTCAGTCGGATTGCGCGCCGGGTTTTCTTCTTGATGGATATCCGCGCACCGTTGATCAGGTTGCGCAGTTGGACGACATGCTTGCATCGTCAGGCCATGCGCTTGATCGCGTAGTCGAACTCACCGTCGACATCGATGAAGTTGTTGGGCGACTCGTTCGTCGCGCTGCTGACCAAGGTCGCGCCGACGACACCGAAGACGTCATTCGTCGTCGCCTTGAGGTCTATGCAGAGCAGACTGCGCCGTTGCTTGCCGTGTATTCCGCTCGTGGCCTGCTGGTGCAGGTCGACGGACTTGGCGACATTGATGAGGTCGCTGGTCGACTGGCGTCCGTCCTCCAGCTGTCGTAACGCCCATGTTCAAGGGCAAAAACACGATCGAGATCAAGTCGGCTGAGCAACTCGCCATCATGCGCGAAGCAGGGCTCGTTGTCGCGCGAACACTTGCTCGAGTCAGTGAAGCAGTCCGACCTGGTGTCACCACTGCGCAGCTTGATCAGATTGCGGCGCGCAGCATCGAATCCGAAGGCGCCACACCATCATTCCTTGGCTACTACGGGTATCCGGCGCATATCTGCACGTCGGTCAACGGTGAAGTCGTGCACGGCATCCCCAGCGATCGCGTCTTGCAGGACGGCGACCTTGTGTCGATCGACTGCGGAGCCATCGTCCGCGGGTGGCACGGCGACGCGGCCGTGAGCGTGCCGGTCGGCACTGTGACGCCTCAGGTGGCGGCCCTATCGGCGGCCACCGAGCGCTCGCTTTGGGCGGGCCTCGGCGCGGCGCGGGTGGGCAACCGGCTTTCCGATATCAGCCACGCGGTCGAGGTGTCCCTGCGCGGCGCCGGGCCGTATGGCATTGTCGAGGAGTACGTCGGGCACGGCATCGGGACCTCCATGCACATGCATCCGCCGGTGCCGAACTACGGCCAGCCCGGCAAAGGGCCGCAGCTCAAGGTGGGAATGGCGCTCGCCATTGAGCCCATGGCGACGCTGGGCAAGCCTGAGGTACATGTGCTTGCCGACGACTGGACAGTGGTGACCAATGACCAGGCGTATGCCGCCCACTGGGAGCACACCGTTGCCGTTACCGAGGATGGACCATGGGTGCTGACCGCCCTCGAGGACGTCCGGCTCTGAGGGCAGGCGCGGTACCGGCGATTGTCCGACTATCGGATTAGGCCGTAAGGGTCCCCGTGCGTATGCTTTGACGGCTGTTGCGGAGTCGTCTGAAAGCGGAGGATATGGGTAAGAAGGACGGAGCGATCGAGCTTGAGGGCACGATCTCTGAGTCACTTCCGAACGCCATGTTCCGAGTAGAACTCGACAATGGGCACAAAGTGCTCGCCCACATCAGCGGCAAAATGAGAATGCACTACATCCGAATCCTCCCGGACGATCGTGTTGTCGTAGAGCTGTCGCCCTATGACCTCACGCGCGGCCGGATCGTGTACCGCTACAAGTGACAGTCGAATCGAGAGAGAGCCATGAAGGTTCAGCCGAGCGTTAAGAAGATCTGCGACAAGTGCAAGGTCATTCGTCGCCACGGCCGAGTCATGGTCATTTGCGAGAACGTCCGTCACAAGCAGCGCCAGGGCTAACGCCCGCCGGCCATCCGGCCGGTTGCGGAACGCGGGGAGACAACCCGCCGCCCGCTACCCGCAGAACCCGACCCCCGACGAATGTCGGGACGACACCTTCGGACATGAGGCCGAAGACCTGCCTTGGCGGGCAGGACTGGTTCTGTACCCGACGCCTCATGCTTGACGAAAAGAGAGAACGCCCCATGGCACGACTCGTTGGTGTCGACCTGCCGCGCGACAAGCGCATGGCTGTCGCACTCACCTATATCTACGGCGTAGGCCGTTCCCAGGCTGCCAAGGCCCTCGAGGCCACCGGCATCAGCCCAGACCTGCGGTCGAAGGACTTGACCGAAGAGCAGACGATCGCCCTGCGCGATTGGATCGATCAGAATCTCAAAGTTGAGGGCGACCTCCGCCGCGAGATCGCCGCTGACATCCGCCGCAAGGTTGAGATCGGCTGCTACCAGGGCCTGCGTCATCGCAAGGGCCTTCCTGTCCGTGGCCAGCGCACCCACACCAATGCACGTACCCGCAAGGGTCCGCGCAAGACGGTCGCCGGCAAGAAGAAGGCCACGAAGTAGGCCCTGAGAGACTCTGGAGAACTGACTGATGGCCCCCAAGACAGGCAAGGCTGCGCCCGCGAAGAAGGTGCGGCGCAAGGAAAAGAAGAACGTCGCCCACGGGCAGGCGCATATCAAGAGCACGTTCAACAACACGATCGTGTCGATCACGGACCCCACCGGTGCCGTTATCTCGTGGTCCAGCGCAGGACAGGTTGGCTTCAAAGGCAGCCGTAAGTCCACGCCGTTCGCCGCGCAGTTGGCCGCAGAGTCCGCTGCACGTCGTGCGATGGAACACGGCATGCGCAAGGTTGATGTGTTCGTCAAGGGTCCCGGCTCCGGCCGCGAGACCGCTATCCGTTCCCTGCAGGCAACGGGCCTTGAGGTCGGCAGCATCGCTGACGTCACGCCCATGCCGCACAACGGCACCCGTCCGTCCAAGCGTCGTCGCGTCTGACCGCGCGCAGAACTAGGAGATAACGAATCATGGCGCGTTATACAGACGCCGATTGCAAGCGGTGCCGCCGCGAGAAGATGAAGCTTTTCCTCAAGGGCTCCAAGTGCGAATCGCCGAAATGCCCCTTCGAGAAGCGTCCCTACCCCCCGGGCCAGCACGGCCGTGGTCGTACCAAGGACAGCGAGTACCTGCTGCAGCTTCGTGAGAAGCAGAAGGCCACTCGTATCTATGGTGTGCTCGAGAAGCAGTTCAGCAACTACTTCACCGAGGCTCAGCGTCAGGCTGGCAAGACCGGTGAGAACCTGCTGCAGATCCTCGAGTCCCGCCTCGACAACGTGGTGTTCCGCGCAGGTTTTGCCAAGTCGCGCGACATGGCTCGCCAGCTCGTGACGCACGGCCACTTCACCGTGAACGGCCGCAAGGTCAACATCCCGTCGTTCCGTGTGTCACCCGGCGATGTCATCGAGGTGCGCCAGTCGTCCAAGGAGACCACCCCGTTCATCGTTGCCCACGCCGAAATCGGCGAGCGCACGGTGCCGGCATGGATCGAGGTTGTGCCGTCGAAGATGCGCATCCTCGTGCACTCCATTCCGGCCCGCAGTGTGATCGACACCCAGGTCAACGAACAGCTGATTGTCGAGCTCTACTCCAAGTAATCCGTCACATACGCGTCGTCAAATAGTGGTCGTCGCGGGAAGGAAGTAACTGTGCTCATTAGCCAGCGCCCCATGCTCACCGAGGAGCCGATCAGCGAGTTTCGCTCGCGGTTCGTCCTCGAGCCCCTCGAGCCCGGATTCGGGTACACCTTGGGCAACTCGCTTCGTCGGACGCTTCTGTCGTCCATTCCCGGAGCGGCGGTCACCAGCCTTCGAGTGGAGGGAATCCTCCATGAGTTCACGACCCTTGAGGGCGTGAAGGAGGATGTCACCGAGCTCATCTTGAACATCAAGCAGCTGGTGATTTCCAGCGAGCATGACGAGCCGGTTGTGATGTACCTGCGCAAGCAGGGCGCCGGCGCCGTCACCGCTGCAGACATCCAGCCGCCGGCTGGCGTCGAGGTCCACAACCCGGGTCTGCACCTCGCGACGTTGAACGACAAGGGCAAGCTTGAGATCGAGCTCACTGTCGAGCGTGGTCGCGGCTACGTGTCGGCCGTACTCAACAAGCAGGCGGGCCAGGAGATCGGTCGCATCCCGGTCGACTCCATCTACAGCCCCGTACTGAAGGTCACCTACAAGGTTGAGGCCACTCGCGTCGAGCAGCGCACCGACTTCGACAAGCTTGTCCTCGACGTCGAGACCAAGCCCTGCATGCTGCCGTGCGATGCCGTTGCATCCGCAGGCAAGACGCTGGTCGAGCTCTTCGGTCTGGCGCGCGAACTCAACGTTGATGCCGAGGGCATCGACATTGGCCCGTCGCCGACCGATGCATTCGTGGCCGAGCAGTTGTCGACGCCGATCGAGCAGCTGGACATGACCGTGCGGTCGTACAACTGCCTCAAGCGCGAAGGCATCCACACCGTGGGCGAGCTCATCACCCGCAGTGAGGCTGACCTGCTTGACATCCGCAATTTCGGCGCGAAGTCGATCGATGAGGTCAAGGTCAAGCTGACCAGCCTCGGGCTCGCGCTCAAGGACAGCCCGCCCGGGTTCGACCCGACCACCGCTGTCTACTTCAACGATGAGGACGACGATCTCGCGTTCGCCGAGGACGAGCAGCTCTAGAGCTGCAGGAAGCACTGAGGAGTACTGATGCCCACGCCAACAAAGGGTCCCCGCCTCGGCGGCGGTCCCGCGCACGAGCGGCACATCCTGGCGAACCTCGCCACGGCGCTGTTTGAGCACGGGAAGATCACCACGACTGAGGCCAAGGCCAAGCGGCTTCGTCCGCTTGCCGAGCGCCTCATCACGTTCGCGAAGAAAGGCGACCTGCACGCGCGTCGCCGCGTGCTGACCGTGGTTCGCGACAAGTCCGTCGTGCACACACTCTTCACCGAGATCGGCCCGAACTACGCCGGCCGGCAGGGCGGCTACACCCGCATCACCAAGATCGGTCCGCGCAAGGGCGACAACGCCCCCATGGCCGTGATCGAACTGGTGGAGCCGATGGCCGAGCAGGTTGTGGCTGAGGCGACGGGTGCCACCAAGCGGGCAGCCAAGGAGAAGGCGGCTGCGGCTGCTGCTCCGGCAGTTGCTCCGGTCGTCGAGGACGTCGTGGTGGAAGAGATCGTCGAGACTCCCGAGGCCGACGTGGTGGAGACCGCTGAGGTCGCAGACGACGCAGCCGAGAGCAAGGACGAGGCCTGAGCCTCACCGACAACGCCGATCAGCCCGCCGCCGGAGTTCCGGCCGGCGGGCTGATCCGTCTGCGCCTGGACCTGGCCTACGACGGGCGTGACTTCAATGGGTGGGCGCGTCAGCCTGAGCCCCTCGGGCTGCGCACCGTGCAAGGTGAGATGGAACGCGTGCTCGGTCACCTCTTTCAGCAATCTGTTGAGGTCGTGTGTGCTGGTCGTACCGATGCTGGTGTCCACGCACGCGGGCAGGTGGCACATGTCGATGTTGGTACGTGGCCAGACGATGTCGATGCCGAGCGCATCAATCGCGCATTGCCCGATGACATTCGAGTGCGTGCAATCGGCAAAGCTCCGGAGGGCTTCGATGCACGGTTCGCGGCGATCTGGCGCGAGTACTCGTATCGCGTGTGTGATGACGGCCTCGGGCCTGATCCCCTCATGCGACATCTGGTTTTGCCATGGCAGCGACCGCTCGACATCGCCCGCCTGAACGCGGCAGGGGAAGGACTGCTGGGCGAACACGACTTCGCCCCGTTCTGCAAACAGCGCGAGTTCGCCACCACGGTGCGAGCGGTCCTGGCACTGGACTGGCTGCGCGATGAGTCAGGGCTCGCGGTGATGACCATCAAGGCAGACGCCTTCTGTCATTCCATGGTGCGGTCGATCGTCGGCGCACTCCTGCCGGTAGGCGATGGCCGTAAGCCGGTGGACTGGCCAGCGACGGTCCTTCGCTCGGGGGTGAAGGACTCCTCGGTCACAACGATGCCCGGATATCCGCTCGTACTGGAACGTGTGGGCTACCCTGTCGATGCCGACCTGCTATCTCGCCAGCGCGAGACGCGCAGTCTGCGGTCGCTGTGACGGCGGTCGAAATCTGATGGGCCACATAGACGTATCCCACGTCACGTACTCACTTCCGGATGGCCGCGTGCTGCTATCGGACGTGTCCTTTCGCGTGGGAGAAGGTCAGGTTGCAGCGCTCGTGGGTCCGAATGGTGCGGGCAAAACAACCCTGCTGCGCATGATCGCCGGAGACATTGATCCGGATGAGGGATCTGTGGTCATCAGTGGGTCGCTCGCGGTGATGCGGCAGTTCATCGGTCAGGTCAGTGATGGCACTCTGCGAGATCTGCTTCTTCAGGTCAGCCCCGAAGTGCTCAGTAGCGCAGCGGCCCGCGTGGATGAACTCGAATTGCTCATGATGGAGACCGAGGACGAGAAGTCGCAGTTGGCGTACGCGCAGGCCCTGTCTGACTTTGCCGATGTGGGTGGCTATGACGCGGAGGTCCTGTGGGATGTCGTCACCACGTCAGCTCTCGGGGAGTCTTACGAGTCAGTGAAGTGGCGAGCGGTCACAACGTTCTCCGGGGGCGAGCAAAAACGCCTTGTGCTGGAGTTGCTGCTTCGAGGCTCGTGTGAGGTGCTCATCCTCGACGAGCCGGACAACTATCTGGATGTGCCGGGCAAGATCTGGCTCGAAGAGCAACTTCAACAGACACGCAAGACCGTCCTGCTGATCTCGCATGATCGCGAATTGCTCGATCGTGCTGCCACGACGGTGGTCGCTCTCGAATTGGGAGCTGCGGGCAACACGGTGTGGGTCCACGGGGAGAGGTTCGGCACGTTCCCTCAGGCTCGCACTGATCGATTCTCGCGGTTGGAGGAGATGCGTCGCCGCTGGGATGAGGAGCACGTCAAGCTGCGCGAGAACATGATCCGGCTGCGCGAGAAGGCGAAGTTCAACGACGGCATCGCATCGCGGTACCAAGCGGCGGTCACGCGCCTGGCGAAGTTCGAAGAAGCAGGCCCACCCACAGCCATTCCGCGCGAGCAAAAAGTGAACATGCGCCTCAAAGGTGGCCGCACTGCGAAGCGTGCCGTGGTTGCCGAGAAACTAACCCTGACCGGACTCACACAGTCATTTGACGCAGAAGTCTGGTTCGGCGAGCGTCTCGCCGTGTTGGGTGCGAATGGTTCGGGTAAGTCACATCTCCTGCGATTGCTCGCACGTGGTGGGACGGACCCGGATGTGGAACATCAGCCCGTGGGATCGATCGAGATCGCGCCCGTGTCCCACACGGGAAACGTGCGGCTTGGGTCACGGGTGCGTCCCGGGTGGTTTGCGCAGACCCACCTGCGCCCCGATCTTGAGGGACAGACACTCCTGGAGATCCTGCATCGCGGAGATGGCCACCGCGAGGGGCTCCCGCGCGAGCCAGCGGCGCGAGCCCTGGACAGATATGAATTGGCCGTCGCCGCGGAGCAGAGATTCGACACTCTGTCCGGCGGGCAGCAGGCCCGGTTTCAGATCCTGCTCCTCGAGCTCTCCGGTGCGACCCTCCTTCTTCTGGATGAGCCCACCGACAACCTTGATCTTGAGAGCGCCGATGCCCTGCAGGTAGGCCTGGACGCCTTCGAGGGCACGGTCGTGGCAGTGACCCACGACCGATGGTTCGCCCGCGGTTTTGACCGATTCCTCACGTTCCGGGCCGACGGTCGGGTGGAGGAATCCACGGAGCCGCGCTGGGACAACGGGTAGCCCAATGTCCGCCCCTGAGGGGGATGTGGTCCTCGTCGGACGGATTTGGAGCCCGTGACGCCGCGCCGGTAGCCTTGGCCGTCGTTGTCCGGGCCATCCCGGGCGGCCTGGACGTCCGGAAGGCGTCCAGTACGGCTCTCGGCCCTCACCGGCGGGGAGTGCAGAAACCGGTCCCTACGAGCGAAGGTGCCTCATGCGCACGTATAGCCCCAAGCCCGGCGATAACACGCCGGTCTGGCACGTCATTGACGCCACGGACGTTGTCCTCGGTCGTCTCGCCACACACGCTGCGACGCTGCTGCGTGGCAAGCACAAGCCGTCCTTCGCTCCGCACATGGACATGGGCGACTTCGTCATCATCATCAACGCTGAGAAGGTCGCCCTCACGGGTGCCAAGAAGCAGCAGAAGATGGACTACCGCCACTCGGGTCACCCGGGCGGTCTCACCGCAACGTCATATGCGGAACTGCTGGAGTCCAACCCCCGTCGCGCCGTCGAGAAGGCCGTCAAGGGAATGCTTCCGCACAACAAGTTGGGTCGTCAGCAACTCAAGAAGCTGAAGATCTACTCCGGGTCCGAGCACCCGCATGCTGCCCAGCAGCCCCAATCGTTCACCTTCACCCAGGTCGCGCAGTAGCACTGCGAACCGCACGAAAGGATTACGCAGTGTCTGAAGCAACCATGGACGTCGACTTCGATGTCGACCTTGACGATGCCGAGGAGATCACGGAGTACACCTCCGAGACCCCGGCCCCGCGCATCAGCCGAGAGATCGTCAGCGCACCTGGTGCGGCTACCGGCCGTCGCAAGCAGGCCATCGCCCGCGTGCGAATCGTTCCCGGCACCGGTAAGTGGACCATCAACGGTCGCACGCTGGAGGCCTACTTCCCCAACCGCGTTCATCAGCAGCTCGTCAATGAGCCCTTCGTCACCCTTGGTGCGGAGAACCGCTTTGACGTCATGGTGCGCATCCACGGTGGTGGCGTGTCCGGCCAGGCTGGTGCACTGCGCCTGGGTATTGCACGCGCGCTCAACGGAATTGATGCCGAGGGCAATCGTCCGCTTCTGAAGAAGGCCGGCTTCCTCACGCGTGATCCTCGCGCGAAGGAACGCAAGAAGTACGGCCTGAAGAAGGCTCGTAAGGCATCGCAGTACAGCAAGCGCTAGTCCTATGGGCCGACTCTTCGGCACAGACGGGGTGCGGGGGCTCGCGAATCGCGAGCTCACCGCAGAGCTTGCTCTTGACCTCTCTGTTGCGGCTGCTCATGTACTTGGCGAAACCGGCGCTTTTGCCGGTCATCGACCGACGGCTGTTGTGGGCCGCGACGGGCGAGCCAGTGGCGAGTTTCTCGAAGCGGCAGTTGTTGCGGGCCTGGCCAGCGCGGGAGTTGACGTCGTGCTCGTGGGCGTTG
>JBAWXR010000051.1:0-11143 GCA_037143955.1 Actinomycetes bacterium
GGTCTCCACTGAGGAATGTCCCAGTAACTCCTGCACCACCCGCACATCGGCTCCGCCTTCCAGCAGGTGGGTCGCGAAACTGTGCCGCAGGGTGTGCGGACCCAGTGGGACCGGCAGGCCCGCCACAGCAGCCGCTCGTTCCACCACCGCGTAGGCACTCTGTCTCGACATAGGTGCGCCACGAGTGTTGAGGAACAAGCGCGGCGTGCCTCGTCCAGCTCGCGCCAGTGCTGACCGTCCCCGCACCACGTAGGCATCCAAAGCCTGAATTGCCATATCCCCGACTGGCAGGACGCGCTGCTTGCTGCCTTTGCCTGTGACGATCACCGAGCGTTCAGTCAGATCCACGTCATCGAGATCCAACCCGATCGCCTCCGAGACTCGGGTCCCTGTCCCGTACAACAACTCAACCAAGGCACGATCTCGCAGCCCTACTGGGGTTGAGTCGTCCCCCGACGATGCGATCAAGCTGGCGATGTCGGCGTACGGAAGCGCTTTGGGGAGCCTGCTGGGCACGGCCGGCGGGTGGATGTGCTGAGCGGGATCCACGGCCGTCCATCCCTCAAGCGTGGCGAACCGATGCAAGCTGCGCACCGACACCACAGCGCGCGCGGCGCTAGCCGGGCCCAATGCGTCACGCAGTGACGCAGCGAAGTCAGCCACATCACTCTCATCGATTTCCGTGATGGAGGAGATTCGCCGCCCCTCGCACCATGTCAGGTACCGCGCAAGGTCGCGTCGATATGCCGCCACAGTGTTCACCGATAGGCCACGTTCGATTGCCACATGATCGAGGTATGCAGCTATCGCTTGGGCAACGCTCAAGCCTTGCTGTTGAGTCATGGCCGATGAAGGTGGCGCACTCGACCAATGGACTCCAGTGCATCGCGTGCCGCCCATGCGGTGTCATATGGCCGAAGCGAGGTCCAGCCCAGTGCGCGTGACGCGTGCGCGGCCAGGATTCCCGCCACAGTTGACCCTCCACCGATTGCCCCTGACAGCACAAGGTCACGTGCGTCATCAAGTGGCACGAACACGCGGGGTAGGTGCTGCTCTTCTGCCTCACCGGTCATCAAGCGTCCTGTCGCCAAAGCAGTGAGGTCTCGCGCAAGGTAAATACGAATCGCCTCGGAGGAACCACCCGGAGTCAGATAGACATCGACAAGCACGTCCCACCGGCCAGCTCGGTAGCCGGCTTCTTCGGCAAGTTCGCGTGCGGCGGTCTGCCACGGCGGTTCACCCGGTTTATCCATGAGCCCCGCCGGCGGTTCAAAAAGTTGCTGACCCACCGGATGGCGATACTGGCGAATGAGCAGCACACGATCATGCTCATCCAGCGCTATCACCGCGACGGCACCCGGGTGAACAAGAATGTCTCGCTCGACAAGCGCTCCATCAAATTCCATGGTCTCGGTGACCACGGACCACACATATCCATCCACTGCAGTGCGAGATGCACGCACAGGTCGTGGATCGAGGGCATCAGCGACCGGTCCGGTCCACCGCTCGTCGGCCGAAGCCGTCATGATCGCGCGAACGACCTGCGGTGCTGCTCGGCGCGGACGATGGCGGCACCTACCAACCCGGCAAACAGCGGGTGCGAGCGCGTGGGGCGCGAGCGAAACTCCGGGTGCGCTTGTGTCCCGACGTAGTACGGGTGGACGTCTGCGGGTAGCTCCACGAATTCCACGAGGCGCCCGTCAGGGGACGTGCCCGAAAATCGAAGGCCGGCCTCCTCCAGCGGTGGTCGGTAGGCGTTAGCCACCTCGTACCGGTGCCGGTGGCGCTCATCCACATAGGGCGCTCCGTAAACCGAAGCCACCACTGATCCTTCGGCCAGTTTGGCCGGGTAGAGCCCAAGGCGCATGGTGCCCCCCATGTCGCGCTCGCCAGAGACGACATCGCGCTGGTCGGCCATTGTCGCGACGACCGGGTGCCGCGTGCCTTCATCGAACTCCATTGAATTGGCGCCGTCGAGTCCGCACACGTTGCGCGCAAATTCGATGACCATGCATTGCAGACCTAGGCACAGTCCCAGTGTCGGGAGTGCGTTCTCGCGGGCGTATCTGAGTGCCCCCAACTTGCCCTCGATGCCACGGACACCAAAACCGCCCGGCACCACGATGGCGTCGAGGTCGCCGAGAACCGCCTGTGCACCTTCGGGCGTCGCGCAGTCATCGCTGGAAACCCAGCGGATATTGACGCGGCAGGTGTGGTGGAAACCGCCCGCACGAATGGCCTCGGTGACCGATAGGTATGCGTCCGGGAGATCGATGTACTTGCCCACCAGTCCAACGGTTACCTCATGCACGGGATTGTGAACGCGCCGCAACAGGTCGTCCCACAGGGTCCAGTCAACGTCACGGAAGTTCAATCCCAAGCGCCGGACAACATAGGCGTCTAGGCCTTCCTTGTGCAGCACCTTAGGAATGTCGTAAATGCTTCGCGCATCAACCGCGGCCACAACTGCCTCGGAGTCGACGTCGCACATGAGCGAGACCTTGCGCTTGATGCTCGCCGGGATCTCCCGGTCAGCCCGCAACACGATGGCATCGGGCTGGATGCCAATGCTGCGAAGGGAGGCGACGGAATGCTGAGTTGGTTTGGTCTTGAGTTCACCCGATGGGCCGATGTACGGCAATAGGGATACATGCAGAAAGAACACGTTGTCGCGGCCAATCTCGTGGCGCACCTGCCGAATAGCCTCAAGGAATGGCAGCGACTCAATGTCTCCGACTGTGCCACCCACCTCGGTGATGACGATGTCGACTTCGGGGCCGCCCATGCGGCGCACACGGGACTTGATCTCGTTGGTGATGTGCGGGATGACCTGGACGGTGTCGCCTAGGTATTCACCACGTCGCTCTTTGGCGATGACAGTTGAGTACACCTGACCGGTCGTGACGTTGGCTGATCCGTGGAGATCGCTATCCAGAAAGCGCTCGTAGTGACCAATGTCGAGATCGGTCTCGGCGCCATCATCGGTGACGAAAACTTCCCCGTGCTGGAACGGATTCATGGTGCCGGGATCCACATTGAGATAGGGATCAAGCTTTTGCATGGTGACGCGGAGTCCGCGTGCCCTCAGAAGGTTTCCGAGGGAGGAAGCCGTGAGGCCCTTCCCAAGCGAGGAGGCGACGCCTCCGGTGACGAACAGGTGCTTGGTTGTTGGCTTCTCCACGGGTGCTCAGACTATCAGCGAATCCGAGGTCACCGTTCTTGGCGCGCCAAGGCAAGGAGTTCAGCGGCGTGTGTTGCGCCCGACTGCGAGTCCTCCAGCCCGGACAACATGCGGACAAGCTCCCGCACTCGGTCGTCCCCTTCGACCACTTGGACACTCGTGGCGGTTATTGCCCCATCAGTCCCCTTGGTCACGACCACATGCTGGTCGGCGAAGGCCGCGACCTGTGGCAGGTGGGTGACCACGATCACTTGAGCCTGTCGCGCGAGCCGCGCGAGCCGCCGCCCCACTTCGACGGCAACCTTGCCGCCGACCCCGGAATCAACCTCGTCAAACACAAACGTGGGTACTCCATGACCGTCAGCCAGAACGACTTCGATCGCCAACATGATGCGGGACAGCTCTCCACCGGATGCTCCCCGACCCAGCGGCCTGAAGTCGCTACCCGCATGAGGGCGTAGGAGAAACGCGATCGTGTCGGCACCGTCGGGTCCGGGCTCCCCCGCCGTTACCTCGATGCGCAGGTCCGCGTCCGCCATGGCGAGTGCGTGTAGCTCAGCCGCCACAGCGGAACCAAAGGCCTTGGCCGACTTCAGTCGCGCTTTGGTGATGCTGGCGGCCTGTGCGATGACGTCGGCCCCCAAACGGGCGGCCTCCACCTGCAATTCCTCGAGACGATCAGGGTCAGCCGCAGCCACCGTGCGCTGAGCCTGCTCCCACCACTGAAGTACGTCATCCAATGTCGGGCCGTAGGCACGCTTAAGCGCCGAAATGGCCTGCCGCCGTTCCTCTATCGCGGCAAGGCGGGCTGGATCGGCGTCTAGGTCTCGCGCATGTGCCCCAAGATCAAGAGCCAGGGCCGCGACGGCATCGGCAGCCTGAGCGAGCGCATCGCGATGCTCGGACAGCCGGGTATCCACAGCAGCCGCCCGGTCGACCAGGCGTTGTGCCTGCCCGATCAGCAGGAGTGCGTTGGCCCCGTCACTCTCATCGCTGCCGGACAAAAGGTCATGCGCGGCAAGGACATCGGCGAGCAGGTCGGTTGCATTGGCCAGAACACTGGCCTGCTCCTTCAGCGCGATGTCTTCGTCGGAAACGGGAGAGACCGCCTCGATGTCTGCAATGCCGTGTCGGAGCAGAGCGACTTCGCGGGTCAGCTCATCGCGGCGCATCCGTGTCTGTGTGAGTTCCGCATCAACGGAACGCCACTGCCGGTACACGTCTCGGTAGCGGTCGAGCGTCGAGAGGTGCTCAGCTCCGGCATAACGATCAAGCAACTCGCGCTGCCGTTTGGCATCGCGTAGCAGGATTTGATCCGACTGGCCATGGACGGCCATAAGAAGTTCGGTGATCTCACCGAGAGTGGTCGCCGGAACACTTCTGCCGCCCGCAAAGGCTCGACTGCGTCCCTCCGCCGCGATACTTCTGCCGAGCAAGAGGAACGACTCATCGCCGTGGTGTTCCAAGACCGCGCCGGATTCCTCCGCCACAAGAGCAGCCCCCGTAGACCCGGTGACCACGAACTCCGCATCCACGTCCGCGCGTTCTGCGCCCACGCGGACCACGGCCGAGTCAGCCTTGGCGCCCATGACCAGGCCAAGCCCGGTGAGGACCATCGTCTTGCCTGCACCCGTCTCGCCAGTGAGCACTGTGAGTCCGGGGGCAAATGGCACGGTGGCCTCGTTGATGACGCCAAGTCCCCGCAATCGAAGCTCTCGAATCATGCGCCCTCCGGTCGCCGTCCCCGCCAGCCTTGAACTGGCAGGTCGAACTTCGCCACAAGTCGGTCAGTGAACGGTGCCGTAGCCAGGCGTGCAAAACGAACGGGGCGCGGGTCTTGGCGCACTTCGATGCGTGACCCTCCTTGCACGTCAATCACTCGACGGCCATCAGCCGACAAAACTGCTTGATCACCTTCGCCAAGTTCAAAAGCAATCGTGCTGGTCGGCGCCACCACCAACGGGCGCGAGAACAAGGCGTGAGCACTGAGGGGAACAACCAGGAGCGCGGAGACCTCAGGCCACACCACCGGGCCTCCGGCAGAGAATGCATACGCGGTTGAGCCGGTGGGAGTTGCGGCGACGACTCCATCGCAGCCCCAGCGGGACAGCGGGCGCCCGTCGATCTCGACGACGATGTCGATGATGTGCTGGCGCGCAACCTTCTCTAGGGCTGCCTCATTCAGAGCCCACGTTTCATGCACGGAATCGCCATTGCGCATCACGCGCACGGCCATGGTCATACGTTCTTCGACCACCCACCGACGGTGGACGATGGCGTGGACGACATCCGTCACATCTTCGCGTTCGGCTTCAGCCAGAAAACCCACGTGACCCAAGTTGACGGCGAAAAGCGGCACACCACTATTTCTGGCCCGCTCAGCAGCTCTCAACACTGTGCCATCGCCCCCGATGACGACCACGACGTCAGTCCCGTTGGCGGAATCCTCCGTCGACTCAACAATCTGTGTTCGAGCGTCAATCGCAGGGGCACCATGCGTAGCCAGATCAACGGCGTCTTCGGTGGTGATTGACGTGGCAATGCCAGCGTCGGCCAAGGCTGACGTAACCTGCGCCAAGACCACATGCGCCTGGTCATTTGCTGGATTGACAACCAACAGAACTCGGCGGTCCGTCATTGGGGTCCTTCCGAGATCGCAGCGTCAATGGCCTGGACGAGTTCGGTTCCCGTCAGTGACGTGGACATCATCCCGTCTTCTGCGCGAGCAAGCCACAGGAAGTACTCAACGTTTCCGCTCGGTCCCGGCAGGGGGCTGGCGGCAACTGCTTGGACCGCCAGGCCCAGGCCGATAGCCGCTGTCGCAACGCCCAGCACGGCCGAGGAGCGCAGCTGGGGATCACGAATCACCCCGTCGCCCACATCTTCACGCCCTACTTCGAATTGCGGCTTGACCATCAGCAGGAAGTCGGCCGTGGGCGCGGCTACCTCCGACAGCGCCGTAAGAACAAGGCCGAGTGGAATAAATGACAGGTCGGAGACCACGAGGTCTGGCCGGTACGGAAGTGCATCCGTGGTGAGCGAGCGGACGTTCGTGCGATCCAGAACCGTGACCCGAGAATCTGTTTGCAGGCTCCAGGCCAACTGCCCATATCCGACGTCAGCGGCGACGACGTGTCTTGCGCCCTCCGCCAGAAGTACTTGAGTGAAACCACCGGTGGAGGCACCCGCGTCAAGACACGCGCGACCGACGACTGATACCGAGTCGAAAGCCGCCAATGCGCCCAGAAGTTTGTGAGCTCCACGCGATACCCAAGGGTCCTCGTCACCAATCAGTGCCAGGGATTCCGCATCGTCGATTTGGGTCGCCGATTTAGTTGCAACCGTGCCGCGCACTGCGACGCGACCTGCTGAGATCAACTCCTGAGCCTGCTCTCTGGATCGCGCCAGCCCACGCCGGACCATCTCCGCGTCAAGCCTGCGACGCGTCAAGTAACGCAGGACTCCTGACTGGCCAGTGAGTCGCGCAGTCGCCGGTGCACTTCGTCATAGACAGATGCATGCTCGTGAACGTCGCCACTGAGTCCCTGCAATAGTTCGAGTGCCTCGTCAACCATCGGTTGTCCCGTCGGATCCCACACGGGCAGCACGTCTTCCTCGTGCACTTCCTGTACAAGGAGGACGTCTTCGTCAGCGACATCTAGGTGCACGGTCTGCTGGACCTCACTCATGGTCACTGCCCTTCCTCAACGAGCCGGATCTTCTTCTTCGCCTTGGGAGTCTCAGCCTTGGAGTCCTGCGCGCCCGTGGCTGCCGCGGGCTCTGCAACCGGCACGGCCGCCTGTGAGTGGGAACGCATGTCTTCAAGCTCGGTCTCAAGCCGCTGCACATGTCGACGAAGGGCCGCGAGTTCGTCCTCGCGAACAAATCCCATTCGCCCCACAGCCTTGTCGACCTCACTTCGAATCATGCCTACGAGAAGTTCACGATTGGTCCGACTGGTCTCCACCAATTCGTCAGCGAGCTCCTGGACCTGATCTGCCACGTCTTGCACGGGCTGGACCTTGGACGTCAGATTGATTCCTTGAGTCACGAGACCGGTCACGACTTCGCGCGCTTTCGCAGCGGTCGCCTCCGTGACACCGGTGGCCAGTTGAAGGTAGGTGCGTAGGTCATTGAGCATGGTGATCCTCCAAGGTTTCTGACGACACGGTACCGGCCAGCTCTGCCAGCCGTGCGAGGGCCGGCTCCACATCCAGCCCTGGGTGGTGCCACGCGAGCGCCGAAGCGGCCCGAAGACCGTCGTCGACATCGTTGCTTTCAAGCTCAACGGCTCCTTCGTGCACCCAGGCGCGCGCTTCCTGGCAGGTGGCGACCTCCATGGTCACTGTGACCTGGGGGTAGGGCCGCTGCAGGACCCTCAGATCACTGCCCACGTAATCGGGGCGCTCGTCCCCCTGCGCAAGCAAGAGATCACGAGCAGTCGTGACACCGGTCATGACCAAGAGGGATGGGATCCCCACGCGATGTCCCGCCGAGATGTCGGTGTCCAACCGGTCCCCGACCATGAGTGCCGCCCGGGCTCCCGTGCGGCGCAACGCTTCATTGAGAAGCGGCGGCTCGGGCTTTCCCGCCACCGCATCCGGCTCGCGGCCAGTTGCATTAGATACAAGGCGCACCATCGACCCGTTGCCAGGGGCGATCCCGCGAGGCGTAGGGAACGTGAGATCGGGATTGGTAGCGATCCAGGGCAAGCCGGACGCCACCGCATACGACGCCTCGGCAAGGTCGCGCCACGTCATCTCGGGTGAGAAGCCCTGGATGACAGCCTGTGGATCCATGTCCAGTGATGAGACGGGCACATACCCGGCCTCGCGAAGGATCTGCACGATGCCTTCGCCGCCAACGACCAGAACTCGCGAACCAGCCGGAATTCGAGTGGCAAGTAGTGGGACCGCTGCTTGTGGCGACGTAATGACGTCGTCGACGTTGCAGCCAAACCCCAGCTCGCTCAAGTGGTCTGCTACGGCTTGGGGTGTGCGGAATGCATTGTTTGTGACATACGCGCAGGTGATCTTCATGGCCTGAATCGCGGTCACGACATCTGCCGCATAACGCACGGCATCAGGTCCTACATAGATGACGCCATCGAGATCGAACAGCAGCGTGTCGAATTGGCTTGCAAGCATGGTCACCCGCGGGTGAGGCGGGCCGGTATGGACGTCATGTCGAGATTGGTCCTTCCAGCGGAAGTCCGCCGAGCGATCGAGCGCGAATGGTCGCCTTGACCTGTGAGAGTGCTGATCCATACGCCTCGTCTTGAGGCCGCATTGCGAATGCCATAGCGAGATGATCTCTTGCGTCAGGGAATTTCTGGAGTCGCCAGAGCGACATGCCCAAGCCGTAATGCGCGTAGTCGTCACTCGGACGGGCCTCGGCCAGTTCGCCAAAAGCCTCCGCTGCCTCTCCATAGTGGTGCGCGTCGAACAGGGCACGAGCCAGCGCCTCCAGGACAGAGGTAGATGTGGGCTCTTCTTCTCGAACGCGAAAGAGCAGCTGTGCTGCTGCGTCCGGATTCCCTTCCGCCAGCAATGCCATCGCTCGGTGGTACCAGTCATAGGCGGTTCCGGCAGGGCCAGCGGGGTCACGGTCAACGTGTGAGGAGGTGTCGTCATCGGTCACACCCCTATGGTCGCATGCGGGTGAGGGACGTGACCTCAACCTCTAGCGCGCTTGCGAGTCCCCCGGGCGTTCGCCAGAAGCGCCGACGCAGGGACCCTGACACCTCAACCTCGTCGCCCTCCGCAAGGCTCGAAACCTTCCGGGCCACCGATGATCGAAAGGTCTGACAGGGAATTGAATCCACCGTCGGCCCGCCCTCGCGCTGGCTTCGAGCGGGGCGATCGACCACCACTGTGAAGGTGGTCACCTCGTCGCCGCTGGGCAAGGTGCGCACCGCTACGTTCTTACCCAGCCGCCCGCACACGCACACCTGTCCTGACGTAGAACCAGAAGTGTCGTTCACGTTGACGCCCCTCACTTGGTCGGTCACCTCACGGCCGACGCCGCGAGAGGATGTTCGCGAGCACAGGGGTGCCGCACCAGCGAGCCCTCGCGGGCTGTGGACGTAAGACCAAGAACCCCGCTGCGGTGCATGAGGTGCAAAGTGCCAAGGAATAATGGGAGTCATGCCCGTGACGCCCGAACCCATCTGCGAGGACCTCGGCCACGAGGTGTTCCATCTAGACACCCAGATGGGTGGCTATCAAGGAATCACGTCCGGATATCTGATCCGAAGTTCACGCCCCGCCCTCGTGGAGACCGGCACGGCCCGTTCAGCGCCGGTCGTCATCCAGGCTCTGGAGCACTTGGGAATAGGGCCCGAGGACCTCGCCTCGATCATCGTGACGCACATCCAGCTCGACCATGCCGGCGGAGTCGGAGACCTGGCTCGACACTTCCCCAACGCCACGGTTGTCGTGCAGGAACGGGGTGCGCGACACCTGGTGGATCCGACCAAGCTAGTCGCTTCTGCTCATCGGGTATTTGGCGACGATATGGACCGGTTGTTCGGTGACTTGCTCCCCGTGCCGCAGGAACGCTTGCAGGTGCTGGCTGAGACAGGCTCTGTTGATCTCGGTGATGGACGTGGCCTGACGGCGTTCCACAACCCCGGCCATGCCTCCCATCACGTCGCCCTCGTCGACACGGTGTCCGGAGACCTCTACACAGGGGACGCCGCCGGTGTCTACATACCTGAGACAGCCGATCTTCGACCGGCAACTCCGCCGCCGGACTTCGATCTTGACCTAGCGTTAACGTCGCTGCGTCGCATGCGCGAAGCAGGCGCGCAGCGGTTGTTGTTCAGCCACTTCGGCCCCGTAGGCGACGTCGATAGTGTTCTGGAGCGTTCTGCGGAAGAACTACAGCGATGGGTGGCCATAGTTCGAGAGGCGGTCGCCGTCACTCCCGATGTCGACCACGCGATCGCGATGGTGCGCGAAAACGACAGGTTGAACAATCCGAATTTCTACGCCGACCCCGACGTCGTGTTGCGTTTTGAGGAACTTTCCTCGCTGGCAGCAAATGTCAATGGGATTGCCCGGTGGCTTGAGAAGAAGGCCTAGTCCCTACTCCTCACCAAGAGCAATCTCCCCGTCCAATTCCTCCGCAGCATCCGTGACCCCGTTGATATCCGAGTCCGCAGCCCGCTGCAACCACTCGTCTGCTTCGGTGTCGCGACCTGTTTCGCGCAAAAAACTGGAATAGGCGTACTGCAGACGCGCTCGCGCATCTCCCTTGGGCAGTTTCGTCAACTCAGGAACCTTGAGCACGACAACAGCCGCATCGGTCTGGCCCATGTCTGCCCGGGCCCCCGCCATGACCAGCAGGAGTTCGATCCGCAGATCAGGATCGACTGCACGCAGGTCCACCTCGCGGATCAAGTCCACTGCCTTTTGAGGTCTACCAAGACCCCGTTCGCAATCAGCCATCATCGGCAAGTACTCAAGACCGCCACTCATTCGCCGAACCGCGCGAAGTTCAGAGATTGCTTCTGCGAAATCGCCATCCAGATAAGCGGTCACTCCCGCGGCCTCGCGCACAGCGGCCACTCGGCCAGCACGCCGCTTTGCCGCTGCAACGTGAGCTCGGGCCGTTGCTGTGTCATTCACGGCCAGCGCGCGATCTGCCGAAACCAGATGCCGCGCAACGATTTCCGCTAGTCCTTCCGGCAACGTCCGCAGCTCATTGAGAACTCCGGGTTCGAGCTCTTCCGCAGTTACATCGTCCTCAATATGTGGATCGGCAGGACCTCGATCCGTGACGCTTCGGCCACCAGCGCGGAAATCATTGCGCGGACGATCGTCACGAGGCCGATCCGAACGCGGACGATCGTCACGAGAGCGCTCCCCAGGCTTTCCCGCCGAGCGCGGGCGATCATCACGCGCGCGCTCCCCAGGCTTCCCTGCACCACGCGGACGATCGTCACGAGGCCGATCCGAA
>JBAWXR010000052.1:0-10988 GCA_037143955.1 Actinomycetes bacterium
CGCTTTGACGCGGGTGCTGCCGTGCTTGAGGCAGAGCGTGTTGACGTTGTCGATCTTGTTAGGCAGACCGCTCACCAAGCGGACCCGTTGGCACGGCGCAGTGGCGTCCCTGTGCGCATCAAGCACTGGGGGCAGGATTGCATCGCCGAATGTGATGCCCGCCGGGTACATCGAATCGTGCGCAACTTGATCGAGAACGCAATCGAGCATGGCAACGACCGAGGCGTCGACGTGCACGTGGCGTGCAATGACTCCGCTGTGAGTGTGACCGTCCGCGATTTCGGCGTCGGTCTTCGACCGGGAGAGTCATCCCTGGTCTTCAATAGGTTCTGGCGAGCGGACCCCGCGCGAGCTCGCACCACGGGTGGCACAGGCCTGGGCTTGTCGATTGCTCTTGAGGATGCCCGCCTGCATGGCGGCTGGCTCGAAGCATGGGGTGCTCCCGGTCGCGGTGCGTGCTTCCGGCTGACGATCCCACTCGATCGTTCGACCCCGATTGACACGGCTCCCTTGCCGCTGCAGCCCGAAGATGATGAGTACCCGGTGCGCCCACGCGACGGGCGAAGCGTTCGCGAGGTGACATCGTGAAGGGTCACCTGAGAGAGATCTCGACCAGGGTGGCTGCCGTGGTGGTCCCCGTGGTCATCGCGGGCTTCCTCCTCCCCGCTTGTTCGACGATCCCATCGACTTTCCTCGCTCGAGTGCCGACCTCCGGGCCCATCAAGCAGGGGGAGGAGATCGGCGGATTCCAGGACGACCAGGTCATTCGCGTCATTGCTCGACCGCCTCGTCCCGGCATGACCCAGCTGCAGGTGGTCCAGGGGTTTATCGATGCATCGGCATCCTTTGATGGCGATCACCAGGTGGCCAGGCAATACCTGACGGCGGAAGCAAGTCGCGCATGGGACACCAGCGCGGGTGTTCATATCTACCAAAGTGTTTTGTCGTTGACCGATGTGGGTTCAACGGTACGAGCAGTGGGACCCACGGCCGGTGAGATCAGTCCCATCGGCCGTATGACGCTGGCCGAACCCGGCACGAACGTGTCGGAGACCTTCCTCTTGGTGCGCGACGACGGTGAGTGGCGAATCCGGCAGGCTCCACCCGGCCTGTTGTTGTCACAGTCCGACGTCGACCGATCGTTTCGTAGCTACCCGATCTATTTCTTCAACCCCAGTTTCGAATCTCTGGTGCCGGATCCACGCATGATTCCGTTAAGTGCTGCGGGAACCGCGACAACACTGGCGCGCGCACTCTTGAGTGGCCCGAGCGACTGGCTCCAGCCGGCAGTTCGCACTGCTTTCGCGACAGGAGTGAAGTTGCGCATCGATGCTGTGCCGGTGGACGGTGGCGTTGCACACGTGGATCTGACGGCCAATGCACTAGATGCCGATGACAAGACCCGGCAAGCAATGTCGCAGCAGATCGTGTGGACCTTGGGTCAGCTCCCCGGAGTGTTCTTCGTCGATGTCACCGCGGGCGGGCAGCCCTTCGTTGTTCCGGGCATTGGCAATCCGACGCCGCGTGGTTCGTGGCCTACGTGGAACCCCAACCTGCTACCCGCGCAGACATACGCATATGCAAGTCGACGCAGTGGTGTGGTGTCCCTAGTGGCGAACTCAGAAGTCCCGGTGGATGGCGCCGCAGGCACAGGCGACATCAGATTGACGCAAATCGCTGTGGCCGCCGATCACCTATCTCTGGCGGGTATCGACGCCAAGGGTGCGGTCTGGCGAAGCCGACTGATCCCCGAGTCCGCGCTCATCCGCATTCGAGCCGAGGGCACTCCCACGGCAATCGCGTATGGCCCCGGCAGTGCCGTGTGGATTACCGATGGCACGGTGACCGCGGTAGCACCTGACGGGACCCCCCAATCCGTCGACGTCTTGGGGCTGCCCAAGCGTGCCCGGCTCGTCAAGGTGCTGCCGTCACGCGATGGAACGCGTGCTGTCGTTCTGTTCCGGCGCGGCGGCCGCGTCAACATGGTGCTCTCGCGAATCGTTCCGGCAACGGGAAGTGCAGGTGCGATCCAAGTTGATCAGCCGCAGCTGATCGAAACGTCGTTGGTGGATGTGGCCGATGTTGCGTGGGCCAATGCGGATTCCCTCGCGGTACTGGGCAGTCAAACCGTGGGTTCCGTGCAGGTGGTGCTCGTGGATGTGGCTACGGGGTCGACGATCGCTCAGGGGGCACCTGACCAGGCAACCCAGATCGCGGCTGCGTCGGGGTTTCCGACGTTGGTTGCTTCAGCCAACGGTCTGGTCTATCAATTCGTTGGCGGCGCGTGGCGGGAGCGGATTCGCGCTGCGTCGCCGGCCTACCCGGGCTAGCCAGCACAGCGATTGCTACGACATCAATGCTGATGTCGTTCAAGGCGCGAATACCTTCTCGAACGGTGGCGCCCGTGGTGAGTACATCGTCGACAAGAATCGCCCGTCTGCCTGGTAGGCCGATATCGGTCGCCCGCATGGATCCGGAGACGCGTTGGTGACGTTCGATGCGTCCCACGCCTTTGACCGGCGCGTAGCTCCTGCACGTGCGCAGGATCGGCGCGTACGCGAGTGCGCTGGCGTCAAGATGGGTTTCGGCGTGCCGCATCAGGGTGGCAAGCGCCTCGAATCCGCGTCGTGGGTTGGGGTGCCCGGGTATGGGGACCATGAGCACGGGTAGGGATGCAGGTCCGTGAGTCCGGCCGAATGTCGCGGCGGTGGAGATCGATGTTGCGAGGAGTGCCGCGAGGGCTGGGGCGAGCGAGAGAGTTCCGCGTTCCTTGTATTCCAGGATGGCTGTCCGTAGGTGTCCGGCATAAGGACCACAGGAGCACACGGGCCGTCCATCGATGGTTGCGCCGACGCGCGCCTGCGACATAGCAGTGAAGCAGTGATGGCACAGGACTGGTCCAGGTCGATCGCAAAGGCGGCAGGTCCGCCCCAGCACCAGGTCGGCGATATCGCTCGCAAGTGTGCCGCGCATGGTGTGATCCTGTGTCTCGGAGAATCACCGGTGGAGAGGTATCGCTTGCGCTGTGGACGGCTGTTCGTGTCGGCAATCGACTGTGGATCAACGTTGCAGCGTGACGATCCCCGCCTTGAGCGCAATGACCACGGCTTCAGACCGTGACTGCGCATTCAGTTTCTCCAGCACGCTGCGCACATGGTTCTTGACAGTGTTCTCGCTGATCCCCAGGGCGCGGGCAAGGTCTCGGTTGGACTTGCCTTGGGCCAATTGCCCGAGCACATCTCGCTCGCGCGCGGTGAGTGCAGGACCGGTGGGTAGCCCTCCTTGGCGGCGAGCCGCGTGCGCTTGTGCGGGAGCAGCATGGCGCATGAGGTCCTGCGGTACGAGATCACCGAGCCAAGCGTCACGTCGAATGCCGCGATAGGGAAGCGCCTTGCGCAACGTTCCCTCGATGAGGTGGAAGCCCGCGGTGACGGCAACCTTGCGAGACGCTTCATTGCCGGCGTAGCACTCCCAGCGGACCACCTCCACGCGCAGGGTGTCGAAGGCCCACGCGCACGCCAGTTGCAAGGCGCGCACGGCGTACCCGTGTCCTCGCGCCCATGGTGCGAGTAGATAGCCCACCGTGCAGCCGCCGGCGCCATCTGGCCGAAGATCGAGGCCACCGGAGTACCCGGGGGTTCCCGGGATCGTGATCGTCCATACGGGGTTGTCCCACCACGCAACCGGGTCGTCACCCAGAGCCACCCACGTAGCGGCATCGGCGGGCCCGTAAGGGGAGGGCACGGTGGTCCACCGCTGAATCTCAGGGTCCTGGCAGGCGCGCAATGCCCCGTCGGCATCGGTGGGTTCGGGTGGCCGCAGGGTGACCGTCCCGTCGCTGATCGAGGGCGGCGCAGACGGCCGGGCCGGGTCCAGTGAGGTGGCTGCCACGAGTCGCAGTCTGGCAGTTCGACGGCCGACCCGGGGCAACTACGATGGGCCGACCCCGTCGACGGGTCGACACCAAATATGAAGGGGCTTGTCTGTGGGCGTGCTTGACAAGATCCTGCGCGCTGGCGAGGGGAAAACCCTCCGCCGGCTTACCGCAGTGGCGGCGGCCGTCAACGCAATCGAATCCGATGTCGCGAGCCTGAGCGATGCGGAACTTCGAGCCTTGACCGATGAATTCCGCGCGCGGCATGCCGCGGGTGAGTCCTTGAACGACCTCATGCCCGAGGCCTTCGCTGTCGTCCGCGAAGCCAGTAAGCGCACCCTCGGTCAGCGCCACTACGACGTTCAGCTCATGGGTGGCGCCGCGCTTCACCTGGGCAATATCGCGGAGATGCGCACCGGTGAAGGAAAGACGCTGGTCGCTACGCTTCCGGCCTACCTCAATGCGATTGCCGGCAAGGGTGTTCACGTCGTCACCGTCAACGACTACCTCGCCGAGCGCGACTCAGAGTGGATGGGTCGGGTCCATCGTTTTCTGGGCCTCGAGGTCGGTTGCATTCTGGCGCATATGACTCCGGCCGAGCGCCGCATCGCCTACTCCGCCGACATCACTTACGGCACCAACAATGAGTTTGGCTTTGACTATCTGCGCGACAATATGGCTTGGTCCAAGGATGAGATGGTTCAACGTGGCCATCATTTCGCAGTTGTCGACGAGGTTGACTCAATTCTTATTGACGAGGCCCGTACGCCCCTGATCATCAGCGGTCCGGCTGATCAGGCCACGACCTGGTACCAGGAATTCGCTCGTATTGCTGCGATGCTCAAGCCTGACCGAGATTACGAGGTCGACGAGAAGAAGAAGACTATCGGCGTACTCGAAGAAGCTATCGACCGTGTCGAGGACCAGATCGGTATCGACAATCTCTACGACACGGTCAATACGCCGCTGGTGGGCTTTCTCAACAATGCGATTCGCGCCAAAGAACTGTTCAAGCGCGATCGCGACTATGTGGTCATCGATGGCGAGGTCATCATCGTCGACGAGCACACCGGACGCATCCTCTCGGGACGCCGTTACAACGAGGGCCTGCATCAGGCGATCGAGGCCAAGGAGGGTGTGGAGGTCAAGGCCGAGAACCAAACACTCGCGACCGTCACCCTCCAGAACTTCTTCCGCCTGTACGACAAGCTCTCGGGCATGACCGGCACGGCCATGACGGAGGCCGCGGAGTTCAATCAGATTTACAACCTCGGCGTGGTGCCCATTCCCACCCATCGCGACATGATTCGCATGGACAAGGCCGATCTGGTCTACCGCACCGAAGAAGCCAAGTACCGCGCGGTGATCGAGGACATCGTCGAGCGCCATGCGCAGGGCCAGCCCGTGCTGGTGGGCACCACGAGCGTCGAGAAGTCAGAACTTCTCTCCCGCCTTCTCAAGCAGAACGGCGTACCCCACGAGGTTCTCAACGCCAAGCAGCACGAGCGCGAGGCCGCCATCGTCGCGCAGGCGGGACGCAAGGGAGCGGTCACCGTGGCCACCAACATGGCCGGACGCGGCACCGACATCATGCTCGGCGGAAATCCTGAGTTCATGGCCGCTGCGGCCTTGTCACAGCAGGGGCTGTCTGCCATCGATGATCCCGACGCATACGAGGCGGCGTGGCCGGCGGCATTGGAGAAAGCCAAGTCTTCGGTTCAGGCAGAGCACGACGAGGTAACCCGAATCGGCGGCCTGTATGTGCTTGCCACCGAGCGTCATGAATCGCGTCGCATCGACAATCAGCTTCGTGGCCGGTCGGGACGCCAGGGCGATCCCGGTGAGTCGCAGTTCTACCTGTCTCTCGAGGACGACTTGATGCGGTTGTTCAAGTCCGACATGGTCAATGCATTTCTGCAGCGCATGAACGTGCCTGACGATGTGCCCATCGAGGCAAAGATGGTCACCAACGCCATCAAGTCGGCCCAGTCGCAGGTCGAGGCTCAGCACTTCGAGATCCGCAAGGACGTGCTCAAGTACGACGATGTTCTCAACCGTCAGCGCTTGGTCATCTACGACGAGCGTCGTCAGGTCCTTGAGGGTGCCGATATTCACGAGCAGGTGCGCACGTTCCTTGATGAGACGGTTGCCGGTTACGTCAAGGCGGCCACGGCTGAGGGCTATCCCGAGTCCTGGGACCTCGAGCACCTGTGGACCGCACTCAAGCAGTTGTATCCCGTCGGCGTCACGATCGAGGAGCTTGAGCAGTCCTCGGGGGGCGGGCGCGCCGGACTGAGTGCCGAGTACCTCGAGGCCGAGCTTGTCGACGATGCTCAGGCCGCCTACGAGCGTCGCGAGGAGGAGCTCGGTGAGGAAGTAGCGCGCGAGCTAGAGCGCCGCGTGATCTTGTCCGTGCTGGATCGCAAGTGGCGCGAGCACCTGTACGAGATGGACTACCTGCGCGACGGCATCGGCCTTCGTGCCATGGCCCAGCGCGATCCGCTCATCGAGTACCAGCGCGAGGGCTACGACCTTTTCGTGGCGATGATGGATGCCATCAAGGAGGAGACTGTCGGCTTCATCTTCAATGTCGAGGTTCAGGTCGAGGCGCCGGCCGAGACCGACATCGAGGTGGTGGCGGTGTCCGACGGTGAGGGTGACGCCGTGGTGGTTGCGGAGGAGCATCACCACGCTCCGGTCATCAGCGCTCCCGGTCTCACGCCCTCGCGCCCGCAACATCTGGAGTACACGGCACCCAGTGCCGACGGTGGCATCGAGCACGGCGAGATGGAGTCGACGGCCGACGGTCTGGTCGAGATCGACCCGAACGCGTCACGAGCCGAGCGTCGCCGGGCCGAGCGCGAGAACCGCAAGCGCCAGTAGTAGGCGGTGATTGGGTTCCTCAGCCGAACTCCACCGCGGTAGCGAGCCAGCGACCAGCGATAGCTTCAAGCCTGATCGCGACGGCGCGTGCGCGGTCGTTGCCAATCAAGACCGCCGACGTCTCGACGACCCCCGGTGCGACAGGACAGACGCGTACCGATCGCACAGTTCGTACCAGGGCCTTCTCGCGTTGCCCTCGGGTTGACGGATGACGTGAATACGCAGCACCGCGTCGAACCAAGCGGGCCAACTCCTGCCGCTCGACCCATCGGGTGAGCTGACCGGGCGGACGTTGACCTGTGCCCACCTCGGCAACGGCGCGGGCCAGCTGTGCGGCCCAACGCGCGGGGTCGGGAAGGCCCGCGCCGCTGCCTCGGTCCGGCTCGTCATCCGTGACAAGACGCAGACCTCGTGGTGGAGTGGGGACCGCCGGAATTCCCGGGGCCACCTCCCACGCAAACTCCAGAGTCAATTGACGTGGAACGGGGCTCAGGGTGCGAGGCCGCACGTCGGTGGCGGGCGCGAGTATCCGTCCGGCCTCGTCCTTGGATTCGTGCACGGTGTTTGCGGACATGTGCGTAGCCCTTCCTCTGTCGGTTAACGACGCCGGGGGGGCGCGAATGGACTCGCATGCGTGCGTTTGCTTGCAGGTGTGTTGTAGGCCGCCAGGTTGCGACCGGTCAAGGAGTCGATCTCCTTCGGTGGATAACGTCGACACACGTGATGCCCCGCAAGGAGACAGGCTCAAACCTGGACGACGTCCGTCCACAGGTGTTGTCGCGCGGGTGCAGAGTCAGCCGCGATGAAGTAATGCTGCCCGCATGAGATTCGAGGATGTCGTCGACGTGGACACGATCATGCGAGTGCAGCGCGAGCATGACCGGGACGTAATCAGTGAGGCCTATGAGGTTTTTGTGGCTGAATTGGCGACGACTCGAATAGATGACGCTGTCCGCGCCCTATCCGTGGGAACGGAGATAGAGCTGCACCTCTCGGGCGGTTCGGTGGTGCGGGGTCGAACCGGCCCGGCGGTGGTCGGCTGGGTCTGCGTAGAAGTCGACAGGGGCGTGTTACTTGTCCCTATGACCTCTGTTTGTGTTCTTCAACCGCACCGGGCCACACGACACTGCACCGACGCACCCACGCGCAGCGTGTGCAGTGTCCTGCGAGAGCACCATGCATGTGGCGGATCGGTGCGACTGTGGTGGCCCGACGGGACTCGAAAAGTTGCGCGGCTGTCGAGCGTGTGCGCAGATTATGTCGTTCTGGAATGCGGTAGTTGGGTACCGCTGGCGGGACTTCAGGCGTGCGAGCTGCTGTAGTCATCTCGGATGAGTGCGCACGAAGGTTCGAGTCTGCGCATACTGCGCGGTAATGAACTCCTCGAGGACGCGTGACTCCACGCGCCACTGCCCGCGCCCGCCGACCTTGATCGCCGGGAGAGCGCCACTGCGCACAAGTGCGTAAACCTGGGCTCCCGAGACGTTCAAAGTTTCGGCCACATCGGCAAGCGTGAGAAATCGCATGGGCGGATGGTGCCTAAATGATGTGGCCTTGTGCGAGTGGTCTACCGCGACCTGTGGATGACGATTCGACCTACCCGCCCTGATACGGCGATGCTGCGTGTCATGCAACGTATACGGACCGCTCGCATGCGCGATGTACGCCTCTGGTGTGGCCTCGCGCTCATTGCGGTTTCCATGCTCGCTGGTGCACGGATTATGTCGAGTGGGCGCGACACTATGACCGTATGGCAGGTCACCCGTGACCTGCAGGCAGGCGCTCATCCCTCCGGACTGGTAGCCGTGGAGGTCAATCGCGATGTTGCCGGCTCGACGTATGTGGCTGCCGACAGTCCTGCGACCGCCGGGGGCCTTGTAGGCACCCTTCGATGGCCGATCTCCGCGGGTCAATTGCTGCCCAAGGCAGCCCTGGCAGAAGACAGTGACGGCGACGTTCGACTCGTCCCCGTGCCGGTCGATCCACGTCACCTTCCGTCGGATGTTCAAGCCGGCGATGCCGTGGATATCTGGACCACAGACGTGCAAGAGCACACGAGTCCGCGACTTGTAATTGCACACGTTTTGGTGTGGAGCGTTTCCACAGACCCAAGTGGAGTTGCAAGCGAACTCACGGTGATGCTCCGCGTGCCGACCAACCGAGTGCAGGACGTCGTCGCTGCCTCACGCGTTGGTTCAGTAGATCTTGTCTCGGTACCCATCTCGAGTACGCAGACGGCACAGGATCCCCGCGCGGATGATGCACCTGTTTCCACGACAGTGATGGGGCAGACGCCATGATCGATGTTCTCCTGGCAGCACCGGGGGTGACGCGAGAGCCAGAACTTGTGTCCACGGCGTCGACATCGGGTGTACGCATTGTTCGGCGGTGTGTTGATGCGGTTGATGCCCTCGCTGCTGTTGCGTCATTCCCACAAGCTCAACCGGTCATATCTGCGTCACTTCCACGGTTGGTATCCGCCACGGTTGATCGATTGGGCTCAGCGACCGTGGGTCTTGCGGAGGATCCTGAGGATGTTGATCGACTGCGACACCTCGGCGTCAGTCGCATCGTCCGAGCCGACTCAACCCCCCTGTGGCCACTGCTTATCGCCACCCATGAGGTCGACGCCATCGCAGGCGATGTGGTCCACATCATCGACGCGCCCCGCCCGATGCGATGTGGACACGTGATTGTCGTATGGGGGCCGCACGGTGCGCCCGGACGAACGACGGTGGCGCTCGGACTAGCCGATGCGCTCGCAGGCATGCAGCGGCGCGTGTGCCTCATTGATGCTGACACGTACGCTCCATCGATTGGTATGGCACTTGGCGTTCAGGCGCCGGGAATTTTGGCGGCATGCCGATTTCTCGATGGTCGAGAGGAAATTGATGTCGCGGAGTTCTGCACCCAGGTGTCCCCAACCCTGGCGGTACTGACCGGGATCGGATCGACAGATCACTGGCCCGAACTGCGTTCCGCACATCTTGAGTCGCTGTGGGAAAGCATGCGGGCGAGCTTTGACGTCACGGTGGTGGATGTGGGTGCAAGTCTTGAGGACGTTGATGGGGATGCGCCATGGTCCCGTCGACGCAATGCCGCATCGCTGTCGGCGCTCACGATCGCCGACCACGTCGTGGTGGTGGCACGGAGTTCTGCTCATGGGGCCGCGCGGTTGGCAAGCGCATGGGGTGACCTTCCCCCGGGTGCGCCACGGACGCTCGCGCACACGCGTGCGGGGCGAGGCGCGTCCGCATGGGTGGACACCGTGCGAGCACTGGGAATCGATGCCCCTGCGGTGGCTGTCCCCGACGATGAGCGGACTTTGGCGAGATGTTGGGCGCACGGGGGCACGCTCTCGGAGCGAGCCAGCAGATCCGGGGTCAGCAGGGCGATGCGTTCGTTGGCCAGGCAGGTCGTGGGAGACTGACAACCCGCGGCTTACGAGGGAGGCCAGATGCCGAGTCGACTGACGGCTTTGGATGCCTCGTTCCTCTTTCTTGATCGTGAGACCACCCCTATGCACGCCGGTGGCCTTGCCATATTCACACCGCCGGAAGGCGGCCTGGACCTCGATCAGCTGATTCGCCTGGTTCGTCAGCGGCTGCCGTTCGTGCCGCGCTATCGCCAGCGGGTGCGCAATATTCCTTTCGGTGTCGCGCGGCCGGTGTGGGTCGACGACGAGGACTTTGACATCACGTACCACGTTCGAAGATCCGCATTGCCCAAGCCGGGCACCCGCGAGCAGCTTGACGAGCTCGTCGCGCGCATCATCAGCCGTCGGCTCGACCGCGACCGACCGCTGTGGGAGCTGTATCTCATCGAAGGTCTGCAGGACGGTCAGGTCGCCATCGTCAGCAAGACGCATGAGGCGCTGGTCGATGGGGTGTCTGCCGTGGACATCGCGCAGGTGCTGCTCGACGAAACACCGGAGGTGCCTGCAAGTCCGGGGGATACGTGGCAGGCACGACGTGAGCCCAGTGGAGTTGAGCTGCTGACCGAGGCCGTCGCCGAGATTGCTGCTCGGCCCGGCGCGGCCATCGACGCATTGCGCCAGGCCGGATCGGATGCCACCTCGATCGCTCAGCGGGTGGGAGGCAAGGTCGGGAGCGCCCTGTCAACAGTTGCCGCGGTGGCCCGTCCCACGCCGGCAAGTCCGCTCAACGTCGAAATCGGTGCCCAACGACGCTTCGCGAGCATCGACATGCCACTGGCGGATGTGAAGCAGGTT
>JBAWXR010000053.1:0-10877 GCA_037143955.1 Actinomycetes bacterium
ATTCTGGCCGCTTCAAGCAACGGGCGCGCAGTCTCTATCGCCGACGGATCCTTCATGCGGATGACTTCGACATCCAGGATGCTCACGCCTGAGTCATCGATCACGCGACGCAGCTCTTCCAACTCTCGTGTGTCTCCGAGCAGTCCGTGGTCGATGCCGGTGGAGGGGCTGGGTGTGAGGCGAAAGCCCGTGTACTCGTATCCCGTCTCGCGAGCGACGCGCACTAACTGCATCGGCGGCACTGCGATCATGGAGAGGTGGGCTAGCGAATATTCATGCATCAGGTTCCTGCCAATCGCTCGACGATGGGAAGGAATGCATCAAGGTGCGCATCCCCCACCGTGATGGCTGAAAAGCCGTACTCCTCACGGCGCCGCTGCAACTCCTCACAGATCTGATCCACGCTGCCCACCGCCGCATGGGGAAAGGACTGCAGCGTCGCAAGGTCCATTCCGGTGCGAGTCATCACGGCTTCGGGAGTGATCTGCGATCGACCCTCGACACTGATGAAGTACGTGGCGGTCTCAAGTTCGAGGCTGTCAAAACGATCACCCGCTCCCACGCGGATCCACTCGATCTTCTTGTGCGTCTCTTCAGCGGTGGACGAGGCAATGCTGCCCGCTCCCACGACACCCGAACTGTTGTTGAAGTTGACGCTGACGATGTCGGCGAGTTCGCCGGCCAGACGTAACACCTTGGGGGCACCACCGCCGATCATGATGGGCGGATGTGGTCGCTGAACAGTCGCGGGAACCGCGGTGTAGCCGTGTGATTGCACGAACTCGCCGCGATAATCGAGCTCACCTTCGGCGGCGAACGCCTGAATCATGAACTCCGTTGTTTCGCGAAGCAGCTGAATGCGCTTGCCCGGTGTCTCGAAGGGGATGCCCAGGGCCTCGTATTCGCGCTCGAGCCAACCCGCACCAAGACCCACCTCAAGTCGACCTTCGGACAGCACGTCGATCGTCGCCATCTCCTTGGTGAGGATGGTCGGCAGGTGGTAGCTCACACATGCCATGCGCGAACCAATACGCAAGGTGCTGGTGACCATCGCTGCTGCGGTCATCGCCGGAATCAGCGCCATGGCCTGCACGCGATGGCCGGTGCCTTCGATCATGCTGCCGGGGCCGAGGTAGTGATCTGCCACATGCAGGGCCGAGAACCCCGACGCCTCCACCTTATGCGCAAGCTCGACCCACTCCTTGCGGGTGGGCGAGCTGAACGCCTGAATGGAGAAGCGGAACGGTCTGGTCATTTTGGCGCCTTTCTCGCCCGTCATTTTGGGGCCTTTCTGGCCCAACGGAAGAATTGTCCGGTGGATGCCGAGTATCCCCCGTCGACAAATAAGACCTGCCCGGTGACCCATGACGCTTGATCCGACACCAGGAAGGCCACCGCATTGGCGATGTCCATGGGTTGGCCCATGCGACCCACCGGCAGGCATCCGGCGATGGCCGCCTGCGCCGCATCGTTGCCGTAGTGACCGGCCGTGCCCTCAGTCACAACCGTGCCGGGAGCCACGGCATTGCACCTAATCCCCATGGGTGCGAACTCCACCGCCATGGCCTCGGTGAGCTGATTGATCGCAGCCTTGGATGCCGGATAAAGCGAGGTTCCCATCGGATGCGCCTTGGAGGTGATCGACGAGAAGTTGATGACGCTGCCACCACCGTTGCGCGCCATCACCGGCACAAGGGCCTGGGCTGCAAGGACAGGGCCGATGACATTGATATCGAGGATGTCGCGCATCTCCTGCACCGTCGTGCTGAGCAGATTCTGGTAACGCTGGATGGCCGCATTGTTGACGAGCACGGTCGCCTCAGGGGCAAGCGTCGCAAGCGACGCCACCTGATCGGGTTCCCGCACGTCTATCGTCGCGTGACGGCACCCCAGGCGCTTCGCAACTTCGCGCACCTGCTGCTCGTTTACGTCAACCGCAAGGACGTCGAACCCGTCCTGCATGAGTCGCTCTGCTACGGCGGTACCGATTCCCTGACCGGCCCCCGTCACTACTGCGGTTCTGCTCATGCGGCTCCCTCACCTTCGCTCTCACCATGCACAGCCCAGTCGACGCAACGCTTCAGCACGGCACGGTACTGCGGAGAATCCCACGCGATCCGATCGGTGTGACCGAGATCGTCGATTCCCATATCGCGCACATCGAATCGACCTCGACAGTGACCCAGCGTGAAATACACGATCACGCCTGCGCCAACCTTTCGTCGGTACAGGACTGGGAGCCGAGCACCAATGTCGACCCCGGGGTCTGGAAATCCCGGACACTCAGCCGTCAGCGAGGTGTCGAGGATGACATCGACGTCAGGCGCCCACGCGCATACGTAGACCTCATCGGTTGTGTCGAACGATTCGATACCCGCAACAAGCTGATCCTTGGGTTGGCACACGTCGATGCGAGCCGGTGCGATCCGGGGGTGGGCCAGGAATCGCGAGCCAAGGAGCGCGGTGAATTCCGGCATAGCGTCCGGTACCGCAAACATTCGCTGTTCGCCAGGAGCCGGCGCATCGATGGCCGAGTTCGTGGCGTGAAGAGCAAGGAGACGTCCGCCGCCTGTGACATGTGCTGTGAGTGCCGCGCTCTGCTGTGGTGTCGGTCGCACATCGCAGGTGTAGGCGATCACCACGTCTGCCTGATCGATCGCATCTGGGTCAGTGAAGTCGTCGCGGACCGTGCAGCGGACAGCATCGTGATCGCCCAGCAGCGCCAGCAGTTCACGGCGGGCAAAGTCCAGGTCGTGCCACTTACCGCCGACCACGAGTAATACGTCAACGACCCCGGTGCGACAGCGCGCCGGGGTCGTCATCGTCGAGTCGTGATCGAGAAGGTCAGGTGTGAAATCAGTACTGGGTGCGAACGGTCATGCCGCCGTCGCACACCACGTTGGTGCCCACGCAGTAGCCCATGGCCGGACTGGCCAGCGACACGATCACCGCGGCGACCTCCTTTGGGTCACCCATGCGTCCCAGTGGGATGGAGCCGAGCACCTTGTCGTACACCTCGGGACGACCGGCCTTGATCTTTCCCCAGTCGCCGTCCGCGAAGTAGACCGGACCGGGCGACACGGTGTTGACGCGAATGCCCTTGGGTGCGAGTGCGTGCGCGGCCGCAGAAGCGTGGCGAATGATCGCGGCCTTGAACGCGCCGTAGGAGTTCGGGCTGCTCGGCCATACGTTGTCGAAGCCGAAGGTGGACGACATAGCGATGATGCTGCCGCCACCTGCTGCTTCCATGATGGGCGTTGCCACATCGATGGCATGCACGAGTGGCATGAGGTCAAGTTCGAGGCTCTGCTGCCACTGCTCTGCGCCCTTGAGCGATCCGCCCGTGACGTTGGAGACGAGAATGTCGAGGCCGCCGAGTGCCGCTGCAGCATCGGTGATGAAGGCCTTGAGCTGCTCCTCATTGCTCACATCGATGGCGCGCGCGAACACCGTGACACCCTTGCCCTTGAGCTCGGCAGCGAGTTCGTCAACCGCCTCCTGATTGCGTGCACAGAACGCGACGGACGCGCCTTCGGCGGCGAGCAACTCAACTGTCGCCCGGCCAATGCCGCGCGTTCCGCCAGTCACGAGCGCCTTCTTGCCCGCAATACCAAGGTCCATGGTGTTCCCTTTCGAGGAGTTCGGTCAGCGCCCTGCGGGCCTGCCGGGTACGTTACTAGCATCGCACTCCGGTAAGTCCCGCTTCGCACAACCAACCCACTCCTCGCGCATCGGAGGGCACATGGCTCTCGTCACAGTCCAACCCCTCGGGCTCGAGCTGGAGGTGGCCGACGGGCAGACCGTGATGGACGCCGCACATGTAGCCGGATATGACTGGCCCACCGAGTGCGGTGGCGCAGCGTCCTGCGGGATGTGCGTGAGCATCATTCGTGATGGCGTCGAGAACTGCGGGACAATGCCACCGGACGAAATCGAGGCACTTGATCGCACCATGGGCGCGGTCGATCCCACGCGACGGTTGGCCTGCCGCCTGACAGTGACGGGTCCTGTCACCCTTACCAAACGCGGGGTGCGCCCCGCAGAAGGAGATGCATCATGAGCGAGCTCGAGGCACGGCTGGAGCGCATGGAGACGATCGAGGCGGCTCGGGGTGCGTCGTGGCGTTATGCCGTGGCAATCGACACCGTGGACTTCGACATGCTCGCTGATGTGTTCTCAGCTGATGCGGTGCTCACTACTCGTCGCGGTTCACAGGTGGGTCGCGAGGCGATAGTCGAGTACTACCGAAAGGCCCTCGCGGACAACGTCCTCCGCAAGCATTTCCTCACCAATCAGCAGGTGACCTGGCTGTCCGTGGGCGAAGCGCGCATGGACTCGTACTTCATCTACACCTTCGCTGGAGATGACACGTCCGTGTTCGGTTGGGGAAATTACATGGATCGCGTCCGCATCGACGACGGCGTCGCCCGCATCGTCGAAAAAACCATCAGTGTCGATGTCAGCGCGGACAGCCGCGTCGGATGGGCCACGCCTGCTACCGGCCCATCATGACAACGCTGGCGGGCAAGCGCGTGCTCGTGACGGGCGCTGCGCAGGGTATGGGCCGTGCCATCGCCGTCGAGGCTGCACGCCAGGGAGCGGAGTCCGTATGCCTGGTGGACATCAAGGTCACCGAACTTCAGCAGACCGCTGAGCTCGTCCGCGCAGCAGGCGCACAGGCCGCCACCATCACGACCGATCTCACGAAGTCCAGCGAAATCAAGGACATGGTCGACGAGGCCGTGGCGTTCGCGGGTGGTCTGGACACGCTCATCAACAACGCTGGCGTCATTGACACGATGTACGTCGAACATGCCAACCTTGAATCCATTGATGAGCTCACGTGGGACACCGTCATGAACGTCAATCTCAAAGCGGTGTGGCTTGCTACCAAACTTGCCGCACCGCATTTGCGTGCATCCGATCGTGGCCCGTCGATCGTGACGTCAGCTTCAGTGTCCGGCATTAACGGCACGCAGAGCGCTGTTGCCTACGGAGCCAGCAAAGCCGGTGTCATTCACCTCACCAAGTCATCGGCTATCGCGCTCGCACCACATGTGCGCGTGAACTGCTTCCTGCCTGGCTCTATTGCTACTCCGATGGCTCTGGGATTCCTCGATGCAGCCGACAATCGCGAATACACCGAGAATCACATGACCGGCGCACAGTTGATTCCGCGCATGGGCACGGCCGATGAGGTCGCGCAGGTCGCATGCTTCCTTGCATCTGATGCGGCCTCGTTCGTGACCGGCGGGGTCTTCCCCGTCGACGGCGGCACTCTCGCATGGCGCGGCTTGCGTGGCTGACGCTCCCTCAGCCATCCAGGATCGATCGATCGCCCTGGATCCACCGCACGTGTAGACGCAGAACCTCGATGCGCCACTCCCGTCCGACGCGCACCAGCTCATTGACATAACGACCGCCGATTGTGCACAGCACCGATGTGTCATCGACCTGGAGCGAGTGCCACGCCTCCACGTACATCGTGCAGGTGGCGCGATCACCTTCGAGCTGCACGCGTGGGTTGCTCATTGTGTGCTGCGTCGCCGTCAGCGTCTCGAAACGTCGCCGCGCACGGTCGACCCAAGAATCTGCTGCCACACTGCCGGCCGACCCTGGACGGTACGACGTGTAGTCGAAGGCAAGCGTGGTGGTGAAGGCCGACCGATAGAGCACCCAATCGCGCAGGTCAATGCCCTCCGCGAACCGGTAGTGCGCATCGCACACATCCCGCTCATCGAGTAGGCGATCGAGCGTCATCTCCGAGCAGCGTCCAGAAGTGGCGCGAGGCGATCAGGTACCGCGAGCCAGTCTTGTGGCGATTGGATCGCTGCCTCGAAGTTCGCATCGACCGAAACGGCGTGCACTCCTGCGGCAGCAGCAGCCGCGACCTGGACGCACAGGTCGTCGACGCTCAAGGGCACCAGGTTGGCGACCTGCACCGGCGGATCGGTGAACAGGTTCCAGACCATGCGCAGCGGGGCCATTCCCGTTGGACGCATACCGGCGAGCGTCTGCATCGTGGCGAGATGCTGCTCGAGGGTTCCCGACGCGGGATTCCAGATGTCGAACTTCTCGGCCGTACGTCGCAGTCCTGCCTCGGAGCGCATGCCCGACATCAGCGGCGGGTGCGGACGCTGCACGGGCTTGGGACGCACATCGGACTCCGGGATCGAGAAGAAATCCCCTTCGTACGACACCGGGTCCGGTCCCCAGCAGGCCAGCAGTGCATCGATCAATTCGTCCGCGCGACGTCCGCGCGTGCGTGGATCCACGTCGTACTGCTGATGCTCCTCATCGGACCAGCCCACGCTGAACCCGAATTCGGTGCGCCCGCCGGACAAGATGTCCAGCGTCGAGATGCGCTGCGCTAGGTCGACCGGTCGGTGATACCCGGCCACCAGGATGCTGGTGCCGATACGGATCGTCGACGTCCACGCAGCCACGGCAGCCAGCAGCTCCATCGGCTGCAAAATTGATCGATACGGCTCAGGTACCGCGAGCCCCGGTCGGGCGGAATATCCCGACGCGGGGTTCAGCGGATAAAAGAGGTGTTGCTGGACATACAGCGAACCGAAGCCCAGTTCCTCCGCACGCTCGGCAAACCCGCGAACCACATCGCGATCCACGTGCCCGCCGAGCTGCGGCAGGCTGAGTCCAATGCGCATCACGGCCAGAGGCCGCCGCCCACGGTCACCACTTCGCCATGCATGTACGGGACTTCGTCGCTGAGCAGCCAAGCGGCCGTCGCGGCGATCTCCTCGGGCTGCCCGTAGCGGCCCAAGGGCACTGCGGCGTTCATGGCGGCCTGAATAGCAGCGCCGTCAACTCCGGCGAGCGCGCCGATGCCCTCTTCGAGCGGACGCATCATGCGAGTGTCGACGACACCTGGAGCGATCACGTTGACGCGGATGCCCAGCGGACCGGTTTCCTTCATCAGCGCGCGCGCAATGCCGATCGCCGCATGCTTGCTTGCGTTATAGACCGAAACACCAGCGTCGGACTTCAGCCCAGCGATCGATGCGGTGATAGCGATCTTGCCCTTATCTGGCTGGGTCATCATCTGCTTGACCGCGGCTTGCGCACCAAGGAACACCCCGAGCACATTGACGTCGAACACCTTGCGGTAGTCGGCGATGTCGAAATTAAGGATCGGGATGACCTTGCTCTCCACTCCGGCATTAATGTGGAACATGTCAACGGAACCGAAGGTCTCGACGGCCTTCGCGATGATGGCCGCGTTGTCGTCGGGACTGGAGACGTCGGCACGCATGCCAACGGCCTTGCTGCCCAGCTCCTTTGCGACTGCTTCAGCCCCAGCACCGTCAAGGTCGACGACCACAACATTGGCGCCCTCGGCGTGTAGTCGGCGTGCCGTGGCCGATCCGATGCCACCCGAGCCGCCTGTGACGACTGCGGTGCGTCCTGCGATTCCCTTAAGCATTCGTTCCTCCTCGTACGCGAGTTATCCAGCGATGGTGCGATCGCTTGCCCAGTAGGGCTTGCGCAGTGCCTTCTTGTCGACTTTCTGCATTTCATTGCGCGGGAGTTCGGCGACGAACTCGTACACACGTGGAATCTTGTAGGAAGAAATCAATTCGCGGCAGAAATCTTGGAGATCGGCGGCCGTGGGCGGGCTGGACGCATCCGAGGCCACCACCAGGGCAAGCAGTTGCTCCCCGAGGTCGGGGTGCGGGATCCCGATCACGGCGACGTCAGAAACTCCCGGAGCATTGCGAAGCGCCTGCTCGCTCTCAGACGGATAGAGATTTACCCCGCCGGAGACGACCATGTCCGACACGCGATCGGTGACGTAGATGAAGCCCTCGGCATCGATATGCCCCATGTCGCCCAGTGTGAAGGCGTTGGGGCGGATGTAGGCCTTGGCCGTTTTCTCCGCGTCATGGTGGTACTGGATGCCGTATCCCGCGGGCGCCTCGAACGCCAGGATTCCGGTCTCCCCGGTTGCAAGCTCGGTGCCCGCCTCATCCACCACGATCACTCGATATGGCTCGACCGCACGTCCCACAGAGCCCGGATGTTCAAGCCAGTCGGTGCTGTTGATGCGACACAGCGTCCCCGACTCACTTCCGCCATAGGACTCGGTGAACACCGGACCGAACCAGTCGATCATGGCGCGCTTGACGTCCGGTGGACATGCCGAGCCGGTATGCGCCACGAGCTTCAGACTGCTGATGTCGCTGGTGGCGCGTATATCTGCGGGTGCTGCAAGCAGGCGCTGAAAGTGGGTCGGGACCATGACCGATGACGTGACCCGATAGCGCTCGATCAGGCCAAGCACCTCCGCGGCGTCGAACTTGCCCACGATGATCACCGGCTGCCCGAGAAGTAGGTGGCGCACTGCGGTCAGGGGACCGTTGTGCTGCAACGGGCCCACGACAATGTGTGGGCCTTCGGGGAACTGCGCGCGCTCCCTCAGTTTGGCGAGGTAGTCCAGGTGCGTCTCCACAGGCGCGATAACCCAGCGGGTTTGTGTACCGCGCGCTCGTCCGGTGGTGCCTGAGGTGTAGACCATCGCCGGGCGAGCAGGTCTTACCGGAAAGTCCTCGCGCGCAGGGGCCGCGGCGATCCACTCGTCCCACATCACCAGACCGGGTAGGTCGCGCGCAGCTGCGGGCATCGAATGCAGAACCACGGTGCTGACCAGACCCGCTTCGAGAAGGGCGATGGAGGTGTCGGCACCACCGGGACCGGAGATGAGTCCGACCATCCCCGCGTCCTGCACCTGGTCGGTGAGTTCGGGCACGGTCAACTGACGTGACACGGCCACAGCGCCAACGCCGGCGAGCAACGCGGCCGCGTGGGCCATCAGGGTCGGTGAAACGTTGTCACCCAGAATCCCCCAGCGTTGATCTGGGTCGGGGGCGGCCTCCAGCAGCGCACTCGCGACACTGGCCAGATCGTCCACCACATCAGCCCACGAGCGCTCGCCGAGGGCATCGACCAGCGCCACGCCATGCGGGTCCCGTGCGGCAATCTCGGCGAGGGGACCACGCGGCAGAGCGGACACCGAGCCTCCTGAAAGCCGTTCAGGGTAGGCGACGCCGTACCCTCGTGCTCGCGGAAGAATAGCGGCCCTCCTGAACCCAAACTAGAGTTCATCTCAAGAAAGCCGCAACGCGCATCCGAGCCACCACCACCGACTGGAGCACCATGGACTTTCAGCCGAGCGCACGAGCAGAAGAACTGTCTGCACGCCTGTGGGACTTCCTCAACGAGCGCGTCCTGCCCGCCGAAGCCGAATACGACGCCTACCGCGCTGCAGCGGGTCCCGATGACCACACGCTGCCTCCCGTGGTGGAGCGACTGAAGAGCGAGGCGCGCGAACTCGGGCTGTGGAACCTGTTCCTGCCGGCCATCAGCGGTCTCACCAACGTCGACTACGCCCAGCTCGCTGAGATTTCCGGGTGGAGCATGGATCTCCTGCCCGAAGCGATGAACTGCCAGGCGCCCGACACCGGGAACATGGAGACGATGCACCTGTTCGGCACGCCCGAGCAGAACAAGACGTGGCTCGAGCCCCTGCTTGACGGAACCATTCGCTCCGCGTTCGCGATGACCGAGCCCTACGTCGCCAGCAGTGACGCCACCAACATCCAGTGCTTGATCACTCGCGATGGTGACGACTACGTCATCAACGGCACCAAGTGGTGGATCAGTGGGGCCAACGATCCGCGCTGCAAGATCCTCATCGTCATGGGCAAGACCGATCCGGATGGTCCTGCTCATCGCCAGCAGTCGATGATCCTGGTTCCGCGAGATACCGCCGGTGTCAACATTGCCCGTTCACTGCCGGTGTTCGGCCGCCAAGACCAGCACGGTCATGCGTGGGTGGAGTTCAAGGATGTTCGCGTTCCCGCCTCAAACATCCTCGGGCAGGAGGGCGATGGCTTCATGATCGCCCAAGCGCGTCTAGGCCCGGGGCGCATTCATCACTGCATGCGCGCGCTCGGCGCCGCGGAGCGCGCTCTTCAGATGATGGTCGAGCGCGCCAAATCACGTGTTGCCTTCGGCGGCCCGCTCGCGGACCAAGGAACCATTCAGCGAGACATTGCCGAGTCACGCATGGAGATCGAGCAAGCCCGTTTGCTTACCCTCAAGACTGCCTGGCTCATCGACCGCGAGGGTGCCAAGGGAGCTCGCACCGAGATTGCCGCCATCAAGGTGATCGCTCCCCGAGTCGCCTGCAACGTCATCGATCGCGCCATCCAGGTCCACGGTGGACTGGGCATCTGCGACGACGTTCCGCTGGCTCGCATGTATGGCTGGCATCGCGCACTGCGCATCTTTGATGGTCCGGACGAAGTCCACCTGCGTTCCATCTCACGCTGGGAACTCAAGCGAGATCGGCCGGCTCGACTCCCATCATGATCGGCACGAGGATGTCAGCCAGGGCTTCCTCGACCTTGTTCACCGGCAGTCGCGTCAGCGCGCCGTCCAACCACGCTGTTTGCGACACCGGAAGCAGGGCGCCCGTGAAGTGGAAAGCCAGCAGGCGCACCGCATGCTGTTCTCGCGCCTTACGTGAGCTGCGCGGTGGACGTTCGTCTTCGGGCAGGTAGTCAAAGGCTCGACGAGCATGACGGTCCTGCCATTCCTGGTACATGCGTCGTGAGTGCGGCGTGGCGCCGTTGAGATGCAGGGTGAGGAAGCGCGCCTCGACCGGGTGCGTGCGCCACCAGGCCCAGCCCGCGTAGATGACTTCGCGCAGGACCGACTCGTCCAGCGCAAGTGCCTTGGCCCGAACGCTGTCGACCATCGCGGTGAACCCGCCCAGGCAGGCCGCAAACGCCTGATCGAAGAGTTCTTCTTTTCCGCCGAAGTGGTAGTAGACCGCGGTGGGTGCGACCCCACAC
>JBAWXR010000054.1:0-10871 GCA_037143955.1 Actinomycetes bacterium
ATTGCTCACCTTCGCGGCCACGAGACCGACCGACTTGCGGCACTTGTCACCGAGATCACGCGACTAGGTGGTCGCGCACACGAACTTTCCGATGGCATCGCCATCGAGCCTGCTCCGCTCCACGGCGCGCATATTGAGACGTACGGCGACCACCGCATGGCCACCTTCGGCGCGATCATCGGTCTGAGTGTTCCAGGCATAACCATCGAGAACATCGATACCACCGCGAAGACTCTTCCCAACTTTGCGGACCTATGGACTTCCCTCGTCACGGGTGCCGCGTGAGCCCACGCGCTCTAGACGAGGACGACGTTCGCCTACGACCCGGGCGCAGCAAGTCCCGGCCGCGGTCCAAGGATCGACCCGCTCACGCTGAGGCACAGACCGGCATGGTGACGACCGTAGATCGCGGTCGATTCAGTGTGCTGATGGATGCAGACATGCCCGTGTTCGCCATCAAAGCCCGCGAGCTTGGCCGTAAGGGCATCGTGGTGGGTGATGTCGTCGACATCGTCGGCGATGTCACAGGCGATTCCGACACTCAGGGGCGCATCGTTCGCCGTCACGAACGTAGCTCGGTGCTGCGACGCACAGCAGACGACGACGACCCCGTTGAGCGCGTGGTGGTGGCCAACGCGACTCAATTGGCCATTGTCACCGCGGCAGCAAACCCAGAACCTCGCTTAGGGCTCATTGATCGCGCGCTCGTGGCGGCCTACGACGCGGGCATCGAGCCGATGCTCATCATCACCAAGACCGACTTGGGTTCGCCCGACCTTCTGGTCCGAACCTATGCGCCTTTGGACATTCCGATCTTCCTTGGCCGAGACAAACTGGCACCGGCCGGACTTCACGAGCGACTCGTGGGCCACAGCACCGTCCTACTGGGGCATTCCGGCGTGGGAAAGTCGACTTTGGTCAATGGGCTCCTTCCGGAAGCTCACCGACTCACGGGCGCGGTGAACGACATCACCGGCAAGGGCCGACACACCTCCACGAGCGTGATCGCCATGCCACTGCCCCATGGCGGCTGGATCATCGACACCCCGGGCATTCGTTCCTTCGGGTTGGCACACGTGACGCACCTCGACGTGCTGCTCGCCAGAGTCAAGGGCGAGCGAGACGACCCGGAACTCGACTAAGTGCGCTGTCGGAATCGTCGACCGTCACGGCGAAGAGGCGTCCATCGGCTCGATGCAACACCAGCCCCGAACCCTTGCGCAGAATCGCACCGCTCAGCCGCTTGCGGGGAACCCAGCGGTAGCCCCAGCCGCCATAGTTCCGAGGCGAGATCCACACCGCTTCGATGCCGGTGAGGTCAGACATCATGAATTCTTGAACGGGCCACCCCCACGGCCCATACCGAACCTCGACCCTGACGGAGTCGACGGTGACCTTGACACGCGACAAAAAGATGATGGACACCACGGCCGCAAGTCCGACACTGCCAAACACCACGGTGGCCCACGTGGGTACGTCAGAATCCTGCGCCATCACCACGACGCCTCCGCTGAAGAGCAGAAGCACGCCGATCACCAACCACGGCGCCCACGGCGCACGCGCTGAGCCCGTCCATGCGAGAGTCACTTGGCTGCCTTCTGGAGGATGGGCTCCCACACCGCACGGGCGCCCGAATCACCCACACGGATCGTCCACCAGGCGGTCACCAACGCCACAGCGATCACGACAATCGCGAGGATGACCAGCCAGATCGGCCGGGACCGGTTGGCGGGGATACCTCGGTCAAACAGCCACAGGGCGAGCACCACCACGAAGAGCACACCCGCGAATAGCGGTAGTCGATCGCCCAACTGCGCATGCGGGTCGGGTACCCCGACGTGACTGGCCAACTGTTCGCCGGATTCCTTGGAGACCACCGTGGCCACGGTGGCCACCGCTGCCAGCAGCACCACCACGATCCCGAATCTGCGCGACCATGCCGGCTTAAACGCGATGAGGATCGCACCCAGCGCCGTCACGGGAAGGAGAACTACGGAGACATGCACCACGAGTGCATGCACTGGCAGACCACTGATGGTGTCAAGACCCACACCTGAACTCTAGGCGGATAAGTTCACCTTGTGATGGATGACCTGCAACTGGCCTTGCACCTTGCCGACCTCGCCGACGTTCATTCCATGAAGCGGTTCCGTGCTGGCGACCTTGTGGTGCACACCAAGCCCGATCTCACACCGGTTACCGAAGCCGATCAAGCCGTTGAGCGGGCCTTACGGGAGGCGCTCAACGAGCATCGTCCGCACGACGGCATTCTCGGCGAGGAGTACGGATCCGAGGGGATGGACTCTCCCCGCCGCTGGATCCTGGATCCGATCGATGGCACAAAGAACTATGTACGCGGAGTCCCCGTATGGGCCACTCTCATCGGCCTCATGGACGGCGCCGACATCGTGACGGGCGTGGTCTCCGCGCCCGCCATGGGACGGCGGTGGTGGGCGACGCTGGGTTCGGGTGCATTCACGCTCGATCCTGGCTCGGACACGCCTCGCCAACTTCGAGTCAGCGCCGTGCAGGCGCTGTCCGATGCGTCCTTCTCCTACTCCGATTCGCGCGGCTGGGCCGAGCGTGGATGCGCTGACCGTCTGCAGACCTTGCTCGACACGACCTGGCGACAGCGGGCTTACGGAGACTTCTGGTCCCACATGCTGGTAGCCGAGGGTGCCATCGACGTCGCCGCAGAGCCGGATCTGCAGTCCTACGACATGGCCGCGCTGATTCCGATTGTTGTCGAGGCCGGCGGTCAGTTCACCTCTTACACGGGTGGCGATTCGCTCGTCGATGGATGCGCCCTGTCCACCAATGGCAGGCTGCATGACGAGGTCGTCTCGCTCCTCGCTCGCTAGCGACGAGTGACGCGCAAGGGCAGGCCGCCCACCGGCCTGATGGTCACCAGCGGATCCGCCAATGGCAGGCGAGTTCCTTCGGGGTACTCAAACCGATAGCGACGCGCGAGCGAGGCGAGCATCGCCACCCCTTCCACATACGAGAAGTCCCGACCAATGCACAGACGGGGTCCAGCACCGAACGGGATGAACGACGTGCGTTCGACATCACTCTCGAGGAATCTCTCCGGGCGGAACTCAGCCGGGTCAGGCCACACAAGTGGATGACGGTGCAGTAACCACGGACTGAGAATGATGAGAGCACCTGCGGGTATGTCGTACCCACCGAGGACATCGGCCTGAAGGGACTTGCGCGTGATGAGCCACGCGGGCGGGTACAGCCGCAACGTTTCATCCAACACCGCCCGCGCATACGGCAGGCGCTCAAGGTCGGAGAAGGTGACATTCCGATCGCCAAGTACTGATGCGGCCTCAGCGCACAGTCGGTCTTGAACCCGCGGGTTGCCGGCCACCAATGCCCAGGCCCACGTCATGGCACTCGCGACCGTCTCGTGTCCGGCCACGATGAAGGTGACGATCTGATCGCGTATCTCCTGCGCTGACAGGCCGGCGCCAGTGTCGTCCCGCACACTTCGCAGCATGGCCAGCATGTCGTGCCCGCGCGGCGGCTGGGACAGCATCGCCGCAACCGCAGAGTCCAACTGCGCGACCGCACCCTGAAGCCGCCGATTGGCCGGCGTCGGCACCCAGGCAGGAGGGGTGATCGGCACTCGGGCACGTGCCACCACCACGTCCAAAGCGGTCAGCGTCGCTGATGCCAGCCGCTCGGCATCGCTCGACAGATCCGTTCCGAACAACGCATGACCGACGACCTCGAGTGCGGCATGCATCATGGTCGCGTCAACATCCGCAACTGATCCCTCCGGCAGGGCATCCCAGGTCGCACACACACCCGACAAAGCTGTGTTGACGTGGTCAACAACTCCTTCCAACGTCTCGTGATGGAAGGCCGGCTGCACAAGGCGACGTTGGCGCCGCCACGGTTCCGTGTCAGCAACCAGAAGGCCCTCGCCGGTGACAAGAGACAGGGCGCGGTACTGAATGGTCGACTTCCCATAGTTGCGTGCATTGCCGACCAGAACGCGACGAACACCGTCGGGGTCATTGACCAGGTACGTGGGAGGCCGGGGGATGGGGTACTGCACGACATCGCCGTAATGGCGCCATGTGGCGGCAAGTGCGCGCAGGGGGTTGCGTCGAATCACTCCGAAACCACGGAGCATGGTCGGGCCGTCAGGCCCCGGAGCCGTCGCCGGCGTACCGAGGAAGGACGTCGGTGGTGTCACTCGACTATGGAGTGCTCGGTGACGAACATGCGCACGCGACCGCTGACATGCGCCATCGAGTCGGCTGCAACTGCCTTACCAATATCGGTTGCGTACGCGGCTTCGAAGTCGCCCTGCGAGTCAAACCACAGCTCAGATATGCCATCGACATCAGCGCCCTCGGTATCGACCAGGTTGAAGGTGATCTGGCGTACGCCGGGGAGCTCTGCCGCACGAGGGGCGTGCTCGACCAGCCACCAGTGCGCGAACTCCTCGTGGGTCATGTCTGCTCCACGGGTGAGCATGATGATTGCCTTGAACATGTCGACTCCTTGAGCGAAGGCGCGTAGGTGACTAGGACGGCTTCTTGACGCGAGCGTTCGGCCGACCACCGGCACTGATCGCGATAGCGATGACAATCTCATCGGGGCGCGGCGCATCGGCGAGGCTCACATCAACCGCGTCCATATCGTCGAAAACCCAACGATCGTCCTTGTTGCCGATGGGCATGGTGATGGTTGATCCCGGTCCGCCCAGCTTCTTAGTACCGGGAATGATGTCGGCTCCCCCGCCGATCGCCGCACGCAGCGGAGCACCGAAGCGCGGATGCAGGATGGCAGCCGAGTGCTCGCGATCCCCATCGGTACCAACGATCGCGCCCTTGCCATAGCCACGCACATCGGCGGCCGACAGTCCTACAGCCGCCAAAGCAGCCACAGCCTTGGCGGCCAACATGGCTGACGCTTCAGCGCCAAGCGCCTCCAACTCCGCCAAATCGGCGATCGCACCCTTGCCTGCGAGCGGATTGCGCACCGCGAGCGCAGCCGTGACCACCACAGTGGACGGATCGACCGACGCACCCGCCTCGATCAAAGTTTCGTGCACTGACGTGCTGATGAGACGTGGGCGGTCCATAGTCATCCTCTCGACAAAACGGCCGGGGCGTAGAGCGTGGTTCGCTGCTGGAGCGTACGGCCTAATGGTTCGACAACGGCACGAAACGCGGACTCGTCGATGCCTTGACCATGCGCCGCACCAGCCGCACGCGAGATGTTCTCGTCCATGAGTGTTCCCCCGAGGTCGTTGACGCCGGCATTCAGGAGTTGCTGCGCACCGTGAATCCCTAGCTTGACCCATGAGGCCTGGATGTTGTCGATCCAGCCGTGGTAACCGATGCGACCCACCGCATGCATGAGCACCGATTCACGCCAGGTGGGGCCACGCCGTGCCTTGCGCTTGAGGTAGATCGGTGACGCCATATGGACGAAGGGCAGCGGGACAAACTCCGTGAAGCCGCCAGTGCGCTTTTGCAGGTCGCGAGTGACGACGATGTGCCGAGCCCATTCACGAGGTGTCTCGACGCTGCCGAACATGATGGTGACGTTGGACTTCAATCCGATCGCATGCGCAGTCTCGTGTGCGTACAGCCATTCGGACGTCGTGATCTTGTCGGGGCAGATTTTTTCGCGGATCGAGTCCACCAGGATCTCCGCGGCCGTTCCCGGCAGCGAAGCCAGTCCGGCGTCCTTCATGCGCTGCAGGTAGGAGTCGAGCGGCTCTTTGAGTCGGCGCGCACCCTCGGTCACTTCGAGGGCGGTGAACCCGTGAACGTGCATGTCCGGCACCGCGTCTTTGACCACGCGCACCACGTCGAGGTAGTAGTCACCATCGAAGTCCGGGTGGATGCCGCCCTGCAGGCACACTTCGGTGGCACCCAGCTCGTGGGCCTCCTGCACGCGACCAACAATCTCGTCGTTCGACAGCAGATACGGCTTGCCTCGTAGGTTGAGGGACAACGGACCCTTGCTGAACCCACAGAACGAGCACTTGTAGGTGCAGACATTCGTGTAGTTGATGTTGCGATTGCGCACGTACGTCACGACATCGCCATTGACCTTGTGCCGCAGACCATCAGCAAACTCGGCGATCGCCAACACCTCCGGTCCGCGGGCGGTGAAGAGCGTGACAAGTTCGTCAACACCGGGCTCCTGACCGAGCTCCACGCCGGCCAGGACGTCGGCCACCGCGGCACCCACGCGTCCGCGCCCGGGGACCAACGCCATGGGGCTTCGATCCGCCCCGGAGTACCAGGCTGTGGATCGACGACCCACCTGGATGACCTCGGCACCGGTGCCCACGTTGGTCGCATCTTCGTAGCGCTCGGGGAAGACGGCTCCCGGATCGTCGCGGCCGAGTGACTCCGCATCACTGCGGTCCAGCACAGCGAAGCGCACGTTCTGATCAAGCCATTGGTTGGTCGCGAACTCTGGGTACACGGTGAGTCGAGGGACAAGGGCCATGCCGCGCGACTCCACCGCTTCGCGCAGCACGTCTAAATGTGGCCAGGGGCGCTCGGGATTGACGTGGTCCAGTGTCACCGGCGAGATACCACCGAAATCATCGATGCCGGCATCGAGAAGGCTCCCCGGGTCATCGACCAGGTTCGGAGGCGCCTGCACATGCACACCGGTGGGCAGAATCTGTCGGGCAAGACCTATGGCGTCGATCAGATCGTCGAGTGAGCACGCTTGCGCGTCGCGCATGAGCGTGCCGGCCTTGGGTACGAAATTCTGGACGATGACCTCTTGCACGTGCCCGAAGCGCTGATGCGAAGCAGCAATGGCCTCGAGCGCAACGATGCGATCAGCGCGTGATTCTCCGAATCCGACCAAGATGCCGGTGGTGAAGGGAATCGCCAATTCTCCGGCGTAGTCCAAGGTCGCCAATCGGCGTGCCGGCTCTTTGTCCGGGGCGCCGCGGTGAGCCGGCAGGTCGGGATTGAGTGACTCGATCATCATTCCCTGGCTTGGCGAAACCGTACGCAGTCGCGCAAGTGCATCGCGGTCTAATGCACCCGCGTTGACATGCGGCAGGAGACCCGTCTCGTCCAGCACGAGTTGAGCTGCATGCACGATGTAGTCGACGGTGGATGCAAACCCGTGGGCGTCAAGCCATTCGCGAGCCACCGGATATCGATCCTCGGGGTACTCACCGAGGGTGAAGAGCGCTTCGTGACAGCCAACCTCGGCTCCCGCGCGCGCGATGTTCAGGACGTCCTCCACTGACAGATATGCGGAGGGCAGGTGGCTCGGAGACTGGGCGAAGGTGCAGTACCCGCAACGGTCTCGGCACAGCATGGTCAGCGGGATGAAGACCTTGGGCGAGTACGTGACGCGGCGGAGCATCCGTACTCCTCTCGGCCGGTCTGACAGTCCGCATAGTTTCACACCACGACTGGCACTGCAGTCGCCTGCCAGCCTCACGTGGTTCACGCACAATTTGCTGTGAACCGGCTCACACGTGAGGAGCCGCTGTCAATCGGTGTTATCAAACTGAGACATACTGGGGTCGTCCGGGAGACCCCTGGACAGCGCACCACACGACCTAAGGAGCGACCCTCCATGACGCCGTTCACCAAGGTGATGTCCCTGTTCGACCGTTCAGGCCACCGGACATCCAGCACCCACCGCCGCATCTACCGCGAGTGGGATCGACAGAGGGCCATGGCGATGTCCCCCTCGGACCTCGCTGAGATCGACGCGATCTTCGCCCGCCACCTCTAGGGAATTCCCATCACAACCCCGATTGGCGCCTTCGCCTGGGCGGACCAGCATGCTGCCTAGGCGAAGGTGACCGTCACGGGGGCGTGATCGCTCCAGCGCTCGTCGTATGAGGGCGCGCGACCGACCTCGACCGCTCGGCACGCATCCGCGAGCCCAGCCGTCGCGATGGCATAGTCGATGCGCCAGCCACTATCGGTATCGAACGCCTGACCGCGCCATGACCACCACGTGTAAGGACCGGGACCCTCTCCGCCGTGACGGCGACCCAGGTCGGTCCAATGGCGGGCGAACCACGCATCCAAGTAGGCACGCTCGTCCTCCAGGAATCCCACCTTGCCGCGGTTGCCCTTCCAGTTCTTGATATCCACCTCATGGTGGGCAATGTTGAAATCACCCAGCACGATGGCGTGACGCCCGGTCTTGTCCGCTGTCTTGCGCAGCGCTTCGAGTCGTGCGGTCATCTGCTCCAAAAACGCGTACTTCGCCACTTGTTTGGGTGAGTCAAGCTCCCCGGAGTGCACGTACGTCGACACCACGGTGACCGCACCTACCGGGCTGTCCAGATCGACCTCAATCCAGCGCCCCTGGCCACCAAGACCCTTGACGGCATCACGGACGGCCGTCGGCTTCTGGCGAGTCAGCACCGCCACACCCGCACGGCCCAACTCTGGAGCTGGCGCATGAGCCACGTGGTAACCCGTCAATGGCGACTCAGCAAGAGCCTCGTGCAGTTGCTCGTGTGTGGCGCGCACTTCCTGCAGGCAGATCACATCTGCCCGTGCGTTTGCCAGCCAATCCAATCCTCCACGACGCAGTGCTGCACGCACGCCGTTGACATTGGCGGTGATGACCGACCACTGCTGGGCTGACGACTTTTTAGGCATCTGCCCACTCCGTCTCTGCGGCCACACGCAGGGCCTGTGCCGCGATGGTCAATGCGGGGTTCTGCGCCCCTGACGATGGGAAGAAGGACGAGTCCACTACCCAGAGGTTGCGAATGTCATGTGCACGGCACAGTGGATCGAGCACTGACGTTGCCTGATTCACCCCAGCCTTCGCGGTCCCGCACATGTGCGAGTTCATGTCGATGGTGAATCGCTGCTCGAATATGCCGCTGTAGCCCGCCTTGCGCAGCACCTTCTTGGCCTGAGACAAAAGCGCCTCGTGGCGGTCGTAATTGGTGCGGCGCCAGGAGATGCGAATGCGCCCATCGGCATCAACCATGACGCGATTGTCCATACTCGGCGTGTCCTCGGACATCACCAGAAGTTCCAGGCTGCGATTGGCCATCCGATCGAGCACAACCTTGGGGACTTTCGTAGCATGGATTTTCATCATCGATCCTTGGACCTTGCCGATGAACTGGATCGTGCCACCGGGGAACCCATCGCCCAGGTCATCATAGAAGTCATTGACCGCGAGAGTCTTCTGGAACACCACGTCGTTGACCCGGCGAGGATCCACCGCCGCGATGTGCGTGTTGTTGTGGACCATGTAGTTGCGACCCAGCAGTCCCGAGGAATTTGCCAGCCCTTCAGGGTGCTCATCATTGGCACTTGAGAGCAGCAGAGCGGCGGAGTTTGCCGCACCGGCAGCAAGGACGAACGCAGAGGCGTCAACTACGAGGGGTTCGCCATTGAGAGCCCCGTGGAGACGTGCAACATGACCAGCAGCGTCGAGCTCCACCTCGGTGATGCGCGCACCGGTCAGGAGCCGCACGCTACCGCCTGCCAGTGCAGGGCCTAGGGCGCAGGTCTCGGCATCCGACTTTGCGCCAAGCCGACACGGAAAGCCATCGCAGGTCTGGCAACGCACACAGGTGCCACCGGGTCGCAGGTCGATACCCATCGACGTGCTTGACGGATGCAGCCCCTGATCTAGCAGTCGATGACGAACAACGTCGACATACGGCTCGTGTGGCAGTGCACCGAACGGGTACGGCCGACTACGCCATGGCTCAGACGGATCCTCGCCCATGGCGCCATGGACGCGGTATAGGGATTCGGCCTGCGTGTAGTACGGCTCAAGGTCGGCGTACGTGAACGGCCAGGCAGGCGATGTGCCCGACGGGTAACGAGTCTCTGCGAAGTCCCGCTCACGAAGTCGCGGCAGGCTCGCGCCATAGACCTTGGTGTTCCCGCCGACGACATAGTGGACACCCGGGTGAAATTCCTGTCCTTCGTCGTCCAACCACGTCTCAGTCGGCTTATATCGGCGCTCAACGAAGACAGCCTCCGGCGACCAGTTCTGCGGCTCGCGAGGCAGCACATCACCACGTTCGAGCACAAGTGTGTCGATACCGCGCTGCGCCAGCCCCCAGGCCAGCGTCCCTCCGCCCATGCCGCTTCCCACGATCACGACGTGCGCGGAGTGACGGTGCATCGGCTAGTTGGGCGAGAAGAAGCGGAGTTCGGTCGGTTCGCGCAGCAGGTCCGCGAGTGCCGCGTTGCCCAGGACGACGTGTGGGGTGAGCATGTGCTCCTCCCACGCCTGTCGCGATGTGAACTTCTCAAACATGTACCAGGTTGTTGGGTCGTCGTGATCGACGGTGAACTCCATGTACACATTGCCCGGCTCCTGGAGAGTTCCGGCGACCAATGCCCGGAGAGCGGTCTTGGCCTCCGCGGCACGTTCCATCCGCGGCTTGATCACCGCAAGCAGGTACAGCGATTCCTCGGCGGCTGCCATGTATCTCCCTCCAGCGGCCACGGACGCTAGCACGGCCACATGTTCACACCGGGGCACCTCTAGCATGACGCCATAGCCGCGCCCGCGCAGCGAGTTCTCCTGGGAGGCCACATGCACAAGGTCCTCATCGCCAATCGCGGCGAGATCGCCATCAGAGCTGCGCGCGCCATTCGCGAACTTGGACTTCGCTCGGTCGCCATCTACAGCGCCGAGGACCGCAGTGCCCTTCACCGTCTCATCGCTGATGAGGCGTATCAGATCGGCGAGGCGGGCCACCCGGTTCGCAACTACCTCGAGATCCCCGCCATTATCGACATCGCCCTGCGTTCGGGGTCTGACGCGATCTATCCGGGGTACGGCTTTCTGTCCGAATCGGCAGTGTTCGCTCAGGCGGTGGTCGATGCCGGCCTGACATGGGTCGGGCCGTCCCCGGC
>JBAWXR010000055.1:0-10765 GCA_037143955.1 Actinomycetes bacterium
CTTCTATACGCAGCAACCGACTTGGACCCCGTGTGATGGCGCAGCAGACGCCGGACAGCACCCGACGCGCGGGTTGTGCTCGTGGATCACCGTGCCGCTGGACTATGCGGCCCCGGCTGGTCCCACGATTCGCCTGCGGGTGGCCAAATGGCCGGCTAGCGGCTCCACGCGCGTCGGCTCATTGGTGGTCAACCCCGGCGGTCCTGGAGCTAGCGGTCTGGACTTCGCGTCCTATCTCGCCTCCAGTGCTCCTGGCATTGCCGCCGCCTACGACATTGTCGGCTTCGATCCACGCGGCGTGGGCCAATCCGCGCCCATCACCTGCCTCACCGGCCCACAGACCACCGCGCTGCTGCGGCTCGACAGCACCCCGACCACCGCCCAGCAAGAGAAGGCGTACGTCGCGGCATCCGCGGCAGTCAGCGACGGCTGCCTCAGGCTGTCGCCATCACTTGCCCGCAACGTCGGTACGGACAACACCATTCAAGATATGGACATCCTGCGTGCAGTGCTGGGTGATGATGCGCTCAACTGGTTTGGCGCCTCCTACGGCACCTACCTCGGCACTCGGTACATCCAACGATTCCCGACTCACGTGGGTCGCATGGTGCTCGACGGGGTCGTCGACCCTGGTCTTGACGCCATGGGGCTGTCGTACGGACAGTCCATCGCGTTTCAACGTGCGGTTGAGCGGTTTGCCGCCGACTGCGCCACGTTGCGGAGCTGCCCCTACCGCGGCAATGCTGGCGCAGTGGTCGGTTCGATCAATACCTTGCTTGCTCGACTAGACACGCACCCCATGGCCACACGCGCCGCGCTGCCATTGGTGCAAGCAGAAGCGCTCAACGCGGTGATCTATGCGATGTACACACCGTTTCTGTGGCCCGACCTTCGCCGTGCGCTCGCCGCAGCAACGCGAGGTGACGGTACGCCTCTGCAGCGCATGGCCGCGGACGCAAATGATCAAACGGGTCCGGACACGTACGGGTCCAACGGCGCCTCGGCATTCCCGGCGATCGGCTGCTGGGATCAGCCGGCTCCACCCGGGCCTGACGGACTTCGCGCTGCCGCTCGCACGTGGGCTACGACCGCCAAAGTTCCCGAGATTGCTCGAGCGCTGGCCTGGGGAAACGCGTCCTGCGCCCTGTGGTTTGGTCACTCACCGGTACTTCCCGGGCCGGCCACGTCGACCACCACCGCGCCGATCCTGCTGATCGGAACGACCTTCGATCCCGCAACTCCTTACTGGTGGGCGCGCGACGTCCATAAGCACATGCCCACGTCCACGCTTCTGACGTACTACGGCGATGGTCACACAGCCTTCGGAAATGGCAGCACATGTATCGACCGCGCCGTGACGACGTACCTCGTCCGCGGTGTCATGCCAGCACCCGACACCGTGTGCCGCTGACGATCGACTTAGGCGTCGTCGTCCTTGCGCCCATCGTCACCAAGGCTGGCCAGGAACTGCTCCACCTGTGCGGCAATGTCCTCGCCCGTCACGGCGCTGTCGGCAAGTGACGTATCGGCCATGGGGAGTTCGTTGGAGGCGCCTTCGCTGACGGCAGCCAAGTGGTCGTACTGCTGCTCCAAGGCAGCAACCACCGTGGCGAACTCATCGTTGCCCTCGAGCTGTTGAGCCACCTCGCGTTCGGCCTGTGCCGCCATGGGCTCCAAACCTGACGACGGGAGCAGAAGACCAGCGACCTGACCAATGCCTTGCAGGAGCGTGGTGGCAGCACGCGGGTAGTCGAACTGAACGAGGTAATGCGGCACCTGTGCTGTGATGCCCATGGATGTGATTCCACGCTGACCGAGGTGCAACTCCAGCATGGCGCCCACATGGCCGGGGACCTCAATCTCGCCGACGACCGGCGTGAATCCGGAGAGCAGTGCGGGGTCGCTGCCGTGCACCGTGATGCCCATGGGCCTGGTGTGCGGGATCGGCCACGGAATCGCTGACAGGCCCACGGCCAGACGAACATCGAACCTGTCCACCAGGAGATCAACAGCCGCAAGGAACCGCTGCCATTGATAGTCAGGCTCAGGACCTGCCAGCAGCAGAAAACTGCGGCCGGACAGATCAGTGATCTGGTGCAGTGCGAGGGTGGGGATGTCGACGCTGGCGAAGTGGTCGCGTACGTAGGACATGCGAGGTCGACGGGCCCGATAGTCGATGAGTTCATCTGAATCGAAAGTCGCCACTAATTCGTGCTGCAGGTTTTGCAACAGGTGATCGGCCGTGATGCGCACGCCACCGCCTGCGTCGACAAAGCCCGCGAAGGCATGAAGCAGGATCGGCTGCTCGTCAAAGGTCACGTCGCGATGGACGTTGAACAGTTCTTGCGCCGGTCTCATGAATCCTCCTGCCACACAGTGTCTCAGCACTACAACCGTGCTGGATTCCGCAGGCTTCCTACGTTCGCGCGTGGCGAAATCTGATCAGGAGTCAACTTTCTTACGCGGAGCGCGCTTGGGAGCCACCGGTTCGCTCGCCACGTCGGCGGGTGGCGACGACTGGGTAGGAGCCGTCGGCCAGCGGTCTGCACCGTCAGCCGGCCACGGCTCGACGGGCGCCCACAGGTCTGGCGTGGGTTCGGCCTGCTGCTGCATTCGACGCCAGAGCACAAACGCGCCCGCGCCGATTCCACCAAGGAGCAGGAACACCAAGACTTTCTTCATACTCCGAATCTACCTCTCCTTAGGGACGAATGAGGCGCGAAGCGTGCTTGAGGTACTCCACGAACCGCTCCGTGACGGCCGAGCTGCTCAAAAAGGTGTCGCGTCCATCCGGCGGAAGCGAGAGCGCGTACTCGCAGACCTGAGCCCACGCCATGCCGACCGCCTTGGTCAGCGCGGTCGCCACCGTGGCCGAGATCGCGGATCCCACGATGAATCCGCCGGGCAGGAATCTCAGGAGTGTCGTGACCGCGTACTTGCCTGCCATCGTCGCTCCCCCGGTCAGGATGACCGAACCGGCCGCAGCAAGGGCTTTCGACCGGTTGGGCGGCAGACCGTAGGCAGCCGTGATGCGAGAGATCATCGTGATCTGGTTGGGCACCAGCAGGGCAGCGTCAGCGATCGGGATCGGAGCCGCGCCTATGCCAGCCGCGATGGCGGCGGCTTGGGTCACGATCCGACTTACCGCTTTTTTTTTGCGCTCCATGTCGAGCATCTGCGCAGCGGTCAGAGCAGACTCAGCGACTTCTGGAATCACCTCATAGGTGTCGTCCAGAAGGGTTCGCAGCCCGATGACCGGTGTGTGAGTGAACGGATCTTCGAGGGCATTCGTCAGAACAGCTCGTCCATGTGGCGACAGGGGCAGATCCAGCGACGCGATGTAATCGGCAAACTCAAGCGCCTCGGGGTGGATCGCGCCATCGCGACTGGGTACCTGCGTGATCACCATGATCACAGGAACACCGAGCGCAGCGATCTTGCGCACGAACTGCTGCTGGGCATTCTCGAATCGCCGATCAGACCAGCGCACGAGATACCAGGCTGCATGAATGCGTTGGTCGTCAGGTCGCTGTTCGTTAATCACATTGGTGAGCCCTTGAAGAATGGCGTCACCTGATGTTCCGGTCTCAAATCCTTCCGAGTCATACAGACCGAGAAATCCGTCTGGATGTCGGTAGTAGTCCAAACCGCGCGTGACCGGTCGGCCAACGCCTGTGAGGGCTACGTTCTGCCCGAATATCGCATTGACCAATGTGGACTTGCCGACGCCTGTTTTGCCGAATACCGCGAGGTTGAAACAGCCCAACTGGCTGAACGCCTCACGCAACTTCTCCTCGAACAGGTTTTCCACCTGAGGCCGGGTGAGGTCCGGCACGTTTTCGGTCACGGGCCCACGGTACGCCGTCAGCCGGCGGGTTACCGTTGTGCGGTGGCCGCCCGCTCTCAACGTCGTGCCGTGGGGGTCCTCATCCTGCTTGGCGCGGTCGTTCTCCTACTAGCAGCGCTGTGGGCTGGCTGGTCCGCGATCCGCAGCAGCACACTTGGGCCTCGACTCGGCGGTCCGGTGATCGTTCCCGAGGAATTTCGGCCGATCATCACACGGGAAGCAGCGCGGTGCCCTCGCGTACCAGCGTCCATTTTGGCGGCGCAGTTGGCCGCCGAAAGTGGCTGGGACACGCAGGCGGTGTCGCCCGATGGAGCCCGCGGTATCGCACAGTTCATGCCCCGGGTGTGGCGTCAGTACGGCGTCGATGGCAACGGTGATGGCAAGAAGAACGTGTGGGACCCCGAGGACGCGATTGCCGCGGCCGCCGAGCTCAACTGTCGCAATCTCGACCTCGTGGCCGTCGCACCAGGAGACCCGCTACGTAATGCGCTTGCGGCCTACAACGCCGGGTACGCCAACGTGCTCAAATACGGCGGCGTGCCGCCTTTTCCTGAAACACAGGCGTACGTGGACCGCATTCTGGCGTCCGCCAAGACCGTTCAGATGTAGCGGAGAGTCAGGACGACGGAGCGGACGCAAGAACGCGTCGCAGCAGGTCGTCGGCATTGTCACTGCCAGAACCGTTCACGTTCCACGTCTTGATCTCGCGCATGACCGCTTCTCTGGCTCGAGCAACCTGCTCGGTGACCACACGCTTCTGCGCCCACACGAGCTCCCGCTCGCGAAGCGCCCGCTCCATGCGCAGCAGCTGATCCGCCGTGATCGGCAGGTCATATGCCTGGCTGACGAACCGCGGAATGTCTTCGCGATAGTCGTGCCCACGCCGACCGAACGTCCCCGGGACAACTTCCATCGCATTGAGTAGGTCAACTGCGGTGAGCACGAAGGTGGTCCACGGCGCCCCCTCTGCCGACTTGGGCACGCGTGGCGGGCGCAGTGCAGCCGGCCCGAGCCACCACGGTCGACGCATCAACAGGTTGGTGCCGAACTTCGGGATCGGATCGTCGTAATGGCTCACGAGCACATGCCTGATGACCTGTTGGCGATCAGGGGGCAGGTCGAGAAAGTCGCCGAAGTTGTCGAGTTCGATGAGCTTGCCCTGCGGATCAATCTTCTCGGGACTAATGCGCCAGTGATGCGCGAACTGCGTCGCCGAGGGTGTGCCCACGTACACCGAGGAATGGATGAAGTCGCGCTCCATCGCCTCAACGGACCGATGCGCCCAAATGTCCTGCATCGTCAAGGCACCCAGGCTCTCGCCAAACGCTACGAATCGCGGGCGCTTGGCGGGGTCCATGCCGCGCAGGTAACCGGAGATGGCATGCATGATCGCTCGGTTTTGGTCGACCGCCAGCCGTGTTCGAGTGAGCGACATGGATGACGGGAGCAGCGAGTACTGCATCGTGACGATGGCACAGTCGCCACGCGTCAGGTACTCCAATGACTCGGCCATCACATAGTTGATGTACCCCGACCCGGTGGGCGACACGAAGCACACGACTTTGCGCTCGAAGGCCTTGGTCCGGACCATTTCGTCAAGGAGAAGATCGACCCGATCTTCCATGAGCGACGCAGAATCGAGCCCGACAAATAGGCGGATGGGCTCGGCCACAGCCGGCTCACCCATGACGGAGCCGATCTCCTCCTGCGTCAGCGCCATGTTGACAAAACGTCGGCCTTCGCGCGAGAGGGACTCAAAGGACACCGGACTACCGGGACCGCCGGAGACCAGCGGTGAGGTCGGCGGAGAGTCGTATGCGGGTTCGACAGCGGCAGCACCATTCTCCACGCGACGCACCGCGTACTCGTATCCCGCGTACATGCCTGCGCCTAGCACTGCGAGCGACACCACGTGGCCGATGGGATTGGACACCACGTCGTAGGCCGGAGCAATACGTGCGAGTCCTCGGGCAACGCCATGTGCGATCACTCGCTCGCCCGCTTGCAGCGCGAGGACACCAGCCCCCACGCCTATGGCGATGCCAACGGAGTTACGGGTGGAGACGTCGGCAGTTGTGGTGTGATGAGATTCAGCGGCCTTGGTGTGAACGCGGTGAATCTTCCATGCCGAGACCGCGATACCCGCGGGAAGGGCCACCGGGATGCGGGACACCCATCGGGTCTGCGGTGCCGACTCTGCGAGCAGGTCCAGTGTGCCGATCGCCGTCGACAGCGCGGCACCCACGGTCGCGACGCGCGCCGTTCCCTGAGCCGCGGTGCGCAGGAATCCGCGGCGTGACTTCTCCGCCTCATTTGGCGGGAGCGCGCGGGCTAGTCCATATGCGGCGGCACCGACAACAACGTTGGTGCCGACAGAGAACAGCAGGCGCGCCAGTGCTGATGCATTGTCCGTGCGGCCACGGGTGAGTCCGCGGCCCACCGATTCGATTCCACTCTGCGTGACCGTGACCGCCGAAAGAGTGACGGCGGAGATGAGGCCGGTGGCGATGGCCTGGTCGATGGTCTTGCGGGGCTGCAATCCCGGTTCGAACGATGATCCGACGGACGCGGCAGCCGCAAACAAGGCAACCCGCTCAGGCAAGGTGCGATCGGGGCCCAAGGCACCCACCAGCTTTCCCAGAATCCCCATGGGCCGAATCCTGTCATGTGGCCCGGCGCAGCCGAGCAATGTCAGCCACCCTCGCTACATTCCCCGGAAGGGCCGCTTACCGGTGCGGCTGTGTAGCCCGTGCGCTGGGTCTCAGGGAGGCACCATGACAGTGCTCGCGTCAACCCTCACTCTCGCGGGGGTTCTCGCTGGCTTGGTTATCGGACTGCTCGTCGGGCGCTACGTCAGCGGCCGCGAGAGCGCCGCAACGCTGGCCCAGGCCCAGACCGACTCCACCGCGCGCGAGGCGCAGGCACAGCAAGCTGCGTCCGCTACCGCCACCCAACTGGCGCGCGCTGAGGGCGAACTTGCCGAGGCACGCGCCGAACGCGACGCCCTGCGTCTTCAACAGGCCGAGGCGCACACCATCGATGAGCGGCTGAAACCCCTCAAGGACACAGTCGACTCCCTGCGCACGCAGGCGGTGCAGGCCAATCAAGAACGAGCCAAAGCCGATGAAGCCATCCGCGTGCAGATCGAGCATGTGCAGCGCGGATACGCCACACTCGAAGGCGCCACGCGGCAGCTCGTGTCAGCGATGTCGAGCGCTTCCTCGCGAGGTCAATGGGGCGAGATGCAGTTGGAGACACTGCTGTCCCATTCAGGTTTGCTCGAAGGCATTCACTACCGCCGTCAGGACACCCGTGGAGGAGACGAAGGCGTCTCGCGCCCCGACATCGTCATCGCACTGCCCGGCGGTGCAGAAGTACTGGTCGATGCGAAGTTCCCGTTTGACTCCTACTGGAAGGGCATCGAGGCGGCCGACTCTCCCGAAGCCGCGACACACTTCCGCAAGCATGCCGAGGATGTCCTTGCGAGAGCCAAGGCGCTCAGCTCCAAGCGCTACTCGGATTCATCGCGCAGCCCTGACTTCGTCGTGATGTTCCTTCCGCTTGAGTCCCTACTGCAGGCGGCACTCGAAGCCAACGGCCTGTTGCTTGAGGAGACGTTCCAACGCAATGTCATCCTCGCGACGCCCACATCCATGCTCGCGATGCTTCGCACCATCGCCTTCGGTTATCAACGCAACGATCTCGCCGAGAACGCCGAGCGCATTCAAGAACTTGGCGCAGAGATGCTCCAACGCCTCGGCAAACTTGTAGAGCATCTCGACAAAATGGGGCGCGGCCTGAAGTCAGCCGTCACCGGCTACAACGACTTCGTTGGGTCGTTCGAACGACAGGCGATGGTCACGGCTCGACGGATGAATGAACTCGGGGTGGCCAGCGGACGCGAACTCACCGCTCCTGCGGAACTTCACGAGACGATGCGCACGCCCACACTTCCGGGCATGGGCGAACTCGAAGGCTGAGATTCGCAGCGGGCTAGACGAACTAGGCGCTCGGGCCGGACCCCTGTCCCGGCGCGGGCACCGTCAGGTCCGTCGTGTCGGGAGCTCCGCCAGAGCCCAGCGCTGATTTCTTAAGCCAGGTTGCCCACGGGATGTTCCAGAGCCCGCCCGGGCCGTTGCCGGGCGACACTGTCTGTCCGCCGGTGTTCGTGTACACGACAACATCCCCAGGGATGGTGTTGTCGTAGATCCACTTGGCGTCCTTCTCGAACATGTTGGTGCAGCCGTGCGACCCGTTCCATTTGCCGATGCGACCGGAAGCCCACGGAGCCGCGTGGATGAATTCACCCGTCGGCGTCAATCGCGTGTTCCACGGAACATCGGTGAGGTTGTAGTAGCGCGGGTCGAATACGTCCGCGGTTCCGGTGATCTCCAGCGACGCACTCGTGTACGTGTGCTTGGGTTCCTTCTGACTGCTGATGACCTTGACGCCGCCGGTGGTCTCCCAGTCCTTCTGACCGAGAGACACGCCAAAGGACTTGACCTTGACGCCATCGATGAAGATGGACATGCGGTCCTTCTTGCCATCAACGCGTGCGATGAACGATCGGCCGGTACGGAACGCATACGACTTGCGAAGTGATGGTGATCCGACGAGCGTGCTGCTGGACTTACCGAGCACCGCACCGTCCATGGTCGACGTGATGGTGATGATGGAGTTGCCCGGCCAGAAGTCGGCAGGCCGGAACATCACCGTGCGGTCGTCAAGCCAGCCCCATGCACCAGGCACTGCGTGCACGCCGCCGGCCACATCGGTCGCGGTGACTTTGAGATGCTTCTCCACCACGGCCTTGTCGAGAATCGCGGTACTGAACGTCAACTTGGGCAGCGTGCCGACGCCGAGTGCAGCGGTCGCCGGATTGACACCCAACCCATTGGCGGCCGCAGAGAACGTTGCCTTAACGATGACCTTGGATCCTGCGATCGCACCGGGCTTGTCCGGATCAGGGCCTTCGGCAGTTCCCGTCGACGACACGCTGGGGGCGCCGGCACCCGCACTGTTGACCGCGCGCAGCTGGATCGTGAACTGACGGCCCACCGGCAAGTTCACCAGCGGGCATGTGCCGGAGGTGCCACTGCTGCACGTGAGCCAGTTTGCACCGCCATCGACGGTGGCTTGATAAGAGGTGATGGCGCTCGACCCTGTCGAGGTCGGTGCGGAATATGCCACCAGTAGTTGCCCCGCGACTCCTCCGGTGCTGACCGAGGTGATCGTGGGCGCGCCCGGAACGGTCGCGGAGTCCGCCATCGCCTGCGTGCCGCCGACCACACTCGCGACAGCCATAGTGGCTACGGTGGCCACCATCGCCAGAGGACGGATCAATGCACGCACCCGTCTAGGGTAAGTCACGGGGAAACGAGGTCGTGACGCGTCTCCCTTCCTCGGGGGATCCCCCGCAGACTCTCGGGAGACGTCATGCCGCACGGCGACCACCTTCATGTGACCGGCCTCACGAAAACCTTTGGTCGGCGCCGGCCCGTGCATGCCGTTCAGGACCTCACTTTCGAGGTCGCCTCGGGACGCGTCACGGGCTTTTTGGGGCCCAACGGGTCCGGCAAGACCACGACCCTGCGTTGCCTACTTGGCTTGGTCACCCCCACATCGGGTGTCACGTCCATCGGCGCCACCCCCTACCGGTCCCTCCATCACCCCCTGCATGTCGTGGGCGCCGCATTGGAAGCCAGTGGCTTTCATCCGGCTCGATCAGCCCGCAATCACCTGCGGATCATTGCTGCGTCGGGGCACATCCCCGACAGCAGAGTCGACGACGTTCTCGGCATCGTCGGTCTAGCCGATGCGGCGGGTCGACGCGTGGGCGGCTACTCCCTGGGCATGCGTCAACGGCTCGCACTTGCCGCGGCGCTACTTGGCGATCCTGGTGTCCTGATTCTTGATGAGCCGGCCAACGGCTTGGATCCCGAAGGCATCGCGTGGCTGCGATCTTTCCTGCGCAATCTTGCGGCCGAAGGACGCACCATCCTCGTCAGCAGCCACGTCTTATCTGAGGTGCAGCAGACCGTCGATGACGTCGTCGTCATCACGCATGGACGTCTGGTGCACGTCGGCCCCTTGGACGCACTCACGGCCGCGGCGGAAGTGCGGGTCCGAACCCCGCAGCGCGACGCCCTGATGACTGCTCTTGCGGACAAGTGCACCGCCCGAGTTACCGATCACGATGCACTGACCATCACCGGGCTCACCCCCGCCGAAGTCGGCACCATTGCATTTCGAGCGGCAATCGAGCTGCATGAGCTGAGTGCGGCCTCGTCCGACCTGGAAGAAGCATTCCTCGCCCTCACGTCCACGATCAACAACGGGGGTGCCGCATGATCGCCATGCTCAAAGCGGAATGGCGCAAAGCGTCAAGCACCAAAGTCATGTGGGGCCTCGTGGTCGCCGCAATCTTGTTCGCATGCCTCAACGTGTCGCTACTCATCCTGCTTCGTCCGTCCGCTGCGCGAGATCTGCCGTCGGGCGCGCTGCTGACCAATGCGGACTACATCACCAACATCATTGGGTCAGCCGGATCATCGGCGTTCTTCGCGCTGATCCTCGGGATTATCGGCATGACGGCCGAGTACCGCCACCTCACCATCACGGCAACTTTCCTCGCAGCACCACGCAGGTCCCAGGTACTCGTCGCGAAGACCGTGCTGTATCTGCTCATCGGTGCCGTCATGGGCGCCATCACCTTCGCCGTGTCCTTCGCATTGGCCATCGTTCTCCTGGCCTCCAAAGAGCACGCACAGATCGACGGTGGCCAAGCGATGCAGATTCTTGGCGGTGTCGTTCTGGGGTACGCGATTTACGCCGTTCTCGGTGTTGCGCTGGGTGCCCTCGTGCGAGTGCAGGTGGCAGCGGTGACTGGCGCCTTGGCGTTCACACTGATAGCGGAAC
>JBAWXR010000056.1:0-10736 GCA_037143955.1 Actinomycetes bacterium
TGGTGGAGTGGCCGAGAGGCGAGGCAACGGCCTGCAAAGCCGTGTACACGGGTTCAAATCCCGTCTCCACCTCCAAGCACCGACCGTCGGCCTGCGCATCATGGCACCATCGAGCCTGTGCAGCGCCTTCTCACCAGTGGCTACGTCCGGCTGGCCGTCCTGACATCGTTGGCCGCGCTCGCGGCGTACCTCATTGCCGAGGTCATTCCTCATACCGATCCCATACCCGCGGCCATTACCGCGGTGGTCGCCACCCGGGCGAGCTTCCATCATGCGGCCAAGGAGACTGTCTTTCAGGTCCTTGGCGCACTCCTTGGCGCCGCAATCGCGCTGGGCATTGTTTCGGTCATCGGTAGTGGACCTATCGTCATCTTCCTGCTGGTGCTGCTGTGCTTCATCTTGGCAAGGGTTCTTCACCTAGCCTCGCCAGCCGAGTCGCCCGCTGTCGCCGGCGCGATCGCGGTCACCGTGATCATCGTCGTCGGTGCTCACTTCAGCAGTGAGAATGCGGTCGAACGATTCCTCGGGGTCGCCGTGGGCGCGGTGTGCGCGCTCGCAGCGTCATTCCTCGCGACACCAACCAAAGACACACGACTGCTGCGGTCAGACCTCAACTCACTCCAGGACGCACTTTCTGAGTTGCTCATGACGGTGTCACGCGGTGTGCGCACCTCCCCAGATGCGGTGGAAGCCGGGCAGTGGCGCGAGGAAGCGGTGTCTCTGCGCGACGCATCCCTTGGCCTTGCCGCTCGACTTGAAGATCTGCGCGTGCATCGCCGTTGGAGTCCACGCATCGACCCCGATGATCTTGAGGATCTGAAGCGTCGAACGGAAGCAACAAGCATCATGTCGTCAAGAATTTTGACCATCACGACCGATCTGCGAGCCGCGGCTCGAGGCGGTGTGGCAGGCCAACTGCCACGCGAAGCCTTGAACCCGCTCGCCGATCTGATCGCCAAGGCCGCAGACAACATGTCCGCCGAGGATCCGGCCACGTCCGTGGGGATGACCTCGGCGCAGGAGGCCGTGCGTCTTGCGGAGCAGACCTCAGATATCGCCCTCATCGGGGGCATCGTGTCGAACATCAATCGGATCAACCAGGTGTCCGTGGACGCATCGGATTCTGAGGACCACTCGGCCACCTGAGGGCCGCCAGCACACCGTTTGCCATCGTGTAACCTTCTGCGGCCGGGCGATTGGCGCAGGGGCTAGCGCGCTTCCTTGACACGGAAGAGGTCACTGGTTCGATTCCAGTATCGCCCACCAACGGCTCTCCCTCTGGGGAGAGCCGTTGTTCTGTTTCCGGCCGCCGGAGCCGGTCACGCTCGCACAACCTGAGGGTTTTCCCTCCGGATTTTTGCCTAAACACGTGTGACAGATGAGCCGATAGTGAACGTATGCGCCGAATCACGCGACGAGTGACGTGCCTCGCCATCGCGATTCTTGGCGCGGCATCCGTCGGAGGCAGCGCCGCTGCCACAGCGGCGCCGGGATCGGCGATGGCGACCGTGCACCCGTGCACGGTGGACGCCTCTACCGGTCACGATTCGGCGGATGCCTCTTTTCTCGACGTGCTGGGATTCACCGACGCGGGATCGTTCCTGTAGTTCACGCACGCACAGCGGCGCGCGTCAGAAGACCGGCGGCGACGACGAAGCCGGAGCCGCAGGCCTCGGGTCCGTCCAGTTGCTAATTGTGAATGTGACCGAGGTCGTTCCCTGCGAGTACTGCGAGGTGGCTGCAGCCGTGGCGATGATGGTGCAGACGCCATTTCCGCCGACCACGATGGTTCTCTCGCCCTCGACACGGCAGTAGGACGTGTTAGGAGATCCCACGGAATACGTAATGGCGCCATTTCCTGACGTCGTTGCTCGCGTGGACGGTGTGAACTCCCGTCCTCCATAAGAAGACGCAGACGTGGTGGAGATGGCGGACGTCGGGTTCCACGTCACGGTTTGGGCCGACAGGGTCGGTGTCGAGGGCGCGGCAGACGCTGTGGATTGCGCGGCAGACGCTGACGCGCTCACGGACTTCGATGCAGTGGGCTTCGGCGAGGGCTGAGCAGCCGACGCGGCCGGGGCAGCCTGCGGCGCAGCGCTGCTGGTCGGTGCTGCGGGGGCGGGGGCCACTGCCGACGCTGCCGCAGAAGCACTCGAGGTTGCACTGACTGCTGACACGTTGACTGTCACCGTCATTGACTGCCCGATGTACTGCCCACCGTCGTCACTATCTGCCGTGAGCAAGCAATAACTGCGTGAGCTGACAAAGCCTCGAGAGCGGGCGTACGTGACTTGCGTCGTGCCCACCAACGTGCACACCATTCCCTGGGGCGCAGCGACAGAAATCTGAGGGGTACCCCCGCTCACTTTCGTGAAGGAGAATGAAAATGTCCCTGAGGGTCCCGGCACGGACTCAGGACCTTGATATTGAATAGTGTTCGGCGTCGTCGGCTGGGGCGGTGGAGAAATACATGCCGCCAGACTTAGCGCTGCAGCACACGCAACCGCAAGAATTCCTGCGGTACATGCACGTGAGCGACTTCGAGTCCTCACTCGCTCGTACGACATATCGAGATCTTAGACAAAAATGGTCCTCGTGCTACCGAGGAATCCCCCTACTTCGAGCCACTCAGCCAGAAGAGCCCGGCCGTTATCGCGACGAGGATTACGGCGATGAACACTTGTGTCAGCAAGACGAAGAACCAGGTGCCCGCGTAGTCAAAATAATGGGCGATTCCCAGCCCGGCGAACGCACCAATCATGCCGATGATGACCGTGACGATGCAGCCGATCGACTGCATCGTCGGCACAAGGATGCGGGCGATGAGCCCGATGATCATGCCGGCGATGATCGCGGTGAAGATCCCCGAGGGTGTCATGGCCCAAGCCAACCATCGGCAATGATCCGAACGCAAGGTGATACCCCGTGACACCATTGCGTGGTGGCCATGCCCTCCGCGGAAGCTTTCGAGTTCCCTCCGACCAGCCAGTGGTCACAGGACACCTGGGTGCGCGCATGCATGGTCAGCACCCTGGATGGCAGCGCCATCGGTGTGGACGGGAGGTCAGGAAGCATTAGCTCGCCAGTTGATCGAGATCTCTTCGTGAGCATGCGTGGCGCCGGCGATGTCATCCTTGTGGGCGCAGGAACGCTGAGGCTTGAGAACTACTCCAGAGTGGCGACACCCATTGCAGTGGTATCTCGTCGCCTCGATTTCTCAGCCGAACTTCGTCTTTTCGCCGAGCCTGCTCGAGAGCCTGTGCCCATCATCTTCACCACGTCCGAGGCCGCATCTTCGGCTGACAGATGGCTCATGAAAGCAGCAGAGATAGTGCCGTGTGGGCAAGAGAATGTTGACCTCGCCTCGGTGATTCACGAACTTGCTTCCCGAGGCTTGACACGAATTCACTGCGAGGGTGGCCCGACACTCCTCGGAAGCTTGGTTGCTCACGACCTCGTGGATGAACTTATCCTCACCGTCACACCTTCGTTGCTTGGCACGCCGGACCGAATACTTCACGCCGGAATAGCACCCGCGGCACTTCGCATCGAAGGAGTCTGGGAGCAGGAGGGCACCGTCGTTATTCAGTCTCGCCGCATCCCAGATTCCCCCCTGGCCAACCGCTAAGGTCAGACCGTGCTTGCAACCGTGCTGTGGACCTTTGCAGTTGTCTTGGCCATCTTCGGGATCGTCTTCGCCTTCCTCGGCCTCAACAGCGAACGCACCTACTGGTCCCAGCGCGATCCTTCGGGTAATCCCCGCAAGGACGCAACCAAACTGCACGTCATCATCGCCAAGTGCTGGGTCTACGCCCCCGGCGAGGTGCGAGCCCCACTGCGCATTGCTGCCATCGGCGTCATCATGTGCTGGATCGCCGTGGGCTTTGCAGTGGTCGCGCTCATCGTGACGCTGGTCTCCTGATCGGTCTGTGAGCGGGTTCTTCCTGATTTCCACCTGTGACCGTCATCACGTGCGGACTGTCAGTGTTCTGTGTCTGCCCTGAGCGCCGGTAATCTGGAGAACATCCACAACGTGCCTGAGGAGGGCTGATGAGGGACGTCACGCCCCTGCCGGTTCTCGGCAGACGGATCAGTGTTGTCTGGCTGGTCACGCGTGTGGTCTCCATCGCGTCCATCTTTCTCACCCATCGACTCCTGGACGACGTCTGGATCTACGAGGGCTGGATGCGGTTTCTCGCCCATCGAGATTTTCCACTTCTTGATCCCAAGTGGCAGTACCCACCCGGTGCTGGAGTGATGCTGCTGATTCCCCACGCCTTTGGTGATCACTACGGCGTTCTCTTCGTGACGTTGATGGTGCTGCTCGACGCCGCGATCATGGCCGTACTGATCTGGGCTCGCTTCCGCTCACCCCATGCGTCATGGAAGGGGGCGTGGCTGTGGGCCGGAGCCGCTTTGATGGTCGGTCCGATTATGTATACGCGCTTTGACCTCCTGCCGACCATGTTCGCCGTCATCGCGATCGTGCTGGTGGCTCGCCCCACCTTGTCGGGGGTCGCCTCCGCGTTCGGACTTTTCGCCAAGGTGTGGCCAGGACTCCTGGTCCTCATCCTTCCAAGGCCAGCGCTTCGTCGCGGAGTCACATCGTTCGTACTGACCAGCATCGCGCTCACCATCGCGTTCGTTGTGTTGTTCCAGAACTCCTTCTCGTTCCTGCACAACCAGACATCGCGCGGATTGCAGGTTGAGTCAGTAGGCGCACTCCCCTACGTGCTCTATCACCTGACGGGTCGCGTCGTCGACGTGCATCTGTCGTATGGATCCATGCAGGTGACGATGGCCGGAGCGGAAATCATCGGCACCACGCTCACACTGCTGGGACTGGCGATGATCGCCGTCATCGCGTTCTGGCGCCTCTCGGGCAGGCTCGAGAAAGTGCCCGCAGGAGACGTAGCGCTGGCTGTGGTGCTCGTGAGTTTGGCGACAAGTCGGGTGTATTCACCCCAATTCAACGTCTGGATCATCGGTGTCACCTGTGCGGCTTTGCTCACGGGGGCCACGCGGATGCGCCGGGTAGCCGTCATCCTCATCGCCGTGTCTTTACTCACGCAACTGGTGTACCCGTGGTTCCCGTCCGGACTCAGCGACGGAAGCATCGTCATCGGACTCGTGCAGGTCGCGCGCATTGTGGGGCTGGTTGCCGCAACAGTTATCGCCGTATGGCGCATCTCACCGTGGCGGGGCTCATCGCAAGGCCCACAGAGCAACGGCCGAGGCGGCGGCGACATTGAGCGAGTCGACACCACCGTGCATGGGGATGCGGACTATGACATCCGCCGCCTCCAGGGCAGCGTTCGATAGGCCATCTCCTTCAGCACCGAGAGTGATCGCTAGGCGCGGCTCTGATCGTTTGACCATTTCGTCCACATCGATCGCGTCCTGACTCAACGCAAGGGCAGCGATGACGAATCCTCGATCACGTAAGGCCACCAATCCACCGGGCCAGTCGTTCATGCGGGTCCACGGCACCTGGAAAACGGTGCCCATCGACACACGCACACTGCGTCGATACAACGGGTCCGCGCATTGCGGACTCACAAGCACGGCAGTAGCACCCATACCTGCAACAGATCTGAAAATCGCGCCGACGTTCGTATGGTCGACCACGCCTTCGAGGACAACGATGCGCGGGCGATCGACACCCGCACATGCGCGATCAAGCAACTCGCCCACGTCGGGGAGAACCGGACGTGCCATTGCCGCCAGGGCGCCGCGGTGCACATGGAATCCCGCAATGCTTTCCAAGATCGCTCGATCTCCTACAAAGATCGGAGCACCCTGCCGTTCAACGATGGCAAGCGAGTCGGCCATACCTTCCAGCCACCGGTCCTCAACGAGAACCGATCTTGTCTGCATGCCGGCATCCAGTGCGCGGGAAATGACCTCGGCACTCTCGGCAATGAAGATGCCCTCGGCTGGCTCGATGCGGCGCCGCAGCTCCACGTCGGTAAGACTGCGGTAGTCGGCTAGTCGCGGATCTCCCGCCTCGGTCAGATGGATGACGGGCATATCAACCCAGGCCGCGGCGCACTGCGTCGATGAACAACACCGGTTGCTCCCACGAACCGAAGTGTCCGCCCACCGGCATGATCTCCCACGACGTGATGTTGAGACAGCGTTCGGCCCATGATCGAGGCCACCGCCGGATGTCCGTCGGGAATATCGACACCGACGTAGGCGTCGTGACGAACGGTGGGGTGGGGTTGAGGCGCTTCTGCTCCGCCCACTGCCCATACAACCGCGCGGCTGAGGCAATGGTGCCGGTCACCCAGTAGATGGTGGCGTTGGCCAGCAACTCGTCACGTGTGAGGGCCTCTTCCACGTCGCCCTCCCACACGGTGAATGACCTGCACATGTCGACCAGCCACGCCAGTAGCCCTGCGGGCGAGTCGTTCATGGCAACGGTCATGGTGTGCGGCCGGTACGTGTTTGTGTTGACGTGATTGACGCGTCCCGTTGCCACAGCGAGGTCCCAGTGCTCGAGGCTCTGGCGCTCGAAGTCAGTGAGCTCCTCGGTTTCCCCCGCTGCTGGGGGCAACCCGGTGGGCATCGTCAGATGAAGCCCGGTGAGATGTGTGGCGCGATCTGATCGCGCAAGGTCGGTGATGATGGTGGCTCCCCAGTCGCCGCCTGCAGCGGCGTAGGTGGAGTAGCCCAGTTCGCACATGAGGTCATCGAACGCCGCCGAGATGCGGCGAATGCCCCACCCCGGTGCCGTGGTGGGGCCGGAGAATCCATAGCCCGGGATGGACGGACACACGACATGGAACGCCGGGGCACCCGGCGCTCCGTGGGCGTCCGGATCGGCGAGCGGCGCCATGCAGTCGATGAACTCGATGACTGAACCTGGCCAGCCGTGCACCATCAGCAGTGGCGTGGCATCGGCTCGCGGCGATCGCACGTGAAAGGCATGGATGCGTTGACCATCAATCTCTGTCTCGATGGGACCGAGCGCATTAAATCGCCGCTGGATCGCGAACCAGTCAAAATCGGTTCGCCACTGGTTGACCAGACCACGCAGGTAGTCGATATCCGTACCGAGAGACCAACCCGCGTCGGGGACGGAGTCAAACCAGCGGGTACGGGCGAGGCGGTCCCGCAGGTCGGCGAGGACCGACTCGGGTACGTCTATAGGCGCCGGTGCAATGACCATTGCGCCACGCTATCGGCGAAGGGGCGCGCGGACACTGGTGCGGCCCTAACATCTCTGGGTGACCGGAATCGAATTCGATCGTCGATCGCTCTTCGCCGCAGGGGCCATCGGTGCGGGCGGGCTCCTGCTCGCAGGGTGCGCAACTCCGGCGTCCGGCGAACAGTCGAGCACCAACGGCCTGCCCAACACCTCGCCCAACCCGGTCGTGGATGTGCTGGCCACGCAGCGCATCGTCCCCGTCCTGCGAGATCCCACACCCGATGCCGCCATGCGCACCGCACATGCGTGGATCGCCGCCGGTTGTAAAGCCATCGAGCTCACGACGACCACTCCGGATGTCTTTCACGTGGCCCAGATGCTGGCCAACGACGGGGTCACGGTCGGGATCGGCACGCTGCACAGCGTGGATCAGGTGAACCAAGCCGCAGACTCGGGTGCCTCGTTTGCTCTCTCGTTCGCCACGTGGCCGGGCCTCATCTCAGCCGCCACCGAACGAGGCATGGTTCCCATTCCCGGGACCATGACGCCTACGGAAGTGGTTGCCTCACTCGCAGCCCCGGTCGTCAAGATCTTTCCCGCCAGGCTGTTGGGGGTCGACTACCTGCGCACTCTGATGCTCCTGCTGCCCGGCCTGCGGACTCAGGTGGCGGGCGCGGAGACCGTCGAACCCGCACAGGCCCGAACCTGGCTGGATGCCGGAGCAACCTTCATAGGTGTGGATGGAAACATGTTCGGCCCAGGCAACAGCGGGAATAGCTCCCAGCTCACCAGCAAAGCCCGCGAGTACGTCCACGCGGCCCTTTCGTAAGAGCCTAAAAGTGTGAGCGCCTCGCTCCGCACCTTGGTATGTTCAGCCTTCATTTCGTGAGGCCGTAAACAAAGGTGAGGCATGCGCATCCGAGGTCGGGTAATAGCCTTGACAGGAGCAACCTTGGTGGCCGTCGCCGGATTGTCCATCGGTCAATTCGTCAATGCCACGGCCACCAACACCGTTGTTGCGACGATTTCGGGCTTCACTAAGCCCTACATAATTGCGATAGCACCGAATGGCTCGTATGCATACGTCACAAATCACGACGGAACGGGAAACACTCTCTCTGTCATGTCCACGTCTACCAACACTGTGACGGGCACAATCACGGTCGGCACGGACCCTCAAGGGGTGGCCTTCACACCAAATGGCGCCTACGCGTTTGTAGCTAATCAGGGTGCCGGCACCGTCTCGAAAATCAACACATCAACCAACGGCGTGACGCCCATAACGGACGTGAGCTTTAGCCAGCCTACCGGTGTCGCCGTTTCCCCGAATGGGAATTTTGCCTACGTCACAAATAATGGCGGCAACACGGTGTCTGTGATTAACACCTCCACAAGTGCCGTCACCTCCGTAAATGTCGGGAATAGTCCGCAAGGCATCGCCATCACCCCGAATGGGAACTTTGCCTACGTGGCCAACTACGGAAGCGGCACTGTTTCAGTGATCGACACAACTTCAACTCCCAATGTTGTTACTACTACGATTTCAGGCACTACACATGCGCAGTCTGTTGCAATTTCACCCGATGGAACCAAGGCCTACATTGGGTCCGATAACAACACCGTGACGGTAATTGCGACTGCGAGCAATACGATCTCCACAGTCATATCCGGGTTCACGGATCCATGGGGTATCGCGTTCACCCCTGATGGGACTCAAGCCTACGTTGCGAACTGGGGTAGCACTGTTTCAGTGGTGTCCACAGCTACAAACGCGATCACGGGAACGATCTCGGGCTTCGCCAACGCTAGAGGGCTAGTGATATCCGCAAGTGGCACCTACGCGTACGTTGCAAACTACGGGGCGACCACGGTGTCCGTGATCTACATTGGCGCACCCGACCCCGGTGTCACGGCTCCGATGCAGGCCTATGTCCCCGGGGCCGGCGAGACGTGCGGCCAGAATGCACCCGCTTGGGTCAACTGGCCAGGAATCGCCAACCAGCAGAACCAGGGCTGGAGCAGCAGCTGGCAGAAATGGCCCAACGGTGGCACCGGCGGCATGGTCTGCGTGCGTCAGCCGTATTACACGACCAGCGGCACGTGGAGCGCTGGCTAGCCCTGACGCACTCGGGCGGCAAACTCCCGCACCTCGAAGCGCTTGTCTGCGGTGTTGGCATCGACGTTTGGCAGGGCGCCAGATCGGTCAACGCCTCGCGCTGAATCTTGGTATGTTCAACCTTCATTTCATGAGGCCGTAAACAAAGGTGAGGCATGCGCATCCGAGGTCGGGTAATAGCCGTGGCAGGAGCAACCTTGGTGGCCGTCGCCGGATTGTCCATCGGTCAATTCGTCAATGCCACTGCCACAGGAACGGTGGTGGCCAGAGTCACCGTTGGCACCCAGCCCGACGGGATTGCAATAACTCCTAACGGAAACTACGCATATGTAACGAATGCCAGCAGCGGCACTGTTTCGGTAGTGAGCACCAGCACTAACGCTGTGGTTGCCACGATCACCGTAGGCAACCGGCCGGCAGGTATCGCGATTACACCCAATGGCCTGTATGCCTATGTCGCCAATTACAACGACGACACGGTCTCGGTGATCAGCACCGCCACCAACACGGTAGTCACTGGCGCTGGGCTTCCCATCACTGTCGGCGACGGCCCGCAGGGAGTCTCAGTCACGCCCAGCGGCTCGTTTGTGTACGTAACAAATCAACTCGCCGGAACTGTGTCGGTCATCCAGACTTCCAACAACACCGTAGTCTCAGGAGCTGGTTACCCGATAACCGTTGGCACAACCCCGCAAGGTATTGCCATCACCCCCAGCGGCTCTTTCGCCTACGTGGCGAATCACGGCTCCAACAACGTTTCCGTCATTAACACGTCAACAAACGCCGTGACCTCAACCGTCTCCGTGGGCGCCGTCCCCCAAGGCCTGGCGATCACCCCCAATGGGTCATTCGTTTACGTCGCGAATAGCACAGCCGGCACAGTTTCAGTTATCCAGACCTCCAACAACGCCGTAATCGCCACCGTCACCGTTGGGACAAATCCGTCCTTTGTTGCGATCACTCCTGACGGGGGCTCTGCCTTCGTCTCTGACTACACCTCGGGAACCGTGTCAGTGATTTCCGTCGCAACCAACACTGTCACGGCAACCATTCCGGTGGGGTCGGGCCCAGAGCGTGGTGCTATCACCCCCAACGGGCTATATGCATACGTCACTGACTACAACAGCGGCATCGTCGCGGTCATTTACATTGGCGCACCCGACCCCGGTGTCACGGCTCCGATGCAGGCCTATGTCCCCGGGGCCGGCGAGACGTGCGGCCAGAATGCACCCGCTTGGGTCAACTGGCCAGGAATCGCCACCCAGCAGAACCAGGGCTGGAGCAGCAGCTGGCAGCAATGGCCCAACGGTGGCACCGGCGGCATGGTCTGCGTGCGTCAGCCGTACTACACGACCAGCGGCACGTGGAGCGCTGGCTAGCCCTCGGGCTCAAACCCATCTACGTCCTACTACGTCGGGCTGGCGGGATTCGAACCCACGACCCCTTGACCCCCAGTCAAGTGCGCTA
>JBAWXR010000057.1:0-10560 GCA_037143955.1 Actinomycetes bacterium
ATCAACACACACATCGTGTGGCCCATTGACAATGACATCCGTGACGTCCGGGTCATCCAAAAGAGACTGCAGTGGGCCCGCACCTACGAGATCGTCGCGAAGAGCCTGCACGAGCTCGAGCGCCGCAAGATCTCCGACGACAACACCTTCATGCCTGAGGGCCTGAGCCACACTCGCCAATGTCGCCTCGCGACCGTCAACTGACAACCGTGTGCGCACTCGCTCGAGCAACATCATGCGACCCGCGCGGCTGGGAGAACGACAGCATCAAGAAGCGTCGAACAGGCTCGAGCGAACTGATCGCGTGCGATAGGCACGACCCCATCGTCCGCACGGGTAGCCAAGGTGCGCTGCCACGGGAGACTCGCTGTGACAGGTTGACCAAGAGCCTGGGAGACGGCACTGTCCGCAAGACCTCCGCCCTCTGCCCTCATCACAATCTGAAAGTGATCGTCCGGCCATGTGCCGATGACGTGCGTCGCTGCAACAACAGCTCGCGTGTGATTGGGAACAACGAGGAGGCGATCATGTGACCTGGGCATAACGGACGGCAGCAGTGCGGATCTCGCCGGAACATCGATCATCACCAGATCGAAGCCGCGAACACCTGCGTCGAGCACCGCGCCCAGAACTTCTGCATCTATCTCCGGCTGAAGCTCGCGGGCGGCCGACAACAGGAAGACCCCGTTGCTGCACGGAAGTGCGGATGCCAGGGCACCCGCATTGATGCGGCCGTGGGCCTGGGTGAGGTCGGGCCAGCGGGCACCGCTGAGATTCTCTGCTCCCATCAGGAGGTCCAGGCCGCCGCCGCACGGATCTACGTCCACAAGCAGTACGCGTTGCTGCTTAGCCGCAAGCAATGCCATGGACACCGCAAGCGTCGATGCTCCTGCGCCGCCCACGGCACCGGTCACCATGACGACCCGGCCGTTGCGCGATGGACCCTCGCCACCTTCGGCCAAGCGTCCAATCAGCCAACGCTCGGCATCCGGCAGGCAGGCCACGTGCTCTGCACCCACCTGCACGGCAACTCGCCACGCATCCGGGTCGTCATCACTGCTCACCACAAGGACGCCGTCGCGACGGGCGCCATCGCGTCGTGCGATATCCCGTGACAGAGCGCGGGCATTGGGGATGTCCAGCACGATAAGTGGGGCAGCCCGCCACAGTCGGGACGCAGCCTCAGTATCCGGCGCCACCTGCAACTCGACTCCAGCGGCAGCGGCGAGGCGCAGCAGATCGTCGGTGAGTAGGGCGTCGCTTGTCACGAGTAAAGGTCGAGGTGCAGCCATGGGTTCTCCCGTCGTTGTCCAGACGACCTTGTCTTTCACGCCCCTCGTGCACCAGCCACGATTGCTGCGCTGTGGGCAGAAGACCGCGTGGTCGTTGGCTGTGGACGCGAACGCGGGGTACCGTCACGGTATGAGCAGCGCCGTGACTCCGGTTGGGCGTCCCGCTGCCTTTTTCGATCTGGACAAGACCATCTTGGCTCGATCCAGTTCCTTCGCGTTCGCCCGGCCGTTCTATCGCGAGGGATTAATCGGACGCAGCGACGTCATCCGCAGCGCCTACGCCCAATTCATCTACCTGGCCTCAGGCGCTGACCATCAGCAAATGGAATCAATGCGCGAGTACATGTCAAACCTTGTGACCGGGTGGGACGTCGACAAGGTTCAGGCCATCGTCAACGAAACGTTGGACGAGATCGTCGACCCCATCGTCTTCGAAGAAGCGTTCGAACTCATCGAGCAGCACAAGGCCGCCGGCCGCGACGTCATCATCATCTCGTCGTCCGGTACCGACATCGTCGAACCCATTGGCACGCGCCTTGGCGCTGACCTCTCGATTGGCACACAGGTCGCCATCGAAGACGGGCGATACACCGGCGAGATCGTGTTCTACGCCTACGGCGAGGGTAAGGCGCAAGCCATGCGCGAATTGGCAACGGAGCGTGGCTACGACCTCTCTCGCTCCTACGCGTACAGCGACTCCTTCACCGACCTGCCCATGTTGGCGGCCGTCGGATATCCCACCGCTGTTAACCCTGATTCAGAGTTACGCAAGGCCGCTCACGAGCGCGGATGGCCCATTCGAGATTTTGCCAAGCCGGTGGCACTCAAAGCTCGTCAGGCGCGTCGCACAGCGGTGGCCGCCAGTGCCGGGGTTGCGCTTGCCGGCGTGGCACTCGGCATCACGTGGTACGCACGACGTCGCATGCTTCGCGGCGCCTAGCCCGAGCTCACCACGACCGCACGTGCCCCTGCGGCTAACGCAGTGGCATGCCACACCAGGTACTGCGACATTCCTTCCGACGTCCCCGAGGCGTACGAACGCAGCGCATTCACATACGACGAACGTCCTAATTCCAGGTATCCGTGCTCGGGGATGCTGAACAGTGACGGATCCACCCCGCGCTCAGCCATCACCAGTCGCACTACCGCGCGCGCCACGAGACCCGAACCCCACCGAAAGGGGCGCAGTACAGCGAGCTCACCGTGCGCGATCGCCGCAACCACGAGCGCCGGCGCTGTCGTAGGGGTCGTGAGGATGTCGGTCAGTAACGACAGACGAGAGGCCACGTTGGCTGCGGTCGGCAGATTCCCCAGAAGTAGCGGATCATCGGCTGAGTCGTCGCGCCTGGGCCTGCCGAGGTGGTCCGGCTCACAAAATCCCACGGCGGTGAGGGCATGCAGGTGTGCCAAGACCTGCAGCGGTGCTCTGCCGAAGGCCTCCACCTGTCCGGGCACCGCCGCCGTCACACGTTCGGCCGCCTCGAGCACCCGGCCCATGGGCGAATCGTCCGCCACGGCCACGTCCGCCCCGTCGATCGCCGCAGAATCACGCGCGCCCCGGACCCGAGAGTCTGCGGCCACCTGCGCGGCGGCCGACCGTATGTCACGTCGCCAGAGCAGCGCATCAATCTCCGATCGCGCCGCATCGCATGCGGCCTGCACATCCGGCAGCCCAGAAAGTGCCCCGAGTGCGTCAAGAGTCATGCGGTGACCGTAGTCCAGCCGGTAGCGTCCGATTCCTCGAAAGGAGCATCATGAGCGAGCTCGAAAACCTGATGCATGAGACCCGCACGTTCGCGCCGACTCCGGAGTTCGCGGCGGCCGCAGTAGCCCAGGCGTCTTTGTTCGCCGAGGCCTCAGCCGATCGGCTCGCCTTCTGGGCTAAGCAGGCCCGCACACTGTCGTGGGAGACCGACTTCACGCAGGTGCTGGACTGGTCGGATGCCCCCTTCGCGCGTTGGTTCGTGGGTGGCAAGCTCAATGTGGCCTATAACTGCGTCGACCGGCATGTCGAGAACGGCTACGGCGATCAGGTGGCCATTCGGTTCGAAGGCGAACCGGGCGATCGCCGCGACCTGACGTATCGCGATCTGCAGCGCGAAGTGTCCAAGGCAGCTCACGGCCTTACCGAGCTCGGCATCGGCGCAGGGGATCGCGTCGCGATCTACCTGCCGATGATTCCTGAAGCGGTCATCGCGATGCTGGCGTGTGCTCGCATCGGCGCACCGCATTCGGTGGTTTTCGCGGGCTTCAGCGCCGAGGCGCTGCGCAGCCGCATCGACGATGCCCAGGCCAAGCTGGTCATCACCGCAGATGGACAAAACCGACGCGGTTCGGCCATGCCCCTGAAGCCCGCGGTTGATGAGGCGGTCGCCGATACCCCGAGCGTCACCAACGTTCTGGTCGTCAAGCGCACGGGCGGCGAGGTCAGCTGGAATTCCGGGCGCGACGTCTGGTGGCACGATCTGGTCGAGCGACAGTCCGATACGCACACGCCGCAAGCATTCGACAGCGAGCATCCGCTGTTCATCCTCTACACGTCCGGCACCACGGGTAAGCCCAAGGGGATCCTGCACACATCGGGCGGCTACCTCACTCAGACGTCTTTCACACACCGCAACGTGTTCGATCTCAAGCCTGAGACCGACATCTTCTGGTGCACCGCCGACATCGGCTGGGTCACCGGACACTCCTACATCGTCTACGGGCCGCTGGCCAACCGCGTCACGCAGGTGATCTACGAAGGAACGCCCGACACCCCTGGTCGCGATCGCTTCTGGGACATCATCGAGCGTCACCGCGTGACCATTCTGTACACCGCACCCACGGCGATTCGCACGTTCATGAAGTGGGGCGACGACCTTCCGAAGTCGCACGACCTGTCATCGCTGCGCCTGCTGGGCTCGGTGGGCGAACCCATCAATCCCGAAGCGTGGATCTGGTACCGCGATGTCATCGGCGGAGATCGCTGCCCGATTGTCGATACCTGGTGGCAGACCGAAACCGGAGCGATGATGATTTCGCCTCTGCCTGGTATCACCAAGTGCAAGCCGGGGTCAGCGATGGGCGCGCTACCCGGCATCGGCATAGCGGTGGTCAATGACGACGGTGTACCCGTGCCCAACGGACACGGCGGATACCTCGTGCTCACGGAACCGTGGCCGGCGATGCTTCGCGGCATTTGGGGCGACAACGACCGTTACGTGGAGACCTACTGGTCACGCTGGCCGCAGTACTACTTCGCCGGTGATGGTGCAAAGCTTGACGAAGACGGCGCGATCTGGCTGCTCGGCCGTGTCGACGACGTCATGAATGTGTCAGGCCACCGCATTTCGACGACCGAGGTCGAGTCGGCGCTCGTGTCTCACCACAACGTCGCGGAAGCAGCGGTCGTCGGCGCCGCCGACGAGACCACGGGTCAGGGCATCGTGGCATTCGTGATCCTGCGTGGTGGTATCGAGCACGCTGACGGCGATGCGCTGGTCACCGAACTACGCAACCACGTCGCCAAAGAGATCGGCCCCATCGCCAAGCCTCGGCAGATCATGGTGGTGCCCGAGCTGCCCAAGACTCGTAGCGGCAAGATCATGCGCCGTCTCCTGCGCGATGTCGCCGAGCACCGGGCTCTTGGTGATGCAACAACTCTCGCCGACCCGGCTGTGATGGCGCTCATCACCGAGGGACTGGCGACAGCAACACCTGAGGACTGACCGCCCCCTAGCCTTGCCCCATGGCTGAGCGCACGGTCTTCCTTGGGCGGCTTCCGAGACGTGAGCGTGGGTGGGTTACCCAGCAGTTGCGCAATGAGACCGTCGGCGGGGCACTGCTTGTCATCGCTGCCGTCTTCGCGCTGATCTGGTCCAACTCGCGTTGGTCCACCGGCTACAGCGATCTCGCGTCGTTCGAGATCGGACCTTCCCCCATCGGCCTTCATCTGGCACTCGAAACCTGGGCTGCCGACGGACTGCTGGCGATGTTCTTCTTCGTGGTCGGCCTCGAACTCAAGCACGAACTTGTCGTCGGATCACTGTCACGAGCACGCGAGGCCGTGGTGCCGGTTGCGGCCGCACTCGGTGGCATGGCCCTTCCCGCGGTGATCTACACCGTGGTCAACACCACGATGGCCGATGGCCAGCCGCGCGGCTGGGGTATCCCGATGGCGACCGACATTGCTTTCGCGCTCGCCGTGTTGGCCATCGTCGGGCGGCGCCTTCCCATTGCACTTCGCGCCTTCCTCCTGACTCTTGCCGTGGTCGACGACCTGGGCGCGATCACCGTCATCGCTGTGTTCTATTCGCACGGGATACATCTGTGGTGGCTGGTGGGTGCGATCGCACTCTTCATCGCCTACGCCATCGCACAGCGTCTACGCCTTCGCACCCCGTTGCTCTACGTGCCGTTGGGCTTGCTGGCCTGGTACTGCCTCTTTCAGAGCGGTGTCCACGCCACAATCGCCGGAGTGGTGTTGGGGCTCTTGACCCGCGTCAAAACGGACCCGGGCGAGAAGAGTTCACCCGTCGATCGGCTGTCTCACCTTCTGCATCCGCTCAGTGCCGGAGTGTGCGTACCGCTCTTCGCTTTCTTCGCCGCAGGAGTCAACGTGCGTTCGATTGGGCTTCTCACCGCCTTCACCACACCTGTCGCCATCGGAATCATCGCTGGGCTCGTTATTGGTAAGCCGATCGGCGTGCTTTCTGCATCGTGGGCCACCGCCCGATTCACGAGGGCACGCCTGTCCGTTGATCTGCGCTGGCGCGATGTATTCGCGGTGGGACTGCTGGCCGGCATCGGATTCACGGTCGCTCTGCTGATCGCCGGACTGGCCTTCCCCGATCAAGGAGTCTTGCTTGATTCAGCCAAGGCCTCTGTGCTGGCGGCATCAATCATCTCGGCATTGATCGCCACCGTGGCCCTGCGCAGTCGCAACCGTCATTACGCCGCTCTCCACGACCACGATGCGGCCGGCGCCCTCGACAGTGGCGGTCGGGCCTAGCAAAAGCGCCTCCTGCCGCTAACCTGAAGTCCTTGTCCACCGGAGGAACACATGCCACCTGAGCCCGAGCCGAGCATCAGCACTCTCCTGGGCCGCGCTGTGTCCGACGCCAAGCGATTGGCCACAGCCCAGGTCGCGCTGACCAAGACCGAGCTGAACCAGACGAAGAGCAAACTGGCCGCCGGCAGCATCAGTGGCATCGCGGCGTTGGGGATGATCGTCCTTGGCACGATTTTCCTGCTGTTCACCGTCGTGTATGTCCTCGTGCAGGTGGGATTGCCCGCGTGGGCGTCCTTCCTCATTGTTACGGCACTGTTGTTCCTTGGCGCCGCCGTGTGCCTGCTCATTGCCAAGCGCAGTTTCGAGGCCATTCAAGGGCCGACTCTGGCGAAGGCGGAGTTCGAGAAGACCAAGCAGGCGTTCAGTGGCCGCCGCGATGACGGGACGTCGGCGTCCTAGTGCACTTACCTGACCCAGAGTCCGTGATCCGGGCTGCCGGGCCGTGGCAGCATCGAGATGTCTCCGCGAATGGTGCGCGCTTCCACGTGGCAGAAGCCGGTGAGGGGCCTGCGGTACTGCTGCTACACGGCTTCCCCACGTTCTGGTGGACGTGGCGACATCACATCGCGGCACTGGCCGACGCCGGCTTTCGCGCCATCGCCATGGACCTGCGCGGTTACGGCGGAAGTGATCACACACCGCACGGATACGACCCCCGAACACTGTCGACTGATGCGGCATCCGTCCTGAGATCCCTTGGCATCTCGCACGCAACCGTCGTAGGGCACGGCTGGGGCGGAGTTGTCGCATGGACCCTGGCCGTACTGGAGCCCGATCTGGTCAGCGGGATCGTGCCGGTGTCAGCGCCACACCCGCGTCGCCTGCGCCACGCCCTGCTGTCGGATCGACGACAACGTCGCGCGATGCGTTACGTCGCCGGATTTCAACTTCCATTTCTGCCCGAGCGCACATTGCGGCGCGATGAAGGTGCTCGCATCGGAGAGCTGATGCGTGGGTGGTCACATCACCACTCATGGCTGGATGACGAAGTCGAAGCAACGTATCGCGGAGCGTTCGTCAGGTGGCCCACTCCGCACACCTCCATCGAGTATCACCGGTGGGCTGCGAGATCGGTTCTGCGAACCGACGGGTTGTCTTACATGTCATTGATGCAGACCCCGATCACCAGCGACGTTCTCACTGTGCAGGGTCGACTGGATCCGATGGTCCTGCCGACCACGAACGCAGACACCGGTACGTTCGTCCGCGCCGATCACCAGCATGTGGAAATGGAATGCGGCCACTTTCCCCACGAGGAGTCGCCACAGGAGTTCGGCGACGTGCTGCTGTCGTGGTTGGCACGACGGTGACGCGCCCGCGTGACCGACTTGGACGACCACTCGCGCCCGGCGACACTGCCGCAGTAGCGGGACTGGATCCCGATCTCACGCTCGACGACGCGCAAGCGTGGGCCATGACCGTGGAGTTCATCGATCAGGGCCTGCCCTTCCACGCGCACGAAGTGTGCGAGATACGCTGGCGACAATGTCCCGACGCCACGCGCCTCACGTGGCAGGCACTCGCGCAATGGGGAGCGGCACTGACCCACGAGGCGCGCGGATATCCCGATAGGGCCGCTCGAGTTGCGGCCAAGGCACTGGTCACCTTGGCCGCTGCACCGTCAATCCCCGGGCCCGTTGACATCGAGCGGGTGCGTGAGTCGTGTCGCGTGCTCATTCCTTGATGTGACACGAACCAGAAGCGACATGCGCGGATAAACCCGGTGCGCTCGCAATCGGACCCGTAAGAGCGGCTGTCGTGAGGGCGTAACCGGTGTCGTTCTGCACATCCGCCCCGAACACCATGCCCAGCACGAGCCCCTGCGGTGTCAGGACTGGTCCGCCTGAATCACCCGGCTTGATGTTCGCTCGCAGTGAATACACCGAGCGCGTGACATCGCCTTGTCCGTAGATGTCTTGAGCATGAAGATCCAGCGCTGCTCGGATGCGCGCGGGTACAGCATGAAATGGACCGCCGTTGGGGAATCCTGCGACAACGGCACTGTCATCCGTCGACGCCACCTGCGACTCAATTCCCAGTGGGGTCGACGGCAGCCCTGACACGGACAAAATCGCCACATCCTGGCTTGAATCGAAATACACGACATCGGCCACAAACTGTTGTCCACCGATATGGATCTCAACAAAGGGAGCCTGCACTCCTGCCACCACGTGTGCGTTCGTCATGACACGTTCGGGTGCCACAACAAATCCGGTTCCGCTCACAGACCCCCCGCAGTCCGGAGCATTTCCGGAAATTCGCACAACAGATGCTCGCGCCGCCGTGACGGCGGCATCGAGGCCTTTGCCACTGGGTGCTGCGACTTCTGGTCCAGCCAAGTGTGACAGGCCATCCATCGCACTCAACAGGGTCGACGACGACACGACAGATTGAAGACGTGAGAAAGCCGTGCGGACCTGATCGGGCACGAGTGAGTCCAGCGTTGAGAGCACCTTGGAGTGCTGGATCTGCTGGGCCACCGCTGGGTAAGGGACGAGAATGAGAATAGAGGCGAGAATCCAAGCGATGATGGCCAGGGCGAATACGTTCAGGGCCGCGCCGCCGATGTTGTCGATGAACCTCACCGGCGACCACTTGACCAACGTGCGCAATCTCTTGCCGATCGGACTTGCAATCGCCTGGCCCAGAACGGCCGCCACGATCACGATCAGGACGAGCGCCGGGACGCGCCACGGTGCGCCCTTGGCTACTGGATCCAAGAATCCGGGAACAAAGTGCGCAGCGAGCAGCGCACCACCGATGAATCCGACGAATGACAGCAGACCGGCGACAAATCCGCGAAGCCAACCAGCCAGCGCGAACACGGCAACTGCTCCCAGCAGAACCCAGTCAACAATGTTCATGCCGGCAACTCCACGTACCGAGGTTCCCATGGAATGGCCAAACCGAGAAGGTCAATGACGACAGAAATGACTCCGGCCGTGAATCCCCAGATCAACAGGCCACGGACCTCGAAGCCGGGGCCGACATAGCCTGACGGGTGGCGTACGAGACACCGTCGTGCGGGATCGGCTAGCTCGACTAAGGAGATGCGGTGTGTGGCCGAGACTTCGGCCGGATCCTGAGCGCTCACCGCAGAAGGTCGCGCCCACCAGGCCACCACCGGGGTCACCACGAAGTCGGTGACAGGGATCCACAGGTCGGGGAGCCGACCAAGCACCACGACACCGGACGCATCCAACCCCGTTTCTTCTACCGCTTCCCGCACCGCGGCGGCCGCGGCATCCGCATCCTCAGGATCAATGCGGCCACCGGGGAAGGCGGGCTGACCGGCATGCGCGCGCATCTGCGTCGCTCGTTCGATGAGGAGCAGGTCTCGATCTGGCCCGAACAGCACGAGCACCGCTGCATGCACACCTTGGCCGTGCGGAGGCACCGCTCGCGTGACCTGCTCGGCCGTTAACGACGGGACCGCATCAATCAGCGGTTGCAGCCATCCCGGTGCGGCCGTCATGGTGTCCGGGTCGATCCACCCCACTCGCGCCCACGTCATCCGCGCCCCGATTGCTTCACTAGCGTCATGGCAACGACAGGGTCCGTTGGCCCTTCACCGAAGGCCGGGCACCACCGAGCAACCGTGCAGGCGCCGCAGGCGGGTCGACGCGAATGACAGCAACGACGTCCGTGCCAGATGACGCGGTGCGACATCACCGTCCACTCCTTGCGTGGAAACAACTCCATGAGGTCTGCTTCGACCTTCTCGGGGTCAACCTGAGTGGTCCAGTCGAAACGCCGTGCCAGTCGTCCCACATGGGTGTCCACCGTGATGCCGGGAACCCCATATGCATCTCCTAAGACGACGTTGGCGGTCTTGCGTCCCACCCCCGCGAGCGTGATCAAGTCCTGCATTCGAGCGGGAACATCACCGTCGAAGTTGTCGCACAGTTGCTGGGCCATGCGCTGAAGGGTCTGCGCCTTGGCCCGGAAAAAACCGGTAGGGCGAATGAGGTCTTCGAGCTCGGAACGGTCTGCCGCAGCAAGCGCGACTGCCGTCGGAAAGCGAGAGAACAACGCGGGAGTGACACCGTTGACTCGCTGGTCGGTGCTCTGGGCACTCAAGATCGTGGCCACGAGTAGGTGGAAAGGTGTCGCGAAGTCCAGCTCGCAACGAGCATCCGGGTAGGTGATCCCCAATTCCTTCACGATAGCTCGGGCCCGGCGCTTGGTTCGCGCGGCATCCTCGAGCACCTCCAT
>JBAWXR010000058.1:0-10548 GCA_037143955.1 Actinomycetes bacterium
CCCCCGGACTTGCGACCAGAAGAGCCGCACTCTGCCTGCCTCGACTGTCGCCTCCCGCGAGATCCCCTGCGGTCAACGCCGCAAGGAGTCGACGGCCAAAGGGCAGATCCGCTGAGGCGAGGAAGACACGCTTCATCTCGTCGACCACCTCGGGCCCCGTAAGGATGTTTCCCTGAATCGCATACCCATGACCGCTACGGCCACCGGCCCACGCATGACACCGCGACCCGGTGAACGAGGCCGATCGACCTGTGGCATCGACGATGCCCACCTGACGATCCGGCGCCTGCTCATCGGCAGCGGTCAGTGCGTCCAAGCATTGCTGGGCGTCATGGTCTTGCTCGAGGAGGGCCAACCCATCGGGCACGTAGCGCAGATTGGCCCAGGCCTGCGTCGCGATGGCGCCTGCGCCCATGCGAACTCCAGGAACCGCAGCACCCACCGCAAGAAACTTGCTCGCGACTGCAACCCCGAGGAATTGCCCATCGTCGCTTCGAGCAGCAATAGAGAACGTCACATCCCGACGCTATAGCGCTCCGGCTCCCACCGCGCGTGAAAGGCTGCGGGTATGGCTACCGAGCACGCCTCTGCCGAAGCGCTTGTGCTTGCTATCGATGCGGGCACGACCGGTGTCACCGCATTGCTGGTAAACCGCACGGCGACCGTGGTAGCGCGCGGGTATCGCGAGTTCCCGCAGCACTTCCCCGATGACGGTTGGGTGGAGCACGACCTGGCGCAGGTCTGGACCGCGGTCCTCGGTGCAGTGCAAGACATTTCGGCCGGACGCGAAGCCGACATCGTCGCGGTCGGACTGACCAATCAGCGCGAAACGCTGGCCATCTGGGACCGCGAAACGCTCGGAGCAGCACGGCCAGCCATCGTGTGGCAGGACCGACGCACGGCGACCATCTGCCAGAGGCTTCGTGATGCCGGGCACGAGGCGCGCGTTCGCGAACTCACCGGGCTGCGCCTCGATCCCTACTTCACTGCAACTAAAGCAATGTGGGTGCGCGATCACGAGCCACACGTGTGGTCCGGAATTGACACCGGGCGACTCGCGATGGGAACGATGGACTCCTACCTTGTGGCGCGCATGAGCAGGGGCGTGGATCACATCACCGATGCCACCAACGCGTCACGGACCCTTCTGTACGACCTGCACACGGGCCGGTGGAGTCCAGAACTGTGCGAACTCTTCGGTATTCCGCTGAGTTCGCTGCCGGACGTCGTCGCTTCCTACGGACACCTGAGTAGGACCGACCCACGAACCTTTGTGGGCATCGATGCGCCCATCACGGGCATCGCCGGAGATCAGCAGGCCGCACTCGTGGGACAGGCCTGTTTCACTGCCGGATCCGCAAAATGCACGTACGGCACAGGGTCGTTCCTGCTCATGCACACGGGTGACCGTCCCGTGATGTCATCTGGCGGGTTGTTGACGACGGTCGCACTCGCGCATCCCGATGGACGACGAGATTTTGCACTCGAAGGTTCCGTGTTCGTGACCGGCGCAGCCATCCAGTGGTTGAGAGACGGCCTCGGCATCATCTCGGGACCCGAAGAAATTGAAGCCCTGGCCGCGAGCGTGCCCGACGCGGGCGGAGTCGTCTTTGTTCCCGCGCTCACGGGTTTGGGAGCTCCCGCGTGGGACCCATCGGCTCGGGGCCTGATCATCGGCATCACCCGAGGTACCACTCGCGCGCATCTAGCGCGAGCAACACTTGAGGCCATCGCCTATCAGGTTCGTGACGTCGCCGAACTCATGGTGACCGACGCCGGCATGACCATTAATCAGCTAGCAATCGACGGTGGTGCCGCAATCAACAACCTGCTGTGTCAGATGCAGGCCGATGCCCTGCAAGCCCCGGTCAACAGATCAGCCGAGCTCCAAACGACCGGCCTGGGTGCGGCCTTCCTCGCTGGACTTGGCGCGGGACTATGGGAGTCGACCGCGGAACTGGCGACCACTCGCCAAACATCAGGAGTTTTCGCGCCTGCGGCATGTGACGCTGGTGCACTGAAGCGCTGGCATGACGCTGTTCAACGAAGTCGGCACTGGACCGACACATAAGTTGCAGGACTTAGTCGTCGTCAGCTTCGACGGTGGAGACCAACGGCTGGCCCGCCTTGATGAGCTCCTTGGCGCGCTGGGCATACATGTCTACGTACTGCTGTCCCGACAAGGACATGAGCGAGTACATCAATTGATCTGTCGCCGACCGCAGCACGAACCGATCATTTTCCAAACCGTCGTAGCGGGCGAAGGTGATCGGTTCGCCGAACCGAATTCCCACCCGACGAAGTCGAGGCCACGTCTGTCCCGGGGGCTGGATCTCGAACGTATTGATCATCGCCACGGGAATCACAGGGACGTTGCCATCCATCGCCATGCGGGCCACGCCGGTCTTACCCCGATACAGATTTCCGTTGGGCGACCGAGTGCCTTCGGGATAAATCCCCAGGATCAGGCCGCGATTGAGAATTCCCAGACCAGTGCGGATGGCGGCCTCTGACGCCCGACCGCCAGAGCGGTCAACGGGCACCTGCCCAACACTGGAGAAGAAGACTTTGGTGAACCATCCCTTGACTCCCCGACCCGTGAAGTACTCGTCCTTGGCCAGAAAGGTGATGTGCCGGCTGACCACGAGGGGACAGAAGAACGAATCCGAGAAAGACAGGTGATTGCTGGCGACGATGGCCGGGCCCTGCGTGGGGAAGTTTTCGATTCCCTCAACCCATGGGCGAAACAGCACGCGCAGCCACGGTCCGACGAGAACATGCTTGAGCACCCAGAAGAACATCGTCTCCACCTCCCTTCCGCTGGCAGACTAGTGGGACACCACCGTAGGGAGACCACCATGACACTGATGCCTGGCGCAGAACCGTGGGCACAGGACGGCGACTCCACGGGAGTCCTGCTGATCCACGGGTTCACCGGTTCACCCAAGTCCATGACCCCCTGGGGCAAGGAGCTGGCCGCTGAGGGCTGGACGGTGCGCGTACCCCGACTTCCCGGCCACGGCACCACATGGCAGGAGATGAATCGCACCACATGGCAGGACTGGTACGCCGAAGTCGACCGAGCCTTCGGCGAACTTCAGTCTCGGTGCAGCACCATCGTCGTCATGGGTCTGTCGATGGGTGGCTGCTTGGCCCTTCGGCTTGCCGAAAACCATGGTGACGCGGTGGCGGGACTGGTGCTCGTCAATCCATCGGTGCTCACCGAGCGCAAGGACCGGTTTCTTCTGCCGATTGTGCGGCACCTCGTTCCCAGCTTCCCCGGAGTGGCCAACGACATCGCCAAGCCCGGGGTGGATGAAGGGGGCTACACCCGACTCCCGCTCAACGCTGCGCATTCTCTTTCCGACCTGTGGTCCGTGACACGTGGGGATATCGCCAAGGTCACTGCGCCACTGCTGCTCCTGAGGAGCGCGGTTGACCACGTGGTGGAGCCCGCGAGTCCGGCATTCGTACTCAAGAACGTCAGTTCATCGGACGTGACAGAAGCAATCCTTCCGGATTCGTACCACGTGGCCACCTTGGATTACGACGCTCCAATGATCGTGGCCGACAGCATCGCGTTCGTTCGTCGTCTGCAGGCATGAGCGACAACACCAACGGATCTGACCCGTTGCCTGATCACGAGCAGCAGGCATGGGAGGACATCGTCGCGCATCTTGGGGGCTCGCTCGGCGGGCCCGCGGAGCCGGCAGTTGCGCGCCAAGAGTTCGATCCACTTGCCGAACATGACGACGACGGCTATCAGCCTCCCGAGCCTCCGCCGCTACCTCGTCCGTCGGAGCCCTGGACCAAAGCCGCATGGGTTGCGGTGGCAGCCGGACCCGCGCTGATTCTTGTTGCGAATGTTTTTGGGTGGGATCGCATCATGTCTGTGATGGGGATGGTGATAACCGCCGGCGGTTTCGTGGGACTCATCTCGCGTATGAAAGATCGTGAGGACAACGGCGACGACGGAGCTGTGGTCTAGCGGATGCGTGCGAGATCTGCCGCACCGACCATGCCGGCCTGATTTCCTAACGTTGCGGTCACGACAGCAGGCACGGGTCGATTGGCGCCGCCCATGATCTTGGCATGCAGAGTCTCGCGCGCACTCGACAGTAAGAGGTCGCCTGCTTCGCACACGCCGCCGCCTATGACGAAAATCTCTGGGTCCACATCAGCCGAGAGATTCGCGAGTCCGGTGCCCAGCGCTACACCCAGCATTCGCAGTCCTTCACTGGCGACAGGGTCTCCCGCCATAGCCGCCTCAGTGATGTGGACGCCCTGAATGCCTTCGGGAGTGCCGTCGCCCATGGCCAGCAGGCTCACCGCATCCGCTCGACGATGCGAGGCGAGTTCTCGAGTCTGGCGCACCAGTGCGTTGCCACTCGCGTATTGCTCCCAGCAGCCAAGTCGCCCACAGCCACATGGCACTCCATCGGGCACGAAGCTCACATGCCCTATCTCGCCGGCGGCTCCATGGGCACCGCGAAACAGCGAGCCTCCCAGAACAATGCCGCCGCCGATGCCCGTGCCAACCGTGACGAGGACGAGGTCCTGTGTGCCTACGCCCGCACCGAAGCGGAACTCGCCCCACGCTGCCACATTGCCGTCATTCTCGATGACCACGGGTAGCCCGGTCGAATTCTCCAGGACCGCTCGCGCATCGACCTTTGACCAGTGCAGATTAGGTGCGAAGTACACATGGGATCGCTGCGCATTCACTGGACCTGCGACTCCCACACCCACTCCGACGATCGGCTCGCCTGCCGACTGCACAAGTTCTTCGACAACGGTGGCGACCAGGGCCAGCACAGCATCAGAGTCCGAGGACGGGGTGGGACGACGCGCCGTGGCCAGCACCTCACCATCGAGCGTGACGAGGCCGGCCGCAATCTTGGTGCCACCCACGTCCACACCGATGGAAAGACTCATGTACGAAGCCTAGGCAGCGCCATCGAGCAGCGGTGGGGTCGGGTCGCTCGGATCGTCAGAGATGGGGATCCACGTGATCGCACCCGCACTCCGCTCGGTGGCCACAGGTGAACCGGATGAAGCGGATTCCGTCGCAGCACCAAGCTTGCGACTGGCCCGGCAGATGAGGCACTGCGGATGCTCGGCCGGGGTGGCATGTTCCGCGTGCGGTGCCATGAATCGGTCGGTCGCCCACTCGACAAGTGTCGACGCCATCGATACGAAGTCTCCGAGCGATGGCGCACCCGATGCAGGACTGTCGGCTGCAGCATCGTTAGACCCAGCCGCCCTGGACGACGAGCTTTCAGACCCAGAACCGTCAGACTCCGGTGACTGCCCCGCCGAGTACCACCACGGTGGTTGGCTGCTCATGATGCGGTCCGCCAGCGTTCGGCATCGGGAGCGAACGTGATCTCCACGGTGCCGCGCCAGCGTCGACCACGGACCGCCGTGCATCTCCTCAATGCTGCGGGTAGAGGAACCCACCGCAGTGTGCCTGCCACGTCGATGACAAGGTCTTGACCGTCTATTCCCACGCGATCTGCCGCAAGCGGCACGACCAACACATAGTGATCCCCGTCGTGGATGACGTCGAGTTCGCTCTCGGTCAGTGCCCGGGTGCGCGACAGCACCTCGTTGACCTGAGTTCCGGTGGGACACGGACGGCGTCGGCGACCGGTAGCCCAGACACGCACTCCGGACTTCTTCACCCGCTCCACTATCGCGTCAGCAATGTCTCGCTCGCCCGTGCGGCGCACGACCACGACCGCGTCCAGCCCAACCCCATGGGCGGCGAAAGCCGCAGTGACCGTCATCAACTCCGCCACCATGTTGTCGTCGACGTCCATGGCAACGCGAGCAACAGTCGAGGGGCTGTGCAGAAGTCGAGTTACCCGAGCAAGCGAGGCCCTGAGCTCTGAGAGAGCCTCAAATCCATTCTCTCCACGCCCCGTGCGGATCATCGCAACATCGGGGGTGAGCAGGGCGTCCACTATGCGCAGTACGACGGACGGAAGTGACACCAGGCGCACAGCATCACTGGTCGTACCTGCGTCGATAACCACGGTGGAGCCAGCGGATGCCGCATCGCCGGCCGCCAGGAGCAACGACAGTTCACGGATGCCCGGCAGCACGCTCCATACGTCGGCGGGAATCGGATCTGGGCCCACGATCAGCGAACCCAACCCTCGCGTTGCCGCCCGGGCCACCACGGCGTGTGTGTCGACGTCGGCGAGCGACAGGCGCACGCAGGGTTCGGGGCACTCACGTCGGGAGGATTCGCTGAATTCCGCTGACAGCGCCGTGCGCGAGGCGCTCACAATAATGAGATCAGCGCGATTCGACACGCTTCTTCAAACCCTTCAGCGCAGTGTCCACAATTACTTTCTCGGCTTTGCGCTTGATCATCCCAATCATCGGGATCTTCACGTCAACCGCAAGGCTGTAGTGGACACGAGTGGTGCCATCGTCGAGCGGCGTCAGGCGGTATTCACCATCCATGGCCGTCAGCATGTTGCCAGTGAGCAGCTTCCAGGTGACCCGCTGATCCCCCGTCCAGTCGTACTCCAACTCGTAGGTGTCTTTGATCGGCCCTGAGTCGACCGTGAATCTGGCATCAGCCGGCCGTGCGTCGTCTTCGTAAATCGACAACACGGTCACCGAGGTGATGCCGTCACTCCACTGCGGATAGGCGGCGAGGTCGGCGATGACGCCCATGACGTCGGCCGGGGTCGCCGCGATGTCGATCGACGACTCAGTCTGCTCAGCCATGTCGACAGGTTATCGCGGTCGCGACACCCAGGACCCGGTCATAGGTCAAGGACGAACGGCGTCTTGCGCCCGTGAAAATGCCCAACGTTGATGCACTCCGTACGCCCGATGCGGCGGCGCTGCGCAAGCGGCTGATGGACATGGCCGAAGAGATGGAAGCGCGGTTGATGCTCCTGCACGTACTCCGCCAGCGCCTGACTACCGTACTCGAAGCGCCGAGCCACCGTGTCATAGAGAAGTTCCGGGACCGCCGGAGGAATATGCGAGAACAACACATCCACCGGTCCCAGAGCGGCCACCTTTGCCGCGAAAGCTTCGGCGGTGAGTTCGTACGGCGTGCGCATGGGGCTGCTCAGACCGCCCCCCACAAAACCCCAACGCAATCCATCGACCTCAACAGTGCCGCCATCCACGACCCGGTGACCGTCGCGCAGGTAGTCAGGCCAGAGGCCCGGCACATCAACATTTCCGTAGGTGAGGAATGCGGGCGTGGGCATCGACTCGAAGAGAGTCTCGTACTGGACTCGCACCTGTGACTGCATCATCGCCCAGCGTGCGTCGGGATCGGCTATCCCGTGCCGCTCCCACGCCAGGCGGCTGAGCTCGCGAGCGTCCTCGAAGCGATTCGCTGTGCGTGCCTCGATGTAGGCACGGGTGTGGTCCGCCCCGAACAGATCGGCGTAAATCCCCCTCGTGGGGTCGTCATAGTCCAAGAACAAGATGAGGTCTCCGAGGCAGACGAAGACATCCGCACCCGTGGCGGCCTGGGCCAACGCCTCTGCGGCCCCATGAACGTCACTGACTACATGCACCCTGCCCACCCGCGCCAGCATGCCAGTTACGGCATAACCCGCCCGTCGGAGTGTCCACGTCACCTAACGTTGTGCCGTGCTCACCGAGTTTTCCGCCCCCGCCATCATTGCCACCCCCTCGACGGGCGGCCTCGCCGACCACGTGATCGACGGGGCAAGGACCAACCCGGATCGTGAGATCTTGGCGCTTCCTAGCGGCCAAGGCTGGACAGCCATGACCTCTCAGCAGTTCCTGGATCGGGTGCGCGCGGTTGCCAAGGGCCTGATGGCCAACGGCATTGATGCCGGCCAACGCATCGGTGTCATGTCGCGCACTCGCTACGAGTGGACCATCGTCGACTACGCGATCTGGTACGCGGGTGCTGCAAGCGTGCCCGTGTACGAGACGTCGTCGGCCGAGCAGGTGGCGTGGATGCTCGGCGACTCAGGGTCGGTGGCGGTCTTCCTCGAGAGCCACAAAAACAAGGCTGTGTTCGAGTCGGTTGCTGTCGACCTGCCACAGGTCACCCGCGCATGGGTGTTCGACGATGGCGCCCTGGACAAGCTTGCCGAATCGGGTAGGCACATCTCCGACGCTGAACTCGAGGCGCGTCGCGCAACGGTCACTCCGGATTCACTTGCCACGATCATCTACACCTCCGGCACGACAGGGATGCCCAAGGGCTGCATGCTCACGCACCGGAACTGCATTGCCGAAGTCGAGAACGTGATCCACGGACTCCCCGACGTATTCCTTGTCGAGGGCTCGTCCACACTGCTCTTTCTTCCCATCGCACACGTGTTTGGCCGCATGATCGAGTTGGGTTGCATTAGGGCGGGAGTGCGTTTGGGGCACGCGCCCGATGTCTCGCAGCTGCTGATACTTCTCCAGTCGTTCCAACCCACCTTCTTACTTGCTGTGCCGCGTGTCTTCGAAAAGGTCTACAACGGCGCACAGCAAAAGGCCATCGGTGACGGCAAGGGCAGGATCTTCGCCACCGCCACTCAGGTCGCGATCGAATACAGCGAAGCCGTCGAGCACGGCCACGTGGGCCTATCTTTGCGCATCAAGCATGCACTCTTCGATCGTTTGGTCTTCGGAAAACTACGCACCGCGATGGGCGGCAACCTGCGTTGGGCGGTGTCCGGCGGCGCACCGCTGGGCGCACGCCTCGGGCACTTCTTCCGCGGCATTGGCGTGACCATTCTTGAGGGCTACGGACTCACCGAGACCACCGCTGCCAGCACGGTGAATCGCCCCAGTGCGATTCACGTGGGCAGCGTCGGGCAGCCCATCGCGGGCGCATCCGTGAAGGTGGCCGACGACGGGGAGATCCTGATCAAGGGCGACCATGTCTTCACCGGCTACTGGAACAACGCTGCTGCCACGGCCGAGGCAATCGACGGCCAAGGCTGGTTCCACTCCGGTGACCTCGGCACGATCGATGACGACGGCTTTGTGAGCATCACCGGCCGCAAGAAGGAAATCCTGGTCACTGCCGGTGGCAAGAACGTTGCACCCGCTGTGTTGGAGGACCGGCTCAAGGCCAACTGGCTGGTGGGTCAGTGCATCGTGGTCGGTGATGGCAAGCCGTTCATCGGCGCCGTTGTCACGATCGATCCAGAATCATGGCCGGCGTGGCTCGCGCAGAATTCGATTCCTGCCACCACGACCATCGCCGAGATGACTCAGGACCCTCGCCTCACAGCGGTGGTTCAGTCCGCCGTCGACGAAGCCAACAAGGCTGTCTCCCACGCCGAGGCCATCAAGAAGTTCAGCATCGTGCCGGTGGACTGGACTGAGGAGGGCGGGCAGCTCACTCCGTCGTTGAAGATCAAGCGTCGCGTCATCATGGAAGAGCATGCGAGCGATGTCTCTTCGCTCTACGCCTGACCTGACTGTCTCTAACTCCCGACGCGACCGACGCCGCTGAAGCGACGTGAATACCAGGGGTCGTACACCGACGTCACGATGACGCCACTGCTCGGATTGGCGGCGTGAACCATCTTGCCGTTGCCGATATACATCGACACGTGGTGCGTGCCGTACTTGAAGTAGAAGAGCAAGTCACCCGGTCGTGCCTGACTGAGCGGAATTCGGTGTGTCTTGCTGAATTGCGAGAAGCTGTAATGCGGGAGCGAGATGCCGGCTACCCGCCACGCCGCCAACGTCAGACCCGAGCAATCAAATGCACTGGGACCGGCCGTCGCGGCAACGTATCGGTCACCCACCTGACTCAGGGCATATCGCACGGCGGCAACCGCCCGCGGACTCATCCCCGACGCATTGCGACCCAGTTGTGAGAGCAATTGGGTGCGCGCATGCGATGCCGCCGTCGCGGAAGCACGTCGCTCCGCGGCAGCAAGTGCCGCAAGGCGCTGCCGCTCGGACTTCATCAGGCTGGCGAGGATCGCGCGCGCCGCCGATAACTGCGAATCGGCTTCACGTTTTGCTGTCGCCATCGAGTTGCGATATCCCTGCACGATCTGTTCTTTGTCCGACACGGCTGCTTGCGTTTGCGTCAAGCGCAGGCGGGCTGTCTGAATACGGCGAAGTGCTGCAGCTTGTGAGGCGGCCACGCGCTGCAGCGTGGACGACTGCTGCAAGAACTGATTGGGGTCTTCAGCGAGGAGCAATTGGAGACCGTTGTCCAGTCCACCACTGGTGTACGCCGCGCGAGCAACGTCATTGATGCGTCCGGTGATCTGATCCAGCGCGGCGCGTTGCGACGCCTGACGCGCTTTGAGGGTGACAAGCGTGGCTTGCACGTCGGCAAGTTGACCAGCGGCCTCGTTGTACTTCTCGGTGGCCGCCTCTGCCTTGGCCTCCAGGTCCCGGACCTGGTTGCGGACTTGATTGATGTCCCGACCAGGAACCGCGCCGGCCGGCGGCGCCGCGATGCAGCCCAACATCATGAGGAAGGCGCCTGCACATCCGAGCGCGGCACGTGTGCGAGGGCGCCAGAGTTGAGCTATGTGTGGCACCTGGTCGTCCTCTCGGTCGGGCCTCAGA
>JBAWXR010000059.1:0-10535 GCA_037143955.1 Actinomycetes bacterium
CCGGCAAGCACCGGCGCCAGTCCGGCGACGCATGCCACCTCGGCGACCAATCGACCGGTGAAGCCGGTCGCTCCGAGAACGATCACGCGTCCAGTCATGAGGCAGACGCTACCCGGCGGCTACCCTTCACGAGTGAGCACGAACGTCTGGCATCCCTTCGCCGACATGACCACCGTGGCAGGGGATGGTTTCGTTATCGCTGGCGGACACGGCTGCACTGTGCGCGGCGAGGATGGCCGCGACTACCTCGATGCCACCGCGGGTCTCTGGTACTGCAACGTCGGACATGGACGCGCCGAGATCGGCGAAGCGGTGGCGAAGCAGATGTCCCAGATCGCTGCGTACTCCAACTTCGGCGATTTCTCCACGCGACCCACCATTGATCTCGCCGATCGCTTGGCCGGTATGGCTCCCATGCCGGACGCCAAGGTGTTCTTCACCAGTGGTGGCAGTGACTCCGTGGACACGGCGGTCAAACTGGTGCGTCGCTACTGGGACGTCGTCGGGCAGCCCGATCGCCAGAAGATCATCACGCGAACCCACTCGTACCACGGCATGCACGTGGGTGGCACTCACCTGAGTGGGATCCCGGCAAATCGCGTGGCTCCTGACGGCGACGGCTCTGTCGTTGTCACGTGGGACGACCCGCAAGGCCTGGCTGACGCGATAGACAACATCGGTGCGCATCGCGTCGCGGCCTTCTTCTGTGAACCTGTGATCGGCGCCGGGGGAGTGTTCACCGCTCCTGCCGGCTACCTCGAAACAGTCCGCAAGATCTGCCGTGATCGAGATGTGCTCTTTGTCGCGGATGAAGTCATCACAGGCTTCGGGCGCACCGGCAGCATGTTTGCTTCTGGCGGGCTTGACCCTGATCTCGTCCTCACCGCCAAGGGATTGACGTCCGGCTACCTGCCGATGGGTGCGGTCCTTGTGGGTGCACGGGTGAGTGAGCCGTTCTTCTCCACACCCGGCCTGATGTGGCGGCACGGCTACACCTACAGCGGTCATGCGAGCGCCGCGGTTGCTGCCACCGTCAATCTCGACATCGTGGAGCGCGAAGGACTCGTCGCGAAGGTTGCCGACAGTGCTACGTCGCTCACTGCAGCGCTTTTGCCCCTGCGCGAGCATGATCTGGTGACCGAGGTGCGAAGTGGGTCGGGACTTCTCGCTGCTGTGCAGTTGGATCCGATCACGCTCGCGGAGGACGCGACCCTGATGCCACGCATCACCCGCACGATGCGCGAGAACGGAGTCCTCACCCGGGCGCTTGCCACCGGGGCTCTTCAGGTGTCACCCGCGTTCGTCGTGAGTCGCGCGGAATTGCGCATGATCGCCAGCGCTATTGATTCAGCTCTGGTGACGGTGGGGTCGCGACGCACGACGTCGATGGCTGCAGATGAGCGCCTCCTGCCAGATGTCACCACCGACGAGCTAGGTGGCTTTGGCAATTCCGATGCTCGATTGCTGGCGGACGTCCCGCCGCATCACGGATCCTGAGGGCGGCACCATGCATGGCTTGGGCACCATCATCAACGTTGTTGCCATTGTGGTCGGCGCCACTATCGGTGTTGCCGTAGGGCATCGCCTCCCCGAGCGCACCCGCGACACCGTCACCAGCGGTCTGGGCCTGGTCACTCTCATGGTCGCTGCACTGAGCGTCAAAGACGTTACGAGCTCAACACTTACCAACGAAGTGGGTTCGGCTGCGCCGATCCTGATCATCCTCGGGGGCATCCTGCTCGGCGGCATCATCGGTTCACTACTGAGGATCGAGGAGCGCCTTGAGCACCTCGGGGCCTGGGCGCAACGTCGGATGTCGCGCAACAACGATTCGGGATCACGCAAGCGATTCGTCGAAGGCTTTGTGGATGCTTCACTGCTGTTCGCCATCGGGCCGCTGGCTATTCTGGGCTCGATCAGTGATGGGCTGGGACACGGCATCGACCAACTGGTGCTCAAATCCTCGCTCGACCTCGTCGCGTCGATCGCATTCGCGGCAGCACTCGGGTGGGGTGTTGCGCTGTCGGCGTTGACGGTAGGGGTCGTGCAAGGAGCGTTCACTCTTGTGGGGTTCTTCGTCGGACAGGTGATCCCCGAGCCCTACATCCTCATCATCTCGGTGACCGGTGGCCTGATCTTGATCGGTGTGGCACTGCGATTGCTGCGTATCAAGGCGGTGCCGGTCGCGGACCTGCTGCCCGCATTGGTGTGCGCGCCGATCATCATGGCCGTCGTGTCGGCCTTCATGCATCGCTAGACAACGTCGTCAACTGCCGTGCACGATCGGAATGAGTTGACCAGCCGCTGACGCGGTGATGACCGACAGGGCGTCACCCTCGGCAACCGCGATGACAATGGTGGATCCGCTGCTACCGGCCCACCCGCTGTCCGCGGGAAGTTCGAGCACGCGCGCGGCATGTGCGACCACGTGCGCTGGGGCATCATCGGTTGCGGACGCGAGATCGAGCACGTCACCGACACGCAGCGACGCAGCACCAGACACCTGCGCCGGAATCACATTCTCGCCTGGCCGTATGTCGCGGGTGAGTGACTCAGCTGGCCCGGATTGTGTACGCGACCCCCACACGAGCACGACGGCGAGTGCGGCGCAGCAGGCTGCAACAAAACGGCGACGACGATGCAGGAATTGGCGGATGGTGTCGCGGAGATGATGCACGAGCGGACGTTAGGTCGCGCAGCCGTGGGTGCGCGACCGGCTATCCACAGGTCAGCTGCCTGAACTCCCGGTCGAAGAACTTCCCGAGGAGGAGCTGGTGCTGGTCGAGGAGGTCGAAGGCGACGAGGTGGTTGCGGGTGTCGAGGGTGTCGAGGCGCCGCCCGAGCCGCCGCTCGAGGCGCCGCTCGAGCCGCTTGAGCCGGAAGACGAGCCGGATGAGCTCGGCGTGCTCGAGGAGTCGGACTTGCGCGAGTCCGTGCGGTAGAAGCCAGAGCCCTTGAATACGACCCCGACACCGGAGAACAGCTTTCGGAGTGACTCTTGGCCGCACGACGGACACACGGTCAGCGTGGGGTCCGACATGGACTGCACGATCTCGTGGTTGGTGCCGCAAGACGAGCAGGTGTACTCGTAGGTGGGCATGGTGCTCCTTGGTCCGTCCGCCCCGGGGCTGGCACTCTGGTTGGGCGAGTGCTAATTGTGCCCACCTCCACGGCGAACGTCCAATCCACCCCTACGGTCAAGGCGTGCGCCTCCTTCAGATTGCTCTCGGCGGGGCGGTCGGATCTCTGGCGCGGTTCGGACTCGACCAGGCCCTGCCGTGGAACGAGGGTGTTCCCTGGGTGACGCTCATCATCAATGTGGTCGGCGCGCTGGCTATCGGCCTGGTGGCCACCACCGTGGTGGAGATGCGCTCATGGGTGCGGCCGGTGGTCATCGTCGGTGTCCTCGGAGGATTCACCACCTTCTCGGCTTTCGCCTTGCAAACGGGGACGCTGCTCGACGCCGGTCACGTGGTCCAGGCTCTGGTGTATCTGGCGCTGACCATGGTGGGCGGTCTGGTCGCTGTGGAGCTCGGTGCCGCGTGGGGTCCACGATACGGCGAGTGAGTTCGTGATGCAGACCGTCCCATGATGTGGATCGCTGTGATCGCGGGTGCCGCGGTGGGTGCACCGTTGCGCTACCTCGTCGAGACGTCGGTTACCTCGCGCATGCGGCACCACCGGTGGCATGAATTCGCGTGGGGCCTGCTGGTGGTGAACGTGACGGGGTCACTTATTGCGGGTGTCGTCCTTGCCACAACTACGGGAGATCTGCGCGCACTGCTGCTGGCCGGCTTCTGCGGAACCTTCACCACCTTTTCCGGCTTTGCCTGGAGAGCTCATTCGCTTCGCATGATGTCAAGATCAACGTGGTTGTGGACCATCGCCGCTATGCCGATCACATGTGTCGCGGCATTCTGGGTCGCGTGGCGTCTGGCTGGAGCTAACTAATCCGCAAGGTCCGCTGAGGCGTGACAATGACGTCGACTCGACAATCATGCGCCTGTCGTGGCACGCCATTGCCTGCAGCACTGTCGACCACCTCATCGTCAAACACCTCATCGTCAAACACCAAGGCAATGGTCGGGCGGTCGAGTTGCGCCAGCGCTCTGTCGTAGAAACCGCCGCCCTGGCCTAGGCGTACTCCGTGCAAGTCGACCGCCAAAGCGGGTACCACGATCACGTCGGCGAGGGACAGGTCCACGTGGTCATCGGAGATCGGCTCGTCGATCCCGTAGGCACCCGGCGCGAATTGCGTCGCTCGCGTGACACGCGTCCAGATCAACGATTCCCCGAAGACACCTGGAAGCAGGACATTGCGACCGGCGTCGAGGAGCGCATCCAACAACGGAGCAGTCCCCGGTTCGGTAGGCAAGGACATGTAGAGCGCAACTGTCGCGGCCGTCATGACCTCGGGGAGTGCCAGCACGTGCTCGGCGAGCGCGAGAGCCGAAGTGGTGCGCGCGTCCTCCGCCCGGGCGAGGCGAGCGGCCCGGATCCGTGAGCGCAGCCCGGCCTTGGTGCTGTCGGGGAAGTCATCGACCACGGCACAATCTTGTCCCGTAGGGTCGCCGCATGGTTGCTCCCGTGCGCAAGGCCGTGATTCCGGCCGCAGGTCTTGGCACGCGCTTTCTGCCGGCCACCAGGTCCACCCCCAAAGAGATGCTGCCCGTCGTGGACAAGCCGGCGATCCAGTACGTGGTCGAAGAGGCTGTAGCGGCAGGGTACGAGGACGTGCTGTTCATCACCGGTCGCAGCAAGCGACCGCTGGAGGATCACTTCGACCGCAATCTTGAGCTAGAGCACGTCTTGCAGGCCAAGGGAGATTTGGCCCGGTTGCAGAAGGTCACCGAATCAACCGATCTTGCGCGCATCCACTATGTGCGCCAGGGCGACCCGCTGGGCCTGGGCCATGCGGTGCTCGTCGCCGAGAATCACATCGGCAACGAAGCCTTTGCTGTGCTGCTCGGCGATGACCTCATTGATCCGCGTGATCCGGTGCTCCCGGCCATGGCCGAGGTACGTGCCCGTTACGGCGGCTCGGTCATCTGTCTGATGCAGGTGCCGCGCGATCAGATCTCCCTGTACGGATGCGCAGCTGTCTCGCCCACCGATGATCCTTCGGTGATGGCGGTGACCGACCTGATCGAGAAGCCCGACGCGGCTGCAGCACCCAGCGACTTGGCCATCATCGGCCGCTATCTGCTCGACCCGGCAGTGTTCGCAGTTCTCGCATCCACGAAGCCGGGACGTGGTGGCGAAATCCAACTGACCGATGCTCTTCGCACTCTTGCGGCGATGCCGGCGAGCGAGGGCGGCGGTGTCCACGGACTTGTCTTCACAGGTCGCCGATACGACACCGGCGATCGGCTGTCATACCTCCAGGCCGTCATCACACTTGCGTGCGAGCGGGACGACCTTGGTCCTCCTCTTCGGGAGTGGCTGGCGTCCTTCATGTCCTCGTGACTCGTCCGTGGCCGGTCACACTCACCCATGGTGATGTGAGCTTGCGGCCGCTGAGGCAGCGTGACGCGGCGCGATGGCGCGAGGTCAGAAGGCGCAACACCGATTGGCTGCAGCCTTGGGAGGCGACGCTTCCACCCCAGGCGGCTCACGACGCCGACATGGTGCCGACGTTCGGTGCCATGGTGCGGCGGTTGCGGCGAGAAGCACGCGAACTACGCACCCTGCCGTGGGCTCTGACCTATCAGAATCGATTGGTAGGCCAGGTCACAGTGGGCGGGATTGCGTGGGGGTCTGCTCGAAGCGCTCATGTCGGCTACTGGATCGACTCTGCCGTCGCCGGACGAGGCATCATGCCGATCGCCGTCGCGATGGCCCTTGACTACTGCCTCGATGCCTTGCACCTGCACCGGGTGGAGGTCAGCATTCGTCCGGAGAATGCGTCGTCACTGCGTGTGGCGGACAAGCTTGGGCTGCGTCGGGAAGGCGACCGCCCCGCCTTCCTGCATATTGATGGTGATTGGCGTGACCACGTGATCTTCGTGGCGGATTCCGTTGCGGATTCAGCCGTGGGATCCGGCACCAAGGTCGATGGCTACCTTGATCGATTGACAGGTCAGCGCCCGACATAGCTCAGCCCGAGTCGGACATTTTCGACACGCCGTATCTTCTTTCACATCAGCCTCCCGCGAAACACGGACATATCGCCTTACCGTTGCGTGCGTGACAGGCTTGATCTACATCGTGATCATCGCCTTGTGGGCTGTGGTCCTTATCCCGATGTGGTTGCGACGTCACGATCAGGTCAGCGAGAAGCGGTCTTCCGCACGATTTACCTCGGCGATGAAGACGCTCGCTACCCGAAATAGTGGTAACTCTGTGCTAGAGATGGCCGTACCAGTTACAAGCCGCGGCCAGGAGAGGTTCATGCCGAGTCCATATGACCGGTCGTATGACCTAGATCCCGAGTATGAGCGCGAGCTCATTCGTCAAACTGCGGCGACCCGTCGGGCCATTGTCATCGGTGTCTTGACGCTCGGCCTGTTGATGTCACTGATCCTGGCTGTCGTTTCTGTCCTGCCCAAGTGGCTCCCGATTCTTGCGGCACTCCCGCTGGGCGCATTCATCGTCGCGGCGGTGATGACCGCGGGTGCTCGCCGTGACAGTCGTGAGGCCCGTCCCAGCGTGCAACGCGAGGTCGCTGAGCCCCGCTACCAGCGCCAGCCCGTTGGCGCGCAGCCGGCCGCCGCGCAAGACGAGTGGGAGTCGTGGGACGCGTGGCAGGACACGAATGCAGATTCGTGGTCGGCAGTTCCCACCACACTGCCGACATATGTCAATGCACCGCGCGCCACCGAAGTTCCGCGCAAAATTGATCGCTCCCGTCCCGGCGAGTGGACCGGTTCAGCGATGGTCGAAACAGCTCGCACGCTTCGTCGTCCGGTCGATGAGATTCATGCGGCCGACCCTCCGGCCGTCTACGACGACCTGATCACCGCAGAGATCCCGGTCGTACGCCCGGGTCGCGCTGCCAGCGCCTAACTTTCAGCGGATTCGGCCCCTCCGGGGTCCCTTGCTACGCTTGCGTGCACTTTTGGGGCTGTAGCGCAGTTGGTAGCGCACCTCGTTCGCAACGAGGGGGTCAGGGGTTCGAATCCCCTCAGCTCCACCCACTGTGTCCGGGGGGTTCGCCCTCACAGGGTCGGTTCAGTCTTGCTGGGCTAGATCCAGGTAGGCGACCACCTGCGCAGTTGCCACTGGTCGTATGGCAGCAAGATGCCGGTCCACACCGGATAGAACCACCACGCGGCGGCGACCACCAGAATGAGAAAAGCTCCGACGGCCAATGCGCCGTTTCGCCTGCGAGCCATCGGTGCGTCAACGGGCCCAAGCACGCTGCCAAGGGTCATGGCCAACGCCATCGCAATGAACGGCACAAATGCCACGACATAGAACGTGAAGATGGTGCGGTTGAGATATAGCAGCCACGGCAGCCACCCGGCCATGATGCCCACCAGCACGGCACCCGAGCGCCAATCGCGACGGCCGATCCACCGCCAGGCCTGATGCAGGACTGCGCCGATAGCCGCCCACCAGATGATCGGATTTCCGAGCGCCAGCACCTCGGCTGCGCAGTGCTTGGTGGAGCAGCCTTCGCTGCCGTCTTCCACCGCATGCCAGAAGAACGCTGTGGGTCGCGCTTGCACCGGCCAGGACAATGCGTTGCTCGCATAGGCGTGGCCGCTGTCGAGATTGACGTGGAAGTTCCACGCCTCTGCGTGGTAGTGCCAGAGGCTTCGCAGAGCGGCGGGAATGATCGAGTCGCCCGTGGCCCACGTGCGGTCGTAGCCCAGGTCTGACAAGAACCAGCCCGTCCAGGAGATCAGGTAGGTAACTGCGGCGATGGCGAGAAATGACGCCGCAGCGAGTGGCGCATCGCGCAGCAGGGTGGCCGCCCACGGCCGCTGCACACCCACAGCGCGTCGCGCGCTGACGTCCCACACCACGGTCATGATCGCGAAGAACGCCAGGAACCACAGGCCGGACCACTTGACGCCGCAGGCCAGGCCGAGGGACACGGCTGCGGCCCATCGGTAAGGGCGAACACCGAGTCGTGGCCCCCAGACAGTTGCCGTCTTCGTGAGGCCTGACTGCGTGACCATCCTTGCGAGACGACCGCGCGTGCGGTCGCGGTCAATGATCAGGAAGCCGAAGGCGGCCAGCACCCAGAACATCAGGACCATGTCGAGAAGGCCGGTGCGACTGAGCACCAGGTGCATACCGTCGAGTGCCAGAAGCAAACCGGCGATGGTTCCGACGATGTCCGATCGAGTGAGGCGTCGCGCGATACGCGCGCACATGAGAATCGACAGGGTGCCCAGTACCGCCACGACGAATCGCCAGCCGAACGGGGTTGCGCCAAAGATCCACTCACCTGCGGCGATGAACCACTTTCCGACCGGTGGATGCACGACGAACTCTGCGGAGTTCTTGAACAGGTTGAGCGCCTGCCAGTTGCCGTCCGAGCCGAGGATGACGTCGTTGGCCTTGTCGATGAAGGTGCGCTCAACGCCGAACTGCAGGTAGGAGAGCGCGTCCTTGGGGTAGTACGTCTCGTCGAACATGATGTCGTGCGGTCGACCTAGACTGACGAAACGCAGAATTCCGCCGATGATGGTGACCACGATGGGCCCCAGCCAGCCCCGCCAGCCGCTGCTGGGCATGCGCGGAACCAGGCGTTGGGGCAGGGAAGCCACGTCACGCCGCGGCACCGGAGGCAATGTCAGCGACGTGGTCACGCGGTCATCGTAGGCGCGCTGTCAGGATGCCCCCATGACCTCGACTCCGGGCCGTGTCCTGTTGGCGGCCACGCCACTGGGCAACCCCGGTGACGCGTCGGCTCGACTTCGTGAGGCGCTGGCCACCGCGGACGTGATCGCCGCCGAAGACACGCGACGCGCCCACAGGCTCTTGGCAGACCTCGGGATCACCACGAACGCGCGGATGGTCTCCTTCTTTGACTCCGTCGAACGTGAGCGGTCGGAAGAACTTGTCGCTGCGGCACTTGAGGGCGCGACAGTGCTGGTGATCACCGATGCGGGGATGCCGTCGGTCAGCGATCCGGGTTTTCGGCTGGTGTCCCGTGCGGTGGAACGCGGCGTGGTCGTGTCCGTTCTGCCGGGTCCGTCGGCAGTCCTCACCGCGCTAGCGGTGAGTGGACTTCCCGTTGATCGATTCTGCTTCGAAGGTTTTCTTCCGCGTCGCGGCGGAGAGCGCGCCACTCGGCTCGCCGAGCTCGCGGCAGAGCCACGGACGATGGTGTTCTTCGAGGCACCGCATCGCATCGCAGCGATGGTGGAAGACCTCGTGACGGCATTCGGCCCCGACCGCCACGCGGCCGTGTGTCGCGAACTCACCAAGACTTACGAAGAAGTGCGCCGGGGTCCGTTGTCAGAACTTGCCATGTGGGCTCGAGGCGAGGTGCGTGGCGAACTCACGGTCGTCGTTGCTGGCGCCTCGCAGGAGGAGCGTCGAGCCGCCGCGGGCCTGGTGACCGCCGAGGATTGGGTTGGTGCTGTCGCCGAGTTGGAGTGCGACGGCCAGACACGCAAAGACGCGATCGCGCAGGTGGCCAAGTCCGCGGGTGTGCCACGACGTGATGTCTACGACGCGGTCGTCCAGGCCAAGCACGCGCAACCGTAGGATCGGTCACATGTCCGGCGATAAGGCTTTCTACGTCACGACGCCGATTTATTACGTCAACGATGCTCCGCACATCGGCCACGCCTACACATCCACCGCCGGCGACGTTCTGACGCGGTGGCATCGCCAGCGCGGTGAGCAGGTCTGGTTCCTGACCGGAGTCGACGAGCACGGCACCAAGGTGCAGCGCGCGGCCGATGGGGGCGGCGTCACCCCGCAGCAGTGGGTCGACCGCCTAGTCACTGACTCGTGGCGCCCGGTGCTTGAGACCATCGACGCGGCGAACGACGACTTCATTCGCACCACCGAGCCGCGGCACAAGGAACGCGTACAGCGCTTCTGGGAGGCGGTTCGCGACAACGGCTTCGTCTACTCCTCTGTCTATGAAGGTCCTTACTGCGTGGGGTGCGAGGAGTTCAAACTCGCGGGCGATCTCGTCGACGGTGAGGGCGAACTCAAAGGTCAGCGTCTGTGCCCGGTGCACGGCCGGCCGGTTGAGGAGCTTCAGGAGCAGAACTGGTTCTTCCAGTTGTCGGCCTTTCAAGATCGACTCATCGCGCACTACGAAGCGAACCCCGATGCGGTGCAGCCGCGCAGTGCGTATAACGAGGTGATGTCGTTCATCAAGCAAGGTCTTACCGACATCTCGATGTCGCGATCGAGTGTGTCGTGGGGCATTCCTCTTCCGTGGGACACCTCGCAGGTCATCTACGTGTGGTTCGACGCTCTGCTGAACTACGCCACAGCCGTGGGCTACGGCGCTGAGCCGGGCTCTGCCGATGCCAAGCAGTTCGAGCAGACGTGGCCTGCAGACGTGCATCTGGTGGGCAAGGACATCCTGCGATTTCATGCGGTCTACTGGCCGGCGA
>JBAWXR010000060.1:0-10492 GCA_037143955.1 Actinomycetes bacterium
CCGCGAGAACTCGAAGTCCACCGTGTTCGCGTCGACGGCGCGCACGTCCTGGAGCTCGGACCCCACCTGAACCCGCTGCCGTTCAACGGGTCGACGACGACGCCTGACCCGCATGTGTGGTTTGACATGGAGCGCATGGCTGCAGCCGCAGAACTCATCGGCAGCACACTGGCTGACACCACTGCTCACTCGGACTATCGCGAATGCGGTCAGCAGGTTGCCGACCGTATTCGTGCCGCAGACACACAGGTGAGCGCAGTGCTCGAATCCGTTCCCGAAGGCAAGCGCGTCCTGATCACTGATCACGATGCCTTCGGCTACCTCGCCGCTCGGTACGGCTATCGCATCGCAGGTTCCGTGGTTCCCTCCAGCAGCACGCTGGCTGAGCCCAGCAGTGCCGACCTCGCGGCTCTGGCAGCTGAGGTCCGACGCCAGGGCGTACCCGCCATTTTCAGCAATGTTGGCCAGCCCGGAGCACTCGCCTCCGCGGTGGCCTCGGAGGCCGGCACCCACGTGACCGTGGTGCCGCTCTACGTCGAGAGTCTTGGAGCGCCCGGCACGTCCGCTGACTCATACATCGGCATGATGATGTACGACGCCACGGCAATTGCGGATGCGCTCAATCAGACAGGAGACTCCCCCTGATGGAGTGGCTCCTAGAACCCTTCGCGCACGGTTTCCAACAACGCGCGCTGCTGGCCGGATCCTTCGCCGCGTTGATGTCCGCTGTGGTCGGCACGTGGATCGTCCTGCGAGGGATGAGTTTCTTCGGTGATGCGTTCGTGCACGGAATCGTTCCCGGGATTGCGGCGTCGATCGCGTTCAATCTCAATCCGATCGCCGGCGCGGCCGTGGCAGCACTGGTCATGGTGTTTCTCATTGAGGTAATTCACCGGCAGACAGCACTGGGTGAGGACACAGCAATCGGCCTGCTGTTCGTGGGCATGCTCGCCCTCGGCGTCGTCATCTTGTCCAGACTCGAGAGTTACGCAGGGAGTCTGACAACAATCTTGTTCGGGGACGTCCTTGGTGTGACTCTGCCCAACCTCATCGCCGAAGGAATCCTTGCTGTTCTCGTCATCTGTGTAGCCACCGTGTTCTACCGACCGCTCCTTGCCTTGGCCTTCAACCCCGAGAAGGCCGAACTATGGGGACTGCACCCGCGGCGCACTCACGCAGTGCTCCTGGTGCTCATTGCCGCGGCCGTGATCGGCAGTTACCAATCGGTAGGCACCCTGTTGGTGTTCGGGCTGCTGGTCGGACCACCGGCCGCCGCGTCACTCATCTCACGTACGGTCCCGCGCATGATGATCACCGCAGCGGTTATCGCCGTGCTGTCCGTGTGGATCGGACTGACATTGAGCTACTGGCTGGGCACCGCGGGATCGGCGACCATGGCCATGGTTCCGATCGTCATCTTCTTCGCACTGCTCGTCATCACCCGCGTGGCCAGAAAGGTGCGCCATGTCTGAACTAGCCGCACAAGCGTCGAAGCTGGTGCTGTCGCGAGGATCTGTGACAGCGTTGACCGAGTCGGACTTCACCATCCCCGCCGGACGCATAACCGCGATCATCGGACCAAACGGCGGTGGAAAATCCACCCTGCTCCACGCCATTGCTGGGCTGCTGCCAGTCAAGGAAGGCACGCTTTCGGTGTTCGACCAGCCTGTCGTCGGTGTGCGTGACGATGTCAGCTACGTACTGCAGTACACGACCGTGCCAGCGGGCACACCCATCACCGTCGCCGAAGCAGTGGCCATGGGTCGCTACCCGAGGCAAGGGATGCTTCGCCGCCCCTCATTCGATGATCGCGCCAAAGTTGCCGCCGCGATGGAACGTCTAGGTGTTACCGAGTTGGCGCGACGTCAACTGACGGAGCTGTCCGGCGGACAGCGGCAGCGGGTCTACGTGGCGCAAGGCATCGCACAGGACCATCGCCTTCTTCTTCTTGACGAACCCCTCACCGGCCTCGACATCACGTCGATGCAGACCATCGACTCGATCATTCATGAGGAACCCGAACATGGTTGCACCGTCGTTCTCACGACGCATGACCTCGACGAAGCTCGCGCGGCAGACCATGTCTTGCTCACAGCGGGCAAGGTCGTGGCGTATGGACCACCCGAGCACGTGCTCACTCCAGAGAACCTCACCGCCGCCTACGGCCTGGGTGTCCTGCACGTCAACGACCGCCCCACACTCGTTGACGACCATCACCATCATCACGAAGGCGACCGGTCGCATTCGCACCAACACGACCACGCACACGGACACAGTCATGACGACTGATGTGCGACGTACGACCCGACAGCGATCGGCGGTGCAGGACGCACTCGAGGCGATGGAGGAGTTTCGCTCCGCTCAGGAGATCCACGCTGAGCTTGTATCGCAGGGCACGAGCATCGGCCTGACCACCGTTTATCGCACCCTGCAGTCCTTAGCGGCTGCCGATGAAGTCGATGTACTTATCCGCGAGGACGGCGAAGCCGCCTATCGCAAGTGCGGCGGGGCTCATCATCACCATCTGGTGTGCCGCGCGTGCGGGCGCACAGTCGAAGTCGATGGACCAACGGTCGAACGATGGACTGCCGCTGTGTCTGCGGCCCATGGCTTTCGCGAGGTGAGCCACACCCTGGAGATCTTCGGCCGCTGCCCCGACTGTTGACCCGGCTTCGCCTCATTCTGACGAGTGCAGCCTAGAGCTGGTCGTCGACTGGGTTTGGCACTGCTCCGCCGTATCGACGATCGCGCGATGCATAGATCTCGCAGGCGTGCCATAAGTGGCGTCGATCAAAGTCCGGCCAGAGGGTGTCGAGAAAAACGAACTCTGAATAGGCCGACTGCCACAGCAGGAAGTTGCTGGTGCGCTGCTCACCACTGGACCGCACAAAAAGGTCAACATCGGGCATGTCCGGCTCATCCATGAATTTGGCGAGAGTGCGCTCGTCGATGCGATCGGGGTTGATGCGACCGGCCTGCACCTCCCGCGCAATCGCTGCCGCCGCATCGGCGATCTCGGCTCGGCCGCCGTAGTTGACGCACATGGTGAGCGTGAGCTTCGTGTTGGCCTCGGTGAGTTGTTCAGCTTCTTCGAGTTCGGCGATCACGCTGCGCCATAACTTCGGGCGACGCCCGGCCCACCGCACTCGAACACCAAGTTCGTTCATCTCGTCACGGCGACGGCGGATGACATCGCGATTGAAACCCATCAAGAACCGAACCTCGTCGGGTGAGCGCTTCCAGTTCTCGGTCGAAAAGGCATAAGCCGAGATCCACCCGATACCAAGTTCCAGTGCACCCTCGACGCAGTCGAACAGGCTTGCCTCACCAGCCTCATGACCTGCCGTCCGCGGGAGGCCACGTTCCTTGGCCCATCGTCCGTTGCCGTCCATGACGATGGCCACATGGCGCGGAATGAGCTCGGCAGGCAGCACCGGGGGCCGAGCACCCGACGGATGCGGCGTGGGATCGCGGGGTGAAAGCGCGCGACGCGGGGCACGGGCCATGACGACATCCTCCCCTAGGTGCGATCCACCAGGGGCAACGACCGCAAGCCGCGCTCAAGATGCCACTGCAAGAACGCGGCAACGAGGCCGCTTGCTTCGCGTCGATCACGCGCCTGACTGCTGTCCGCTTGATTCCAATCCCCACTGAGCAGCGCACCGAGCAGCAGCAAGGTGGGCGCAGAGGGAGAGGCCGAGCCCGGTGGCCGGCAGGATGGGCAGACAACACCACCGCCGGGAATCGAGAACGCGCGATGCGGCCCGGGCGCTCCACAGCGGGCACAGTCGTCAAACGAGGGAGACCAGCCCGCGACCGCCAGGGATCGCAAGAGATACGCATCCATCACCAACGTGGCCTCGTGCTCATCGGAGACCAGCGCACGCAAGCCAGAGATCAGCAGTGCGAATTGCTGGACGGACGGCTCGCGCTCCTCTGGAGTCAGGCGTTCGGCGGTTTCGAGCATGGCGGTACCGGCGGTCCAGCGGGCATAGTCAGCCGACAAGGCCGCACCGTGGGCATCGATCGTCTCGACCTGGCTGACCGTGTCCAAGGACCGACCTTCATACAGCTGTACATCCACGTGGCCGAACGGCTCGAGTCGACCGCCAATGCGACTTGAGGTCTTGCGCACGCCACGGGCGACCGCACGAACGCGCCCATGGGATCGCGTCAGCAACGTGACGATGCGATCGGACTCACCCAGCTTCTGAGTCCGAAGCACAACTGCCTCGTCGCGGTAGAGCGGCACGGTACATTCTCTCTGCAGATGGCCTAAACCCATGACCGAACACGGGCCCAGAACAACGGAGGCTGTGATGAGTGGCACGAGCCCCACACCTTCCGAGCCCGCTGGCACCACGGAGCCCGAGCGGCCCGCTCCCCTGATGATCGCGCTGGACTCGCGCCTGCTTCGTCGAAGCCTGGTTCTGATCATTGCCGCCGTACTGCTCCTGGCCCTGATCAAGTGGGCGTGGGAAATGCTGGCCGGATTCTTGTTCCTCATCCTGCTCTCCTGGCTCATTGCCATCTCGTTCGATCCGGTCGTGAGTTTCCTCGCGCGCAGACGCATGAGTCGCGGACTGGCCACTGCCATAGTCGCCATCGTCGTGCTGGGTGGCATTGGCGCCTTCATCGCACTGCTCGGTGGTGCTCTGGCCACCCAGGTGGGCGAACTCATTCTGGCTCTGCCCGAACTCATCCTGCAGATCGTCAAATGGGTCAACGAGACCTTCCACACCAACATCGATCCGGTCCAGCTGACCAACAGCCTCAATCTCACTCCGGGGCAGATCGCCGGTCTGGCCGGAAACTTCGCCGGCGGATTCTTCGGCGTCTTCTTCAGCGTTGTTGGCTTAGTCTTCGAATTCGTGACGGTTCTCGTGTTCTCGTTCTACCTGTCCACCGATGCGCCACGAATCAAGCGATTCATCGCTTCGTGGCTGCGACCGGAGCGGCAGGTGGTGTTCATCCGCATCTGGGACATCTCCGTTCGCAAAGCCGGTGGCTTCGTGATCAGCAAACTGGCTCTCGCCATGATCTCTGCCGTCTTCCACAGCGCTTTCTTCTTCATTATTGACGTGCCCTACTGGTTGCCCATGGGTATCTTCGCCGGCGTCGTGGCGCAGTTCATCCCCACGGTCGGCACCTACATCGGCGTGGCACTGCCCGCACTGTTCGCAATCTTCGACGATCCGCTGGACGTTCTGTGGATCATCATTTTCGCCACTGTGTACCAGCAGATTGAGAACTACGTCCTCACGCCGCGGATCTCGACCAGAACCATGGACATCAACTCAGGTGTCGCATTGGCATCTGTCTTCGTGGGCGCCGCCTTGTTCGGGCCTATCGGCGCCATCATCGGCATCCCGCTCGCCGCCATCGTGATTGCCGTGATCGAAGCCTACGGCCAGCGATACGCATTGCATCCGGACGTTGAGACCTCCACCGCCGTCACGACAAGGAAGCGCTAAAACCCAAGTCGACGGAGCTGCTTGGGGTCCTTCTGCCAGTCCTTTGCGACCTTGACGCGGATATCGAGGAACACCGGCACACCCAGGAGTGCCTCAATACCGTGCCGCGCTCGCGTGCCCACGACCTTCAGCCGTGAGCCGCCAGCTCCGATGATGATGGCTTTCTGCGAGTCACGTTCGACGTAGAGCATGGCGCGCACATCCGTGAGCGGACGATCGGCCGGTCGACTGTCGCGCGGCACCACTTCCTCGACGACCACCGCGATGCTGTGCGGCAGCTCGTCTTGCACACCGTCAAGCGCGGCTTCGCGGATCAGTTCCGCGATGGTGATCTCTGTCGGCTCCTCGTCGATGTCGCCATCGGGATAAAGGACCGGGCCTTCGGGGAGCAGGTCGATCAATTTCTCGACGAGCAGATCCACCTGATGACCCTGCACCGCTGAGACCGGGATGACCTCCGCCCACGCAATACCCACCTCGACTCCCAGCGCTGCAACCTCCACCAGCCGCTCCGCGAGCACCTCACGCGAGACGGCATCCGTTTTGGTCACAACAGCGACGATGGACTTTCCACGAAGGAAGGAGAGCTGAGTGGCGATGAATCGGTCTCCCGGACCCACGTCCTGGTCGGCCGGGATGCACATACCGACAACATCGACGTTGGACCAGGTTTCGCGCACCTGATCGTTGAGCCGTTCGCCCAGAAGGGTGCGCGGACGATGCAGACCCGGAGTGTCGACCAGTACGAGTTGACCTTCGGGTCGATCAATCACGCCGCGCAACACACGACGCGTGGTCTGCGGACGGTCGGAGGTGATCGCGACTTTGCGCCCGACCATCGCGTTGGTCAGGGTCGACTTGCCCGCATTGGGGCGCCCCACCAAGCACGCGAATCCGCTGCGGAATGTCATGCTGCCTCCAGTGGTGATGTCGAGCGCTTCGACGATGCAATACCCAGAATCGCCAGCGCGACCAGGACCAGAACGACTCCGCACCAGCCAGCACCACCGAGGCTTTCGCCTAGGAGCAGAACTGCAAGGACGGTGGCGACCACCGGTTCGAGCAGATTGAGGGTGGCGATGTGGCCAGGCTGCAGCACTCGCAGGCCAAGCCCGAACAACACATAGGCGACTGTCGTGGCTGCGAGCCCCAGCCACAACACTTCGGCCACGCCGCGCCCCGACAGCCACCAGGTAGAGGTGACGGCGAAGGGAATGAGGACTACCGCACCGAGTGAGAAAGACGACGCCATGACAGACGTCGACGGGTGGCCCTCTCGCGTGAGCCTGACACCGAGGACCGTGTACATGGCGTAACACGCCCCCGCGCCGACCGCACAGCAGATCCCTGCAGGATTCGCAGTGCCGTCAGGGTCTCGCACCAGCAGAGCGACGCCGAGCACAGCAATGACAGTGGACGCGAGCCACACCCAACCCGGCGCACCCTCACGTAGCAGCCAACCAAGGACGCCCGCAATGAACGGTGCGAAGGCCAGCGACACAAGAGTCCCCAGTGCGACACCGGTGAGGTCGGCGCCCAGGAAGAACAGCGCCTGATAGCCCGCGACAGCCACGCCCATCGCCCACACCAATGGCGATCGCCACAACGTCACCAATGACCTGCCACCGCGCCGCCAGGCAACTATGGCCAGAAGTCCCGCTGCTCCCACCAGGAGCCGCATGGCTGCGACGCTGGGTCCCGGAGCACCGGGCGTCAGCAGAGCTTGCGACGAGGCAGATGTACCAAACAGGGTTGCCGCGCCGAGTACCGCCACACCAGCGCGTGAGTACTGGCTCACAGGTCAGGCATCCTGCGAGGATCGCCGCGATGCCAGAACGGTGCCGATGCGATTGCGACGGCCGGCCCCTTGCTCTGCGGTGAGTGTCCATCCGTCGATATCGACATGCGATCCGGCGAAGGGCACATGCCCGAGCCGCTTGGCGACCATGCCCAGAACCGTGTCAACACCTTCTTCTTCAGAGTCCAGCTCAAGACCTAAAAGTTCAGCCAGGTCGTCAACGTGCATTCGGGCAAGGACGCGGAAGGAATCTTCCGACAGCTGGGCTACCTCGGGTGCCTCGGTGTCGTATTCATCCGTGATTTCGCCAACGATCTCTTCCAGGATGTCTTCGATCGTGACCAGTCCCGCCGTGCCGCCGTACTCGTCGATCACGATCGCCAGATGTGTGCGGGCAGCCTGCATCTCCCGAAGCAGGATGTCGGCGGGCTTGCTGTCAGGTACAAAGAAGGGCGGTCGCATGAGTGATTCGACTCGCTCAGTCGTCTCAGATTCGCGGTGATTAAAAGTTCGCCGCACGACATCCTTGAGATTGATGACCCCGACTACATCGTCGGAGTTCTCGCCCAACACCGGTATCCGCGAGAAGCCGGACCGCAGACCCAGCGACATAGCCTGGCGCAAGGTGCTGTCCCTTTCGAGCGACACCATGTCGGTCCGAGGAACCATGACTTCCTTGGCGAAGGTGTCACCCAATTCAAAGACGGAGTGGATCATCTGCCGCTCGTCATCTTCGATCAGGTCATCGGCTTTGGCCAGATCGACCATCTCGCGCAGTTCGGCAGCCGACGCAAACGGCCCTTCGCGATATCCCTTGCCCGGCGTGACAGCGTTGCCCAACAGGATCAACAACGTGGTGATCGGCCCTAGGAGAAGGGCGAGCAAACGGGCAACTCCGGCGGAGGCGAGTGCAATGCGCTCCACGTGCTGGCGACCCAGCGTGCGCGCGGCCACACCCAGGACCACATAGGACACCGCGACCATGACCGCGATGGCCAGCAGGAGTCCCCACCCCTCGGACCATCCCGCCGCCACGACGAACTGATCGTGCACGACCAGGCCAGCGAACAGGGTCGCGGTGACGGTGCAGACCGTGGACAGGAACAACAACACGTTGACGTAGCGCGGCCGATCGGCCATGACGATGAGCAGGCGCGCGACACTGCGCGGCCGACTCTCCTCGTAGGGCTCCACCTGGCTTCGAGTGACGCGGCCGATGGCCGTCTCCGCCATGATCAAGAGGCCCGCCAGCACGACCAGGAGTGCGGCGGCGATCACCAGTGACACGGTCACCTCATCCACCACTGCTCGAGAAGTCTGTCCTGCAACCCGAACATGGCAATGAGTTCTGTCTCGTCCATGTGGTCGTATCCAATGAGGTGCAGCGTTCCGTGCACGACGAGAAAGGCGAGCTCCTGGTCCAGTGTCCGACCGGACTGCTCCATCTGCGGCCCCAAGAACGCCGGGCACAGCACGATGTCACCGAGCACACCCTCGTCCGGTTCCTGATCGGCTGGTGCAGATCGCAGTTCGTCAATCGGAAAAGACAACACGTCGGTGGCCCCGGGTTCTTGCATCCAGTCTTCATGGAGGCCGGTCATGCGATCCAGGTCCACCAGAGTGATCCCAAGTTCGCATTCAGGGTGCAGCCTTAATTGATCCATAAGCCACGATGCAAGATTCGCCAACGCCTGCTCGTCGCAGGTCACCCCAGACTCGTTCGACACCACCACTTGGGTCACGGTTGCTCGGCTCGACTTTCGTCGTATCGCGCATAAGCCTCGACGATGCGGCCCACCAACTGATGACGTACGACGTCCTGCGACGTCAATCGACAGAACGCGACATCGTCGATGCCCTCGAGGATGTCCGACACCAAACGCAGGCCGCTCATCGTGCCTCGAGGCAGATCGACCTGCGTGACGTCGCCGGTCACGACCATGGTGGAACCAAAACCCAATCGAGTGAGGAACATCTTCATCTGCTCTGCGGACGTGTTTTGCGCTTCATCGAGAATGATGAACGAGTCATTGAGTGTCCGGCCGCGCATGTAGGCCAATGGTGCGATCTCAATCGTGCCGCTGGTGATGAGCCTAGGGATGGAATCGGGATCGATCATGTCGTGTAGCGCGTCATAGAGCGGACGAAGGTATGGATCGATCTTCTCCGAGAGCGTGCCTGGCAGGAAGCCGAGGCGCTCGCCCGCCTCGACCGCGGGTCGCGTCAGCACAATGCGATTGATGCGCTTGGCCTGCAGAGCCTGCACTGCTTTGGCCACCGCCAAGTAGGTCTTGCCTGTACCGGCCGGACCAATACCGAAGATCACCGTGTTCTCATCGATGGCATCGACATAGCGCTTCTGGTTCATCGTCTTTGCCCGGATAGTGCGACCGCGGTTGCTCAGAATGTTTGAGCTGAGGATTTCGCTCGGACGTGCTCCCGAACGCAGAAGCCCGATGGAGCGTTCGACCGATTCAGAGGTGAGTGCTTGGCCTGTACGCAGCATGACGAGCATTTCGCTCACGAGGGTGTCAACGGTCGCGACATCGTCGGAGGTCCCGCTGACCATGATCTCGTTGCCGCGGGCGAAGAGTTCGGCATCAGGAAAGGCGCGCTCAATCATGCGTAGGTATTCGTCGTGCGTGCCGAGGAGCGCCACCATGGGCTGGGATGAGGGCACGGTGATAGTCGTGCGTGCTTGCGGATTTCCTGCGGCAGGGGTGGACATCGGCATTAGCCCGGGGGCCAGGTGAAGTCGCGGCCGCCCAGCACATGCGCGTGCGCATGGAAAACGGACTGACCTGCACCCGCGCCGGTGTTGAACACCAGTCGGAACGAGCCACTGACCCCTTCGAGTTCAGCCACGCGCGTCGCTGCCTCGAGCATCGATGCCGCCAGGGGTGGATCGGACAGCGCGAGTTCCTCGACATCGCTCATATGCACCGTCGGAATGACCAGGACGTGCACGGGTGCCTGGGGGTTGATGTCACGAAATGCAACGACGTCGTCGTTTCGCCACACGATGTCGGCCGGGATGTCTCCGGCGACGATGGCACAGAACAGGCAGTCGCTCACGACGGCATCCTTCCACGCCGCGGCTCCCCACGGTCATCCCCGCCAGAGTTGCCCACAGCCCACCGCGGACTCGAGGCCATGAGGGCTGCCACTGCGGCCATGCCCGCCGATGAGGTGCGCAGGACGCTCGGGCCAAGTCGCACAC
>JBAWXR010000061.1:0-10427 GCA_037143955.1 Actinomycetes bacterium
CCCGCACACGACATCGTTCTCGTCGGCGGGGACTCCGCGACTGCTGCGCCGGGAGTCATCGACGCCATTGCATCGGCGGACGTGGTGCTCCTGCCCCCGAGCAACCCGGTGGTCTCGATCGGCACGATCTTGCAGGTCGCCGGGCTTCGACAGGCCCTCGCCCAGACACCGGCCAAGGTCATTGGCCTGTCCCCCATCGTCGCCGGCGCACCTGTGCGAGGGATGGCCGACGCGTGCCTCTCCGCAATCGGCGTCGACACCACCGCTGCCGCAGTCGCAGCCCACTACGGCGCGCGTGCGTCCGGCGGTGTACTGGATGCCTGGTTAGTCGACGAATCTGATGCAGCAGCTGTCTTCGACGTTGAGGCCCTTGGCATCACCTGTCGGGCCGTGCCCCTGATGATGACCGACATCAACGCAACCGCAGCTATGGCTGCTGCGGCACTGTCACTCGCATGACGCTGCAGGTCGTCGGCGTCAGCGCGTTCCCTCGCGTACTGCCGGGAGACGATCTCGCGACCCAGGTGATTCATGCGCTCGACGGCGTTATATGGCCCGACGCTTCATGTGGAGTACGCGACGGCGACATCGTGGTAATCACGAGCAAGGTCGTCAGCAAATCCGAGGGGCGCATCGTGGCAGCGACCAGCCGGGACGACGTGATCGACCAGGAATCTGTTCGTGACGTGGCCACGAAGCGAACACCTCGAGGGCTCACCCGCATCGTCCAGACTCGTCACGGCCTCGTGCTTGCTGCTGCTGGGGTGGACGCCAGCAACGTTGAGGCCGGCACAGTGGTGCTGTTGCCCGAGGATCCGGATGCGTCCGCACGGGCCATCGCCACCGCAATTCGCACGACGACCAAGGCTCGTGTGGCCGTGGTCATCACCGACACCATGGGGCGGCCCTGGCGCATGGGCGTCACCGATGTGGCCATTGGCTCAGCAGGTCTGGCTGTACTCGACGACTTCACCGGGCGCACCGACTCCTATGGCCGCACCTTGGAGATGACGGTGGTCGCGATCGCCGACGAAGTTGCGGCAGCCGCCGACCTGGTCAAGGGCAAAACCTCTGACTGCCCCATCGCGGTGGTCCGCGGGCTGGATTCGTATGTGACCGCAGACCTGTCGCCGGGATGCGGGCCACTGATTCGCCCACTGGACGAGGATCTCTTTTGGCTGGGTACCGCTGAGGCAATCCAGCTCGGTCGACTTACCGCGGCTGAGTATCGACGCACGGTTCGTCACTTCACCGACGACCCCGTGGACGAATCCACCGTGACGACGGCGATCACCGCCGCGCTTACAGCGCCCGCTCCCCACCACAGCACACCCTGGCGGTTCCTCGTCCTGCGCGAACAAGCGATGCGCAAGCAACTGCTCACCGCCATGCGCGAACGATGGATCACCGACCTCACCGCATCGGGCTTCCATGACGCACAGATCGAGCCGCGACTAGCTCGAGGAGACATCCTGCACACTGCGCCAGTCATCGTCGTGCCCTTTATCGACCTTGCCGACGGCACACATAGGTATCCCGATGCGCAGCGCACGGCCGCCGAGCGAGACATGTTCATGGTGGCGGGTGGAGCCGCCGTGCAGAACCTCATGGTGAGTGTTGCCGCGCAAGGCCTAGGGTCGGCGTGGATCGGCTCGACGATGTTTTGCGCGGATGTGGTGCGGCGTGAATGCGGTCTCGATGACTCACTCCAGCCGCTTGGCGCCGTGGCCATCGGCCATCCCGCCACCGGTGTGACCCCGCGAGACACACCTGATGTGGAGGAGTTCCTACTGCACTGACCACCGGGGCAGGTTTTCTCCTGCGCTGATCGCGTTGTCAGCGGTCGCTGGAGAATCGCACAGCGGTGTCGGCGAGCTCTACACCTGGCGATACGCGAGTGCCGTTGAGCAATTCGTTGTGACGGCCGATGGTTGCTCCGTCGCCAATAACCGCCCCATTCAGGACCGTGCCAGCCCCGATCACTGCACCGACTCCCACAATGCTGTTAGTGATGCGGGCATCCTCGGCAATCTGCGCACCGTCGAAGACGACAGCACCATCGATGATCGCTCCTGGGCCCACCATGGCGCCCCTGCCGATAACGCTGCCATTGGAGATGGATGCGGACGGATCGACCTGGGCGCCTTCGAGAAGCAACGCATGCCCTGTCTGCTTCACCGCTGGCGATGGCGCGGCTCCCATCACCAGGTCACACGAGCCGCGAACGAATGACAATGGCGTGCCAAGGTCGAGCCAGTAGCCCTCATCCACAAATCCACGCACCTGCGCACCCGACTCCAGTAGTCCAGGAAACGTCTCACGCTCCACCGACACCGGACGGCCCGCGGGAATGGAGTCGATGACGCTGCGGCGAAATACGTAACAACCCGCGTTGATGAGGTTGGTGATGATCTCCTCAGGAGTGCTCGGCTTCTCAAGGAAAGCCGTCACCCGTCCCGAGGCATCCATCGGCACGAGGCCGTAGGCACGGGGATCTTCCACCGCAGTCAGGTACAGCGAGACATCCGCATCAGCACGTACGTGTGCAGCGACAAGACCAGCGATGTCCAGGCCCGTCAGGATGTCGCCGTTGAAGATGAGGACCGGTTCATCGGGCCCGCTGGTCAGGTGAGGTAACGCATGCCGAATGGCACCTCCGGTGCCGAGCGGCTCGTCCTCGGTGGCGATGACCACCTCAATGCCCAGATCTGCATCGTCCATGAACGCTTTGAACACGTCCGCGCGGTAGGACGTCGCGAGCACGATGCGCGTCACACCGGCGTCGCGTGCCCGAGTGATCTGGTGCACCGTGAATGGAACGCCCGCGACGGGCAGCATGGGCTTGGGGGTGTTGATCGTCAACGGACGAAGTCGGGTGCCCTGTCCACCCACCAGCAGTACAGCCTCGGTCATCGGGCAAGGGTGCCACAGGGAGTGCGGGACACTGGAGAACGGGACTGTGCAGCCCGGGATACTGGAGAACGGGAATGTGCGGCTCGCGCCTAGGGTGAGGCCGTGAGCATCGCAACATTGCTGAACCGGCGCGTGCGCGAGCAGGGCGCGGCACCATTTGTCACGCACGTCAGCGACGCTGGCCGCACAGAGCTGTCCGCTACCACCTTGATGAATGCCGCGGCAAAAATCGGCAATGCATTTCTCGACGAGTTCGATCTCACGCCCGGAGAGGCCATCGGGCTTGCTCTGCCTCCGCATTGGCAGCGCAGTTGCTGGCTCGCAGGTGCCTGGCTAGCAGGTATCGCCGTTGTTCCTGTCGACGATCCCGAATGGCTGCCGACAGAAGGCTTGCGCCTGATCGTTGCCGCTCCACAGGAGGCAGCGGCGCTATCGGGGTCACTGTCGGGCACCGGTGCGCAGGTCGCTGTGGTGTCACTGCACCCCCTGGGCATGCCCGAAGCTGTTCCAGATGGCTGCCTTGATGCCACGTCGCTGGCGCGAATTCAGCCTGACGCGTTCATGTTCGAGCCAGCAGCAGCCGACTCGATCGCAGTGGTCGGCACCGATGGCACCCTTGACCAGACTCGCGTCTGCGAATTAGCTGAACTTCTCGGCACGCGGTGGGGTCTGTCGGCCGGCGGGCGCCTGCTGCTGGATCCCGGGATTCCCGGAATGGCCGGTTGGCTGTCGATGCTTGCCGTGCCGCTGGTGATGCAGGCCGCAGTGGTGCTCGGATCGGCTGACGCCGTGGAGCGCGAGGGCATCACCGCCGTGGCCACATGGCCTCTGGACTGACGAGCGTTCCACGCAAGCGCGTCAGGCGACCTTGTATTCCGGACTCACTCCCACCACTTCATGCTTCTTGACGACGAGTACGCGATAGGTCCCGGGCGGATTGGTCTTGGCAGTGACATGGAACCTGTAGTGCCCTTTGGCGTTCGTCACTGACTTCTCGACCGTCTGCCACTTCTTCTTGACAAGGACCTGGCGCCACACCTTGAGTCCGGCCTTGCTTGGTCGCACGACGCCGGCGACCTTGTACTTCTTCGTTCCCGCCGTGATCGTGGTGGGGGTCAGAAGCGACACCGTGCGCTGCTGAACCGTGACCGCGGAATCGGCGGGCTGCGCGGCGTTGGGGTCCACGCTGGAGTTGGGGTCCGGTGCCGGCGGCGCCGGCGGCGCCGGAGCGCCCGGTGCAGCCGCTGGATCCACTACGGGAAGTGGAACACCGAGGTTTCCGTCGATCGTGGTGATGTACGACGATTTCAGAGCAAGCGAGGACTGGAACGCGCCACCGGAACGCTTGATGTTGGCGCCGTCCGGGGTGGAGGCCACGATGGTCTTCGGTGCACCCGAGGGATAGCGATCGGCGACCACAACCTTGGTGACGGCGGGGACTCCAAACACCGCGGCCATTCGCGCCTGCGGCACTGAGACGGTCCAGGCGCGCACCGAATTCTCGGGCACCTGCATGTACGGGTCAGGCACGGCCTGCGCGTAAGGCAGATCCTTGCCCCAGACCTCTTGGGATGACTGTGTGAATCCGCCACTGCTCGCGTTATAAAACGCGCTGATGGGAGCACCTGAATACAGAATGGCGAGGCCGGTGGTGTCTGATGCCGCAGTGCCGTTAACGGCCGCCACCCATTGGTCGCCGCTGGGCGCAGACGATTTCGCATACCCCGTGAAGGTCTGGTCATAGAACGGTCCGCCGCCATCATCCAGGTGACAGGAACACGCTTGGCGCACTCCTCTGAGCACCTTGTTGATCGCGTAGGTGCGTGCGGCCATCACCTGTGCCTGCATCGCTGCCATCGGCCACGAACTCGACACCTCAGAGATGCCGTAGAGGTACTCGTCGTGCAAACGCAGGGAGTTGATCGCGTTGAGTTGGATCCCCGAGGGTGTTGAGACCGGGACGACGTCGAGATATCCGTACCGGTAGCGGTGGCCCGGTGAGGTCAGGGATCCCTTGATACCTGCCAGATTCAGGACAGTCGGTCCACCGGCCGCCGTGCCCGGAGTGCGAGTGCCCGCCCACCGAACGGTGACGTTTGGTGCCGTACCAAGATCGACCGGCCCGCCTGGCATGACGCGTTGCACGGAGATTGCCGCGCCGTTGGGGGTGAGGCGGAATTCGTCTGCAGGCGACCCGACGGTGACTGTGCCGTTGACGGTGACCTCGATCGCGCCGCCCGTGGCGTCCAGCGGTTCAGATTTGAAGTGCACGCCAGCGACCTCATGCAGCAAGGAGACGCGGATGTCCACGTCGTCCTGCACCGGCGCAACCGTGGTTCCGGAGTAGAAGTGCGTGACGATGGCCACCGGGTCGAACCCGGCCTTGGCCATTCCATAAGCGCCCCACTGGGACATGCCCACGCCGTGGCCGTACCCGGCACCCGCTACCGCGAACTGAGCAGGGGGGTCATCGGCTCGGGCCGGGCCTGCCACGACCGCCATGGCCACCAAGCCGAGCGCGACAGCCCCGCTGAGGCGGCCGATCTGAGCCATGGTGAGTCTCCTTGACAGGCGGGAAGAAGGACGTCGCTCTCACATTCTCACATCTCAGGCGTCACATAGATCCCACCCGCCACGAACGCCCCAAAATTCACACATTCATCGCTATCGGGAACCTCACCCGCACCGGGTGCGTCCTGCTCAGAGGCAGTCCCTCACCGACCTACCATGACGGGACCCATCCGAGAGGAACCCGTGAGCCGCACCCCTTCCCGTCGCCGCCTTGGCCGCGTGGTGCTTGTCGTGGCGTCATCCCTCGTGGTGGTCGCGACGGTTGCGGCAGCCACCACCAATGTCCTGATCGGGCATCTGGCCGGAAACATCACCGCGGTGGACATCAGCGAGAACGTGTCGGGAAACACCGGGGCCGACTCCTCCCAGTCGCTGACCCAGACCGACACCACCACCGGTTCCTACGAACCACTGAACATCGCCCTGATCGGGTCAGACTCGCGGTCAGGCGCGGGCAACAGCGGTGCACACCTGGGTAACTCCGACCAGTTCGGTGGAGGACGATCCGACACGGTGATCTTGCTGCACATCGCCGGTGACCGGCAGTCAGCTATCGGCGTGAGCATCCCGCGCGACACCATGATCACGCTTCCCGATTGCAAGAAGAACGGTAAGTCCGTCGGCGGCTATCAGGCGCGGTTCAACGTTGCGTACGAGGTCGGCGGCCCCGGGTGCACGATCAAGGCCCTCGAGCAGATCTCCGGCCTCACCATCAAAAACTTCCTTGAGGTCGACTTCGGTGGATTCAAGAACATCGTCGACGCGGTCGGTGGCGTAGAGGTGTGCCTGGCAACAGATGTCAACGACAAGAAGAGTGGCCTGAATCTCACGGCTGGCAACCACGTGATCAAGGGCGACGAGGCACTCGCCTTTGTCCGGGTACGCCATGGAATCTCGGATGGCTCTGACACGTCGCGCATTCGGCGCCAGCAGGCCTTTATCTCTTCACTCATGCGCAAGGTGTTGTCCGGTGGAACCTTGCTCAATCCCGCGTCACTCCTCAGTGTGCTCAACGCCGCAACCCAGTCGCTGACCGCAGATCCGCAACTTGCTGACGTCAACAACCTCAAGGACCTCGCCCTCAGCATGAAGGACCTCAAGCCCAGCAAGGTCACCTTCACCACGGTTCCGTGGCTGTCCAACGCCGATCACGCAACGCTGCGCATCAACACCAAGCGCGCCCAGCCCATCTGGGATTCCATGAAGAACGACACGGCATTCCCCAACAAGGGAGATGGCGACACCGTCCTCACGGTGGATCCATCAAAAATTCGTGTCAATGTGCTCAACGGCACGACCATCAAGGGACTGGCCAAGCGCGTGGCCAAGGCATTGAAGGCCGAAGGTTTCCGAATCCAGGACTCCAGCACAGCTGATGCCACGAACTACACCGAAACCACGGTCCAATACGACCCGACCTTCGATAAGTCCGCTGCCACGCTGATCGCTGCGACCAACGCGACCAAGTCCGAGATCATCCCCAATCAGGGATCCGCCCTCACCTTGATCATCGGTTCAGACTGGGTCAACGTTCAACCGGTCACCATTTCCAAACTCGCGACCGACTACACGACCAAGATCAACACCGGCGACGAGAACTTCTGCGCGCAGTAGTTCTAGATCACCGGCGGTCGACCGGCGCGCGTCATACGCCACACCGTTCGCCATGACATCCGACGCCGTCCTGCGGGCGTGATCCTGATGCCTTCCCGCAACCCCGCGAACCACGCACGTCGCGCATCAGCGCCGCGCATGCGAATCAACGTCAGGGCAACCCATGAGCCCACATAGATCGGCTCGAGAACCACCGGAAGGTTGCGCCGCGCCAGCCACACGCGATTGCGCGCCGTGAGTCGGTAGTAGACGTCATGGCGGGCCGGATCGATCACCGGGTGATGCGCCACAAGGTCGCCCGCGTACCAAGGACGGAAGGCCGCGTCCCAGACACGCCAGACCAGGTCAATCCCCTCGTGCGCGTAGAAGAACTCATCGGGCCATCCGCCCGTGGCCTCGAGGACATCGCGTCGCATCGCCACTGCGCCCTCCCACAGGGATGTCGCCGGGCCAGGCTGCGCCGGATCGCCGACCCGAAGTCGCGGCACCCAGCGCCCAGGTGACGGGACGCCACTGGGATCAACCACGCGAGGCTGCACCAGTCCCAGGAGCGGATCGGCAGCGAACCTCTCGGCGATCGTGCGCAGAAAAGTTGTGTCAGGCAACCACGCATCATCATCGAGGAAAAACAGAAACTCACCTGTGACCATCGGCACGCCGGCATTGCGGCCCGCCGGGATCCCGAGGTTCTCGGGCAGACCCAGCGCCCGCACTCCCTGAGGCAGATCCACAGGCTGCCAACTGTTGCCGACCACGACGATGTCGAGTTCGACGCCTTGCTGTGCCAATAAGGACTGGAGACCGCGCGCGAGGTCATTCGGACGCGTGCCCATCGTGAGCACAACCACGCCGTAGGACGGCAGCATTAGCGCAACCGGCTGGAGGTCAAGATCGCCGCGAGGTGCCCCACGATCGTGACGACACCGAGGATCACCAAGGCCGCCACCAGAACACGGGTGGCTGCGAGCGACCCCAACGGCACGTCGATGACGGCGGCAATGAGCGCGAGCAGTGTCATCTCGACCGAGTGATACGAGCGATGGAACGGAACGAATCGCGCAAGAGCTCGCAATCGACGAAGGCCACGCGCCGTTGGCGCAGAAACCTCGGCGCGTTCCTCAAGTCTCGGCAGGTTGTTGTACGCGCGACTGACATGGACCATGTCGTTGAGCGACTTGTTGTACAGAACAATGACGGACAGCAGTGCTCCCAAGAGCGGCCAACCACTGTGCAGCCACCCCTCATCGGGGAAGCCTGCCGCTCTCATGCCCAACGCCAAAGGGATCAACCCCTCGGTTGTGTAATGGCCCACGCGGTCGAGGAACACGCCGGTGGGCGAAGACTTCTGCCGCCAGCGCGCGACCTCTCCATCGCAGCAATCCCAGAGCATCTGTAGTTGTCCGCAGATGGCCGCAAGGACGCCACCCACAAGACCGGGGATAAGGAGAACGAACGCCGCACTTACCCCCGTGGCGATCATCAGCCAGGTGACCTGGTTTGCCGTGATCGGCGTGCGCAGGAGGATTCTGGTGAGGTAGGGAGATATGTCTCTGAGGTAGACGTCCGCGGTCCAGTGCTCGGAGTTGCGTCGGCCGCGTACAGCGGGCGGCTGGCACACCTCGCGAATCTGGGCGACTGTCGGCCGCTCGGGGCGATCGGTCACCGCTGCCTGCTCTGCACGAAGAGCCACTGTACGGACGCCAGTGCCACCACGATGGCAGCCAGGAGCCAAGCACCCCAGGTGAGTCCCACGGCAAGAACTCCTGTGGCGGTCAACCCGATCACGAGTAGCGAGCGGCCGTCCCATCCCAGTGCCAACCACGTCAACCACCGCGGTGTGGCCGAGTCCTGCAGTGCGCGATAGAGGGTGTCGTAGTGGTGGAAGGCCACGACAGCCATCCACCAGAAGGCCACCGGAATCGCCGACGGAACCCATGCAAGCGCCACGAGAGCCACCAGACCCAGCTCGACGAACCGCAGGAGTGCCGGTACCGCCCACGCGAATCTCATGTTCCACACGCCAGGGCGCTGTCCGAAGATTGCGATCAACGGACCACCATCGGCCTGCCGCCTCAACATGAGGGCGCCAGTGGAAGGCGTCGATCCCACCCACGTCATCGTGCGAAGGGTGCGCCCGATGATGACGTACGCGAATGCCACAGCAACAAGAACCAGCAAGCCCCCCAGCGCCCACGCAGCGCCGAGCACCGCTGCCAGCACGCTGATCACGAGCCATCGCTCACCGATCGGCATATGCAGAGCACGCTTGGCCCAACGCACCGCATCGCGTCGATTGATGCGAGTGGAGAATTCCATGGCTCCCGATACCGACCACCCGCCGGCTGACCCCGCGGCTGCATCGTCGCGTTGACTTAACGGTAGGCGGGGCACATGGGCCTCCCGGAGCCGTTGGACGCGCGAGAAGTCGTAGTCGGTCATATGACGCGTGGTTTGCAGGACCACCAACAGCACCGCCACCCACCACAGGCTCATTCCTGTGTGAGCAGCCCCGTAGGCCAATCCTGCATATGCGAGAAACTCCTTGACCCGGTCGGTTGATGCATCAAGCCAGGCACCCAACGCGGTGAAGCGGCGAGTTGCTCGCGCCACTTCGCCATCAACGCAATCGACAATCAAACTGAGTTGCAGGAGAACCGCACCGAGCACGAGGCCCCAGCGCTCCCCCACCGCGAATGAAGTGGCGGCCCCAATGCCGATGATGAAAGAGATAACGGTGACAAGATTTGGGGACATACCCAGTCGCAGCGCGACACGGGTGAGCGGCTTGGAGAGTCGACGCACGACAAAAGTGGAGTAGAAGCCGTCATCCACACGATTCGCCTGGAGCCGCGTAATCCGGTCGTCGGAGATCGATCGTGCGGCGGCATAGGCGGCCTCGACGTCACCGGGAGACCGAAACCAGGGAACGTCGACAAGATCAACAGCTTTGACGCTGATCTCGCCACGCACGAGCGAGACAGCAACCAACTCCACCGCATCATGGTCACCCGCTGTGATCTCTCCTGAGGTAAGCGAGTGGGCCAAAGCCGCGATTTCTTCAGCGGCCCTGCCCGCGTCCTTACCGGCGATAACCATGGCTCCAACCGACACATGATCTGGTGCCGTCACGTCGTGGCAGGAAGTACCCACGCTTGTCACAACGTGATGGCGCACCCGCACATTGCCGTGATGTCCTGATGGACGCACCAGCATCGAGGTTCCTGCGAAGGGGTCGAGGGTCACGGGCGCAAGTGCCGCGGGTGCCACGACAAGGTCGTCCGCTATGACAACGGTGGGACCTGTGGCGGTTCTCAACGTCGCGCACAGCG
>JBAWXR010000062.1:0-10328 GCA_037143955.1 Actinomycetes bacterium
CCCACGTTGATGGTCCATTCACCCGTGAGGTCGTCGGTGCGGATGTACGCCAAGCCCACGCACGCACCCGTGGTGGTCGCGTACGCAGCGGACGTGACCTGCCCGATGCCTACGCCCTCGCGCAGCACGAGTTCGCCACCCCACAGCATGGGCTCGGACTCCTGCGCAACCCAAGACATGAGTCGGCGCTGCGGGGGATTGGCTTTTGCGGCCAGGAGTGCTTCGCGGCCGATGAAGTCGATGTCGGTGCGGTGCTTGGTTGCGAACAGCAGCCCTGCCTCGACCGGCCCGTAATCGGGAGAGAGCTCCGGCCCGAACGCGCGGTATCCCTTTTCCAGTCGCATCGCACCGATGGCGTAGTAGCCGGCGTCGGTGATACCGAGATCGTGACCCTCGCGCTTGAGCAGGTCGTACACGCCCACGGCGAACTCTGACGGAACGTAGAGCTCCCAGCCGAGTTCGCCGACGTAGGTGACACGACTGGCGCGCACGGTGAAATCGCCGGCATCGATGAGCTGGCTCGTGCCGAACGGGAATGCCTCGTTGCGGAAATCTGCTGACGAGATACGGGTGAAGAGTTCGCGACTGCGCGGTCCCATCACTCCGATCACCGCGTAGGCGCTGCTGACGTCGACCACCTCGACGTGCCAGTCCTCATGGGTGTGGCGCACCAGCCAGTCCATGTCGCGCACCGGCGACGCGGCGCTGGTGACCCAGAGGAACTCGTCCTCGGCGATGCGGGTGATCGTGACGTCAGCCTCGTAGGTTCCGCGGTGGTTGAGCACGGCGGTGTACACAAGCCCACCGACCGGCACCGCGACATCGTTGGCACACACGAGCTGCAGGAGCCGCTCCGCGTCCCACCCCTTGACCAGCAGCTTGCCGAAGGAGGTCTCGTCGAAGATGGCCACGGCCTCGCGGGTGGCGCGCTGCTCCTCGTCGACCCACGGGATCCAGTTCTGCTTGTCCCATGCGTAGTCGAAGACGGGCTGCTGACCCGCGGGTGCGAAGAAAATCGGGCGCTCCCAGCCGAAACGCGAGCCGAAGGCGGCGTTGCCCTGCTGCATGCGATCGTGCAGCGGCGATCGACGGAACGGACGCGCGGTATCGAACTCGCGATTGGGCCACGGCACGGCGTAGTGCAGGCCGAGTACCTCGCCCACTCGGGCCCGAAGCCATTGATGGTTGTTGTTGAACGCGCCGAAACGTCGAATATCGACGCTGACGAGGTCGCTTTGCGGCTCACCTCCGACAATCCATTCAGCGAGCGCGCGTCCCGCGCCACCGGCCGAGGCGATACCGACGGAGTTGAAGCCGGCAGCGACGTAGAAGTTCCGCACCTCGGGAGCTTCACCCAGAATGAATTGGTTGTCGGGTGTGAAGGACTCCGGGCCGTTGTAGAACTTCTTGATGCCCGTGGTGTTGAGCACCGGCACGCGATGAAGCGCGGACTCCATGAGGATCTCGAAGTGTTCCCAGTCCTCATCCAGCAACTGAAACTCGAACGGGTATGGAATCTGCGTCGGCGCCACCCACGGTTTGGCGACCGGCTCGAACCCACCGACGACGAGCCCGCCGACTTCTTCCTTCATGTAGGTGTAGCCGTCGGGGTCGCGCAGGATCGGGGCCATGCGCTGCATGCCCTCGATGAATTCTGTGACGACGTAGAAGTGCTCAGCGGAGTGAAGGGGCACGGTGACGCCGGCCATCAGGCCGATGGCGTGCGCCCACTGTCCGGCGCAGTTGACGACGATCTCGGCCTCGATGGTGCCCTGGTCGGTGACGACGCCGGTGGCGGCGCCGTCGGTGACGATGACATCCAGCACACGGACTCGCTCCACCACGCGCGCACCACGGTTGCGCGCACCCTTGGCGAGCGACTGTGTGACGTCGGCGGGGTTGGCGGTGCCGTCCTTGGGCAGCCAAAGGGCGCCCTGCAGATCCGCGGTCTCCAGATGCGGCCACAACTCGAGGGCACGGTCGGGGGAGATGACCTCGCACTCCAAGTCGTAGGCCTCGGCTGCAGCAGCGGTGCGCAGCAGTTGCACCATGCGCTCAGGCGTGCGAGCCACCGTGACTCCGCCGCACTGCTTCCAGCCAGTGGCGAGCCCGGTCTCCTGCTCGAGCGATGCATACAGCTGCGCTGAGTACTGCACCAGCCGCGTGCCGGACTCCGTCGCACGCAACTGCCCCACCAAACCTGCGGCATGCCACGTGGTGCCCGACGACAGTTGTCCTTGCTCAAGCAACACCACGTCGGTCATGCCAAGCGACGTCAGGTGATAGGCGACAGAGCAGCCGATGATGCCGCCGCCAATGATGACGACGTGGGCGCGGGAGGGGAGATCCACGATGGCAGGTTAGTCAGTCGCATGCAGGGCGGCATTGAGGCCACCCCACGACCCTGAACGGGGAACCGCTTCGATCGCACCCGTCGAGGAGTTACGCCGAAACAACAGGCCCGAAGCTCCGGACAAGTCACGGGCCTTCACGACCTGGCCGTCAGGAAGCAAAACCTTGGAGCCTGCGGTGACATAGAGCCCGGCTTCGACGACGGATGTATCGCCGAGCGAGATGCCCACGCCTGCGTTGGCACCGATGAGGCAGTTGCGGCCGATGCTGATGACCTCGGTGCCACCTCCGGACAGCGTGCCCATGATGGATGCGCCGCCACCAATGTCAGAGCCGTCCTGCACGACGACCCCGGCGGAGATGCGTCCCTCGACCATGGACGCACCAAGCGTGCCGGCATTGAAATTAACGAAGCCTTCGTGCATCACGGTGGTGCCGGGGGCAAGGTAGGCGCCCAGGCGCACGCGATCGGCATCGGCGATGCGAACTCCTGACGGAATGACGTAGTCGATCATGCGCGGGAAGCGATCAACGCCGTGCACCGTGAGGTGCTGCCCCTTGCTGCGCATGCGCATCTGTACCGATGTGACGTTGTCGACCGGGATGGGACCAATGCTGGTCCACGCCACGATCGGGAGCAGGCCGAAGATTCCGTCGAGATTGATGGTTCGAGGCTGGACCAATCGGTGCGACAGGAGGTGCAGACGCAGGTAAGCATCGGCGGTGTCCACCGGAGCCAACGCGAGGTCGTCGATCACGGTGAGCACATTGCGCATGGTCACCCCGCGCACGTCATCGGTGTGGGCGGACTGTTCGAGACCGGCCACATCGATGGCCGTCGTGCCAAGGGAGGGTTGCGGGTACCAGACATCAAGCATCTGGTCGCCATGGATGGTGGCCAGCCCGAGGCCGGCAGCAGACATCGTCATACGGCTACCGTATCGGCGTGGCTGCACTCGACCTTCTGGCTGACCCCGTCGCACTTGCGGCGGCGCTCGTCGATGTCCCGAGTGAGTCGCACCACGAGGGCGAACTCGCCACCCTTGTCGAGCAGGCGCTTCTTGCGGTGCCGCATCTGGACGTGGTGCGCATTGGCGACACCGTGGTGGCACGAACAAACCTCGGCCGCACGGAGCGTGTGCTCATCGGAGGGCACCTGGACACCGTCCCTGCGGCGGGAAACCTGCCGCACCACGTGGCCGACGGCCGGCTGTACGGCCTCGGCGCCTGCGACATGAAGAGTGGAGTGGCTGTGGGGCTACACCTCGCGGCAACACTGTCGGCCCCCACGCGCGATGTCACCTACGTGTTCTATGCGTGCGAGGAAGTGGCGTCACAGTTCAATGGTCTGCAGCAGGTTCTCGACACGGCTCCTGACCTACTCGCCGCTGATCTCGCCATCTTGATGGAGCCATCGGATGGCGGTATTGAGGCGGGATGTCAGGGAACGTTGCGCGTGCGAGTGACGGTACGCGGCGCCCGCGCGCACAGTGCCCGCAGCTGGCTGGGTGACAACGCGGTACACGGTGCGGGAGAGATCCTGCGAAGGCTGGCCGACTATGTGCCACGGCAGCCGATGGTGGACGGACTCCACTACCGCGAGGGCCTGTCGGCCGTCCGCATCGAAGGTGGCGTTGCCGGAAACGTCATCCCCGATGAATGTGTGGTCACGATCAACTATCGCTTCGCTCCGGACCGTTCGATCAACCAGGCACTCGCGCACGTGCGTGAGGTACTTGATGGTTACGACATCGAGGTTGACGACGCCGCCTCGGGTGCTCGGCCGGGCCTTGACCGACCGGCCGCAGCGAGTTTCGTCGCTGCCGTGGGCGCCGATCCACGGCCAAAATACGGCTGGACTGACGTCGCGCGTTTTTCGTCTCTAGGTGTTCCGGCACTGAACTTCGGACCAGGCGATCCATCCCTGGCACATACGAAGGGCGAGTACGCACCGATCGAGCAGATCCGATCGTGCGCACTCGCCCTGCGTGAGTGGCTCAGTTAGCCGGTCGTATTGCACAAAGCGACTACGCCCGCTTGGTTGCCTCGACGTCGAGCTCGAGCTTGATGTCCTCGCCGACCAGCACGCCGCCGGTCTCGAGCGCGGCGTTCCACACCAGTCCGAATTCCTTGCGGTTGATCTTGGCGTGGCCTTCGAAACCGATCTTGGTGTTGCCCCACGGATCCTGGCTGATGCCGGTGAATTCGTAGTCGATCGTGACGGGCTTGGTGACACCGTGGATCGTGAGGTCGCCGGTCACCTTGATGGAGTCGCCGGAAACCTGGATGGAGGTTGACGTGAAGTTCAACGTGGGGAACTGCTCGACATCCAAGAAGTCGGCGGACTTCAGGTGACCGTCGCGATCGACCACACCGCTGTCGATGCTGGCAGCCTGAATGGTGAGGTCAGCCTTGGAGTTAGCCGGGTTGGCCCCGTCGATGGTGAACGAGCCGGAGAACTCGTTGAACTTGCCGCGGACCTTGGCGACCATCGCGTGACGGGCCGAGAAGCCGAGCATGGTGTGTGCGGGATCGATATCCCAGGTGCCGGTGGCGTCAGAGAGGCTGGACATGGTTCTCCTTGAAGGACGAGGGCGGTCTCACACCGCCGTGACTGATTGTTGAACCTACAACTATCTGTGATTGAAGGTACAACTACCCGGGGTGGGTGTCAACCACGCCCGGATGAACGCCAGACGCCAGCCTGCAGCCCTGCCGGGCGGCGTCACCGTGAGCTGCGTGATGGAATGAGCCCATGATCGCTCTCTTCGTCGTTGTCCTCCTCCTGGTGATCGGCGGGATCTTCGTAGCGATCTCGGGCTCACTTGGCCAGTTCCCCGATTCCGAGCCGGACCTGCGGCCTGAGATGGCTGACCCCGGTTTCGATGTCGTCGTTCGGGGCTACCGAATGGACGAGGTCGATGCGCGGATGGCCGCGCTCGAGGCCGAGATCGAGCACCTCAAGTCCGTCACACCATGACCGCGCATGTGGCACTCGATGTGATCATCGACGCCCCCGTAGACAAAGTCTTTGCCGCCTTTAGCCAGTGGGAGCAGCAGGGCCTATGGATGCTTGGCACCCGCGTGGAAGTTCGCGTGGGCGATGGACACAGCGTGGGCTCCGAGCTCGCCGCGTGGTCAGGTGCTGGACCCGTCGGATTCTGGGACACCATGACGATCACCCGCTGGGAACCTCCGTATCGCGTCGACGTGGACCACACCGGTTCGGTCGTGCGTGGGACCGGAACCATGGAGGTCATTGCCCTGCCCGGTGAGCGCAGTCGATTCGTCTGGTCAGAGGACCTGGAACTACCCCTGGGCGCCCTGGGACGAGCGGGGTGGCCACTGGCCAAACCAGCGTTCCTCGCCGGAGTGCGCCGATCCCTCCTGCAGTTTGGGCGCCTTGTCGAGGCGGGGACCCTGCCCGTCTGACCCCTGTTCCCTGAGGGAAGACGCCCGTCCCACGGGGCCGAACCCCCCTGAGGGCCGGCCGTTTAGCCAGCGACCCTCCTTGTGGGGAATAATGCGACGTCGCCTTGTGGCGAAACGGAAGGGGAACCCAGATGGCCGCGATGAAGCCGCGAACGGGCGATGGCCCGCTCGAGGTCACGAAGGAGGGCCGTGGCTATGTCATGCGGGTGCCCCTGGAGGGTGGCGGCCGGTTGGTCGTCGAACTCAACGCCGATGAGTCCAAGGATCTGGGCGCAAAACTGCTAGCCCTGTTCGTTCCGAAGCAGCCTTAGTCGCGACGAGAGCCACGTACCGCTAGCGCGATTGCAGAAGTGCGACAAGCACGCCGTCGCCCACGGTCAAGAGCGCCGGAATCCAATCGGAATCTGCGGCGATGGCTGCGCTCGCATCGCGAAGCCCCAACGTTTCGGCGTCGCGATCGGACGGATCGGCGACACGACCTCCCCAGAGGGCATGGTCAAGCACCAGTAGCCCACCCACGCGCAGCAGGCGTTTGGCCTGGTGAGTGATGGCCGGGTATTCGGTTGCATCGCCATCCACGTAGATGAGGTCGTATGCAGCGTCGGACAAACGCGGCAGAACATCAAGCGCGCGACCGGCGATCAAGCGCGTTCGGGTGTGGTCGTAGCCCAGAGCTGTGAAGGTTTCGCGAGCCACGCGATGGTGCTCGGCTTCGACGTCGATGCTGGTGAGCACGCCTGCCGGGGTCATCCCTGACAGCAGGGCAGCCCCGGAGATTCCTGCGCCAGTGCCGATCTCGACCACGGCCTGAGCCTGAACTGAAGCGGCGAGGAGCCGCAGGAGCGCCGAGGTGGGGCGAGTCGTGGGGGTGCAGCCGAGCTCATCTCCGCGGGTGCGGGCTTCGCGAATGATGTCGCCTTCTTCAAGCCACATGTCGACGTGGGTCCAGGCCAGGCGAGTGGGGACCGAATCTGCGGTGGAAATATCGCACCTCCTCAGGGCGGCCCAAGCCTACCGGCGGCCTTCATCGCATACCTGAACTACGGTAGGACCATGGAGTCCACGCCCGAGGTCCCCCCGGCTCCTCCTGAGATCGCTGCGTCGTTCGTCCACTCACCTGCCATCACGTCGGTGACCCCTGTCTCGCGCGGCCTTGGCGTCATGGGGGCGGTACTGATCTCCGCCATCGTGGCGACCATCGTGGGCCTGGTCGCGGGAGTGGGCGGCTACACCATCGGCCGCACCGCAGACGAGGGCACGGTGTCGACCAGCGCGTCCTCACTTGCCAGCACCGGTGCCACGGATACCCGCCCTGCTCCCGCGCCCGGTTCTGTCACAGACATCGCCGCGCGTTCTCTACCGGGAGTGGTCTCGATCCTCGCCGAAGGCACGAGTCAATCGGGTAGCGGCTCAGGTTTTGTGATCAGGCCGGACGGTTACCTGTTGACCAACAACCACGTCGTCGACCTCGTTGCCAAGGGTGGCAAGTTGACCGTGACATTCAGTGATGGCGTGAGCGCGAAGGGGACGGTCGTGGGCACCAGCCCTGACTATGACCTCGCCGTGATCAAGGTCAATCGCACATCTCTACCCACACTGCCCCTGGGTGACTCGAGCAAGGTTCGCGTCGGTGACAGCGCCATTGCCATCGGTGCACCACTGGGCCTTGATGGGACCGTCACCGCGGGCATCGTCAGCGCTCTCGATCGACCCGTGACGGCGGGTGAAGGTGGTGGTTCCAGCGGTGCTCCCACATCGTTCATCAACGCCATCCAGACCGACGCAGCAATCAATCCCGGTAACTCCGGTGGGCCGCTACTAGACGCGCGCGGCAGCGTCATCGGTGTGGACTCGGCCATCGCGACTCTTGGGGCCACGGGTGGAAGTGAATCCGGAAGCATCGGACTGGGCTTCGCGATCCCCATCAACTCGGCCAAGCGAGTCGCCGACCAGCTCATTGCAACGGGTAAGGCCACCACGCCAATCCTGGGAGTGAAACTCGATATGGGTTACACGTCCGGTGGTGCACGTGTGCAGTCGTTGACGCCAGGTAGTGCTGCGGCGCAGGCAGGCCTGCAGCCCGGTGACATCATCACCGCGCTGGACGGCCGCCAGATTCACGATGGGACTGAACTCGTGGTGGCAGTGCGCAGTCACTCACCGGGCGACAGGGTCATCGTGACGTTCACGCGTGACGGCAAGACGATGAAGACCACACTCATGCTCGGCGACAACTCCACGGCCTGACATGTTTGACATTGGCATTGGCGAAATCGCGCTCATCGCGGTCATTGCCCTGCTCGTGTTCGGGCCCGATCGGCTGCCGAAGGCGGCTGCCGATGCCGGGCGCTGGGTACGCAACCTTCGCGAGATGGCGTCGGGAGCCCGCAAGGACCTCGCCGATTCCGCCGGTCTTGATCTCAGCGAGGCCATGGACACCGTGCGCAGCCTTCAGGACCTGCATCCTCGCCGCCTTGCGACGAGCCTGATGTCCGATGAGCCGCTGGACAAGCCGGTGGCAAAGCCGCCCGTGACGATGGATCCGGACGCCACCTGAGGTGACGTGATCTGCGAGACCGTCAGGCCTTGCGGTTGGGTGTGATGCCGAGCGACATACCTGCCAACCCGCGCGGGCGCTGGCCCAGCGTCGCGGCGATCTCCCGCAGCACCGTCGCGGTAGGTGAATCGGGCTTCGCTCGCACGATGGGTTCGCCGTTGTCGCCACCCGTGCGCAGGGCGACATCGAAGGGCACTTTGCCCAGCAGGGGCACGTTGGTGCCCAAGGTGCTCGACAGTGTCTGAGCGACGATGGATCCGCCGCCGATCCCGAACAGATCCATGGGTTCACCGCACGCGGGACACGGAAAAGAACTCATGTTCTCGATGACTCCGGCGACTTTTTGATGCGTCTGCGCGGCAATGGTTCCGGCACGCACCGCGACGTCTGCGGCACCGGCCTGGGGTGTTGTCACCACCACGATCTCCGCATTGGGCAGCAGTGCACCCGTGGACATGGCGACGTCTCCGGTGCCTGGCGGAAGGTCAAGGAGCAGCACATCCAGATCTCCCCACCAGACGTCGGCCAGGAACTGCTGAAGTGCTCGATGGAGCATCGGCCCGCGCCACGCGATGGGCTGCTCGACGCCACCGGGCTTGAACATCTGCGTCGAAATGACGCGAACCCCGTAAGCCTGCGGCGGCATCATCATGCCTTCGACCATCGTGGGCCGCTCTGTGGAGTTGAGCATGCGCGGAATCGAATGGCCGTAGACGTCCGCATCGAGCAGTCCGACGGTGAGTCCGAGATCGGCCATGGCGACGGCGAGGTTCGCCGTGATGGACGATTTTCCGACGCCACCCTTTCCGGAGGCGATGGCATAGACACGGGTCAGAGAACCGGGCTGTGCAAAGGGAATCTCCCGATCGCCGTGACCCTGGAGCAGCGAACGAAGTTCCTTGCGCTGCTCGTCGGACATGACATCAAGGACGACCTTGACGGACGACACCCCGGGAACACTCGAGACGGCCGACGTCACGCGCGCGGTGAGTTCGTCGCGCATGGGGCAGGCAGAGACGGTGAGCAGCACCTCCACCATGACCACGCCACCGGGCTGAACTTCAAATCCGCGCACCATGCCAATCTCGGTAATCGGTCGATTGATCTCCGGGTCGTGGACGGTGGCAAGGGCGGCCTGAATGGCTTCGGAACTGATGGCTTCGCGACTGGCGGACATGCAGGTGACTCTAGGACCCCTGCTCCTTGACCTGCCGCTCGATGGCATCCATCCGCTCCATGAGGGTCTCCAAGAGTTCGCGGAGTTCACCACGCACGTAGTCGCGAGTGGCCACGTCACCGAGTCCCAGTCGCAGGTCCGCGATTTCGCGAGCCAGGTAGTCACTGTCGGCCAGGAGTCGCTCGGTGCGGGCGCGATCCTCGGAGAACTGCACGCGGTCGCGATCAGCCTGACGATTCTGCGCCAGCAGGATCAGTGGGGCGGCGTACGAGGCCTGCAGCGACAGCAAGAGCGTGAGGAAGATGAACGGAAAGCCGTCGATGCGCGCACTTTCGGGAACCAAAGTGTTGAGGGCAACCCAGATCACGATCGCGATGGTCATCCACAGAATGAAGGCCCAGGATCCGATGTGGCGCGCAACGGACTCCGACAGTGCACCAAAGCGTTCGGAGTCGACGCTGGGACGAATCCCCGCGCGTCGACGAACCGGCTGGTCAAGATTGCGACGGTCGTCAGGCATGGCTCAGCCCTCCGTCGTCCTCCTCGCGCCAGTCCTCAGGAAGCATGTGGTCGATGACGTCATCAACGGTCACCGCCCCGAGTAGGCGGTTGGCTTCGTCGACGACAGGAAGTGCGACGAGGTTGTAGGCCGCGAACATGCGCGTGACGACAGCCAACGTGGCATCGGGACGCACGGGCTCGAGAGATTTGTCGATGATGGACGAGACGAGGGTGCCCGGTGGCTCGCGCAGAAGCCGCTGAAAGTGGCAGGCGCCCAGGTAGCGACCGGTGGGTGTTTCTGTCGGTGGT
>JBAWXR010000063.1:0-10172 GCA_037143955.1 Actinomycetes bacterium
AACCTCCACTGCGTGCGCCAGATCCTGCGGCTGATGCGCCGCCCATGGAACCGGCAACACCTGCGACAGCCGCGCCCGTGATCGCGGCGGCAGCCACCGTGGCCGGGTGCGCAAGCGAGTTGTACAGCGGCTTGCCGAGGTCGAGTGCCCGGGCGAGAAGTGACGTATTCGTCGATTCGCTCGGAATGTCGCCCTGCGGCGCGATGGCTGTGACCATGCCCTGGTCGTCAAGGTTGAGCAGCACCATCGCGCCCGGGGCGGTGCCGCCCTCGTCGGTCACGATGACTTGGTGGACACCGGGCTCTAGATCCGACGGCAGCACGCCATGGAGGCTGACGACACCGGTGTCTGGAACAACCGCGGTACCAATGACCACAGGTGTCGATCTCACCGTGAGCGTCAAAGTCGAACCAGGCGTGAATCCTTGGACATCGATATCGACCGGGGCGCCCGCCGCACGCGCACCCACAACCACGCCAAGAGTGATGTGCGTCGATGATCCCTGACCGCCACCGAAGATGCCGCCATCGGCAATCGCGGCCGCGCCATTGGCGGCAATATCTGCACCCGAGGGCTCACCCGGGTTGCCTGACGACTGATTCGAGCCTTGGCCGTCTGCCGACGACGCGTCGTTCGGCGAGTCTGTTGGCTCATCCGTGGCCGAGTCCGTCGGCTCATCAGAAGCTGCGTCCGTCGGCTCGTCCGTCGGCGCATCGGTAGCGCCGTCTGATGCACCGTCCGTTGCACCGTCGGTAGCCGAGTTTGACGACGAACTTCCCGCGTCCGACCCCTGCGAATCCCGTGATGTCGAAAGGTCGGTCGGATCGTCCGTCGGATCGTCCGTCGGCGCGTCGGTCGGATCGTCCGTCGGTTCGGCCGTGGGTTCGTCCGTGGGGCTGTCGCTTCCATCCGTCGCACTGGAATCAGCGCCAGGGTCGGGATCCTGAGAATCGTCGATTCGGATGATGGTGGAGTGTCGACCCATCGTGACATGCGCGTGGGTCGCAGCATCAACTGGAGACGCCTGGATCAAGAGAGGGATCCATGCTGATGCAGCCACGATCGCGACGGCGGCGGCCGATCGCAGGCCTGCCTGCAGCCGCATATGCATATGCATGACCGGATAGTAGGTGACCCGCCAGGGAGGTCAGCCCTTGCCGAGCATCTTCCTGACCGTCATCCGTGGGATGTCGGTGAGGCTGGCCACCTTGTTCTCACTGAGGACTTTGCCTGCGACGGTGCTTCGCACCACGGCGGCAAGCTCGTCTCGGGCCGCGCGCTCGCGCTTCTTGGCGGCGCGCCACTCCTTGGTGGCAGCTTTGAGTGCCTGTTCCGCCTCATCCTTTGATTGTGGGGCCGAACCGTCAGATGTCACGCAGGCAACTTGTCGGCGAGGGGGGCCAACGTTTCATGGAGGTCACGCCACTGCAGGGCCTCGTCTATATATGGGGTGTCGAAGTGAACGCCGCAGGAGCAGTCCAAGGTGAAACGGCACAGACCTGTGGCAAACGCCGACTCGATCACGTGATTCGTAGGCCGTCGCGTCAGAAGCTGGACAGGCGATTCTGACGATCGGGCACGATGCATGAACGAGAAATTCATGGCGCCTCCTCGCGGGTATCCCAACAAACGTGTCTATCTCTGTACGAGATTGCAGTATAGGCATAGACAGCTCAAACTGTCCACCTCTAGACATGCTTTGCGCGTGTCGCCTCTTGTCACCCGCTCGCGGCAGGCACCATGGCCCCATGCGCCTTCCCCGGGTACCCCTGGCCTGTGCTGCCACGACTATCGCCCTAGGAATCCTGATTCCGGGTGTCGTCGGGCCGACTCCCGCGCTCGCCTCTGCGGCGGCCAAGCATCCGCGGACGATATCGGGGCAACTCGCTGCCCTGGGATTCCCCAAGATCCCCAACACGATCGCCTGGGCCCCGGGCACCGCTTACGTGTCGACCTCGACCGCCCCCGCAGGGACCGAATTCACCATCGGTGGAGTCGCACCGGCGTCGACCAAGCCCGGCACCGTCCTGACCCTTCGCCGCGTGCGCTTCCCTGGAGCGAACAGCTCCGGGGTCATGCAGGACCTCGGCGTCACCGCCACTGTGGCCAAGAACCGCACCTTCACACTGCTGCCAACCCTGAGCCTGGTGGGAACATGGGCGTACGCGGTGGGCTACGAGTCCGATGGTGACTCCCCCGAGTTCATCGGGTTTCAGTTTCAGTTCACTACAACAAAGGCGCTGTAGCCCTAAAGCAGCCCGAGCGCCTCGACCTTGGCCCGCAGGTCAATGTCGGAAGGCTCGACAACATAGGTGCCGTCACTGAATGAAATCACCGGGATGGACTGCTTGCCGCTGATCTCGATTGCCCTGTCGCGACCCGCGTCGTCCGCCGCAACATCGATGTAGTCGTACGCCACACCGAGTGAGTCGAGCAGCCGCTTGGACCGACGACAGTCACCGCACCAGTCGGCGCCATACATCGTGATTGCAGATTGAGACATGAGAGACCCTCCTGAGTCAGCAGTGCGGCAGATTATGCGGCAGGCCGAGCCCCTACGCTCCATGACCATGACCTCGCAGCAGCGGATCGTGAGCCTGGTGCCTTCGCTCACGGAAGCCATCGCCCTGAGCGCTCCCGGCCACCTCATCGCCGCCACCGACTGGTGCACGCACCCGGTCGACCTTGATGTGCCCCGCATTGGTGGGACCAAGAATCCAGATGTCGCAGCCATCGTGGCTCTCCAACCCGACCTCGTGATCGCCAACGCGGAGGAGAACCGCGAGCCCGACCTCGAGGCTCTTCGCGCGGCCGGGCTGCAGGTGCACGTCACCGACATCCGCACGGTGGCCGGGGCATTGCAGAGTTTGCGTGAGTTGATGAACCTGATCGATGCCGAGGACACCGACTGGCTCGACCGCGCCGATGCCGCGTGGGCCAATCCACCGCAGGTCAGCTCATCATCGGGTGGCACATTGCACGCCGTCATCCCGATCTGGCGACGCCCGTGGATGCACCTGGGGTCCGACACGTATGCAGGAGACGTGCTGGCACGCCTCGGTGTCGCCAATGTGCTTGCCCACCACCCCGAGCGATATCCGAAGCTCGCACTAAATGAACTGCCGCCGCATGACCTCGTCGTGTTGCCCGATGAGCCGTATGTGTTCACGGCCGACGACGGCCCCGAGGCGTTTCCCGGCACACCCGCCGCACTCGTGAGTGGGCGCCTACTGACCTGGTATGGCCCAGCGATGGTGGACGCGCCGGAGCAACTTGTGGCAGCCCTCGACGCAGCGCAGTGACCCACTCCGCTATACCTGTGCCATGAATGAGGAGACCTACACCCACCTGATGCTCACCATCGCGCAGGCGTTCGAGATCGTGGCGGCGGTAGTCCTGATCGCCGGTCTGCTGTGGTCGGCGCTCATTTCCGTGCGGATTCTTGTGCGCACGAAGTCTGGTGAGCGCTCCTACAGCCTGATGCGACAGGCCTTCGGCGGGTCGATCCTGCTGGGCCTAGAGATCTTGGTGGCCGGCGATCTCATCCGTACCGTCGCGGTCGCACCTACGCTCGACAACGTCATCGTGCTGGGCATCATCGTGCTGATCCGCACATTCTTGAGCTTCAGCCTCGAGATCGAGATCGAAGGGACCTGGCCCTGGCGACGCGTCCTGACGTCGGGAGCCACCGTCATGAAGCGCGCAGCCGACAGCGCAAAGGCTGAGTAACTCACCACGAAGCGATTACACCCCAACGAGGACGAGAACCACGGCATCGACCGCTACGGCGCCCATGAGCGCATGGAAGGTCGCCGCACGCGACGACGAGACCCGGGAATAGAGAGCGGCCGCTACGTACCCGGCTGCCACGACAACAGCGAACCACCACCGTCCGGTGACCGCTTCCGCGGCAAGAATCACCGATGCAACCGCCAGCAGCAGCCAGCACAGAACGACAGTGCGTCGAACGCCCAGATGCACTGCAGTACCGCCGAGACCGCCGCTGCGATCAGTTTCCACATCAGGAAGTGCATTCGCCAGGTGAGCGCTGACGCCGATCACGGGGAAGACCACCAGCAGCCACAGGGGTGGCGCGCCGTTGCCGGCGCCATACGAAAGGAATGGCGGCAGAGCCGCGAATGCCACGGCGTACGGAAGCCACGACCAAGCCGTGCGTGACAGACGCAGGTTGTACAGCCACGCTGCAGCCAGCGCCAGCACATGGAAACTTCCGCCAACCCATCCGGCCACGATCCAGCTCAGGGCAACCGACAGCAGCAACGCGCATAACGCGGAAGGCCACAGCACGCGGGCCGACGCATGTCCCGAGACCACCGGCTTTGCCTCTCGGCCGGCCGCAATATCCATGCGCGCATCGTGCGCATCGTTACTCCAACCCACGGACAACTGACCGAGCAACACCGCAATTCCTAGGCCAACGAGCCGGACTCCGTGCCACCCCACGCCCCAGCCCACGAGACTGATCAGCACCGTCATGACGACAGTGGGACCGGGATGGCACGCGCGAATAAACCCCGTGAGCTTCATGTCCGGACATCATCCACGGTTATCCACTGCCGATACGGTCAACCCATGGGATCCCCCGCCTATGACCGCTTCTGGGGTTCCGCTCTCGCCCTCACACGAATCTTCCATCACGCGGTAGACCGCCTGTCCGGCGGTCGACTCGGTGCCCACTTTCCCGGCGGTGCGCAGGTCGTGTGGATCCAGACCATTGGCCGAAAGTCCGGCGAATGGCGACGCACCGCGTTGCTCGGAGCACCTGACGGCGACACGTGGATCATCGCCGGATCCAATGCAGGTCAGGAGCGCATTCCCGCATGGGTGTTCAACATCAACGCCAACCCGGCCGGCCGACTCGAACGTGGCAAGGACATCACGGATGTCACATTCCGCGAACTTCACGGAGATGAACGGACAGCCGCGTACTCGCTGCTCGTCAAGGACTGGAAGAGCTTTGCCATGTATGAGCGCAACGCGCAACGCACAATCCCCGTCTTCCGCATCACGCCTACACTTCAGGCATGAGTCATCCGCTTGACCTGGCCGCCCGCGAGGATTCGTGGAGCAAGCTCACTGACAAAAACTTCGATGTGCTGGTCATCGGAGGAGGTGTCACCGGATGTGGCACCGCGCTTGATGCGGCCACACGCGGCCTTTCGGTAGCCCTCGTCGAAGCACGCGACCTAGCCAGTGGGACATCATCGCGTTCGAGCAAGCTCTTTCACGGTGGACTCCGCTACCTCGAGCAGCGTGACTTCAGACTGGTGAGAGAGGCGCTGCACGAGCGCGAACTCATGCTCACACACCTCGCGCCTCACCTCGTACATCCGGTGACTTTTCTGTACCCGCTGCAGCACCGCGTATGGGAGCGACCGTATGTGGCGGCCGGCCTCACTTTGTACGACACCCTGGGTGGAAAGAAGTCGCTTCCCCGGCACACGTACCTGTCGCGCAACAAGGCATCGGCTGCGGTCCCGGGCATGAAGACCGATGCATTCGTGGGAGCGATGCAATACGGCGACGGTCAGGCTGACGACGCGCGTCACACCATGATGGTGGCCCGCACGGCCGTCGAGCACGGCGCTGTAGTGCGCACGTCGACGCAGGTCGTTCGACTTCTCCGGGAGACCGATGCAGCGGGAGCCGAGCGAGTGGTGGGTGCAGAACTGCGAGACACCGAGACCGGTGCCACGTGTCGGGTCTATTCCCGCGTCGTCATCAACTGCACGGGCGTATGGACCGACGACATTCAAGACATGGTCAGTGAGGCCGTGCCGTTCCGTGTCCGGGCATCCAAAGGCATTCACATCACGGTTCCGCGGGAGCGAATTTCGTCAGAGACCGGACTCATCCTGCGCACCGAAAAGTCCGTGCTCTTTGTCATTCCATGGAAGGACCTCTGGCTCATCGGCACAACCGACACCGATTGGCACCTTGACCTCGCTCACCCTGCGGCCAGCTCGAGCGACATCGACTACGTGCTCAATCACGTCAACGCGGTTCTAGCTTCGCCACTCACGCGCGAGGACATCGTCAGCGTCTATGCCGGGCTACGTCCGTTGCTCGCGGGCGAGTCCGACCAAACAAGCAAACTTTCGCGCGAGCACGCGGTGTCACGCATAGCACCGGGGTTGGTCTCCATCGCGGGTGGCAAATACACGACCTATCGCGTCATGGCCAAAGATGCCATCGATGCCGCCTTGCCGGACCTGCCAACCTCGATCGGCCCATGCGTGACACAGGACAGGCCCATCATTGGCGCAGACAACTACGAAGCACTACTCGCACAAGCCGAGGTCTCGGCACGCCGTTATGGCATCGAGGTCGATCGCATGCGCCGACTGCTGGGTCGATACGGCAGCCTCGTCAGTGAAGTTCTTGATCCGATAACTACGGATCCCCGCCTCGCCGAACCTGTCCATGGGGCACCCGGCTACCTCAATGCCGAGATCGTCTACGCGGTGACCCATGAGGGCGCGCTGCACCTCGACGACATCCTCGCCCGGCGCACTCGCATCGCTATGGAGACGCGGCATCGCGGCACTGAGTCTGCCGGCGATGTGGCTCGATTGGTCGCACCACTTCTGGGATGGGACGCGGTGCGCGTGGCGAGCGAGGTCAGCGCGTACGTGGCGCGAGTGGAGTTTGAGCGTGCATCACAGGAGCAACCCGATGATGCCGAAGCTGAAGCTGTCCGCTTGCTCGCGCCAGACACGCGCCATCCGATGCCCGTTGGGAATGCGCGTGCGTGATGCGCTTCCCAGCGCTGTTCTGTTCGACATGGACGGCACGCTCCTCGACACCGAGCCCATCTGGTTCGAGGCAGAGATTTCGGTAGCCGCTGATCTCGGGTTCACCTGGACTGACGACGATCAGGCGCATTGCCTCGGCGGGCCGCTCGAACGTGTCGGGCGTTATCTAGTGGAGCGCTCACGAAGTTCGCGAGACTCGCTCGAAGTAAGCGGAGTCCTTTTGGCTCGGGTGGAGCAGCTGTTTCGTTCGAGCGACATTGTGTGGCGCCCCGGAGCGGTGGACCTGCTTCGCGATTGCCTTGAGCTCGACCTCCCCACCGCACTGGTGACGGCGTCGAGCGTCAACCTGGTCGACGCGGTGCACGATCGGATGGCCGCTGAACTTGGCACTCCACCGTTCGACGTCCTCGTTACCGGTGATGTCGTCCCCCACTCCAAACCGCACCCGGCGCCATACCTCATGGCCGCCGAACGTTTGAGTCAGCCGATCCGCGACTGTCTGGCGTTGGAGGACTCACCCACCGGCGTTCGGTCAGCCTGGATGTCGGGGTGCTGGGTGGTCGCAATCCCGCACATCGCGCAGCTGCCCGACGACCTCGACCCGCATGTAGTCGACACGCTGCACGGCAGCAGCCTGCTCGATCTGTGGTCACAGGCCCGACGTCGCGAGGACTAGTCCTCTTCGCCGATGTCCTCGTTCCACAGCGACGGGTTGGCATCCATCCAGGTGCGGAACATGTCCTTGGTCTCGGCATCGTCGAGTACGACGACCTCCACCCCGTGGCTGCGCAGCCAGTCCTCGCTCGCCTGGAAGTGCGTGTTTTCGCCGATGACGACGCGGGGAATCTTGTAGAGCATGATCGTTCCCGCACACATGTAGCACGGTGACAACGTGGTGTAGATAGTCGAGCGTGCATAGACGCTCGCCGCCTGGCGTCCAGCATTCTCGATGCAGTTCGTCTCACCGTGGTGAATAGAACTGCCGTGCTGCACCCTGCGGTTATGTCCGACCGCAAGCACCTTGCCGTCGACCACGAGACTTGCCCCGATGGGGATGCCGCCCTCACTGAGACCCTGACGGGCCTGAGCAAGGGCGGCGGCGTAAAACTCCCGATCGGTCAAGGTCAGGCTCCCGGGATCCGCAGTGACTCGTCCATCTTCTCGTTGGTGAGCTTGTAGAAGATGAAGTAGAGAACTGCCGAGACGATGAAGCCCACCTCAAACGCAATATCGCCGAACGAGGAATTCGCTGCCGGCACCAGGCCGACATAGAACACCTGGTTGGAGAACAGCCAGATCGACACGAACATGCCGATCAGCATCGCCAGGAAGCCGCTGGCCGGGCTGTGGTTCTTGTCGAACATGAAGCCGTCGACCTTGTGCTTGCGCCGGAGGATCTGATCCATGAGGAAGACACCCAGCCACGGACCCACCCAGTAGGCGATGACCAGCAGGAAGTTCTCGAACGAGGCCACGTTGTCCAGGCCCCAGTAGGCCAGGAGCGCGCCGAGAACGCCGAAGATCACCACCGAGATCACGCGACGCGCCTTGGCGCCCACGTTGAAGCCCATCGATAGGAATGACATCGACCCGGAGTACAGGTTGATGGCATTGGCGCTGATACTGCCGATCACGATGCCGATGAGCACAAGGTCGGCAATCGCGGTGGGCATCACCTTGGTGAACTCCGACGTGGGGCTTCCGCCGTCGATGCTCATGTACGTCGCACACAGCGCACCGACAACCTGCAGCACGAAGCACGACACGAACACGCCGAGACCCGCCCACAGGCCTGTCGACCGCTTGCTCACGGTGGCAGGGAGGTAGCGGGTGTAGTCAGACGCGAACGGGTTCCATCCCGCCGCATAGCCGAACGTGGCGCCTACGACGATGAGGAATCCACCGATGCCGCCGCCGCCCTGCGCAGCGCTGGTGTCGGCATGGCCAACGGAGAAGATGATTCCGAGGACGAAGATCACCGCGAGGATCGGGAAAGCGATGCGCTCCCATGCCTGCAGCAGGTTGTGGCCGAAGTACGCCACCAGGACCTCGATGACGACGACGATCAGCAGCGCGAGCTTGGCGTCCATGTGCGTCAACGTCGCTAGGGCGAAGGCGCCAGACACGCTGTTGACCGCGAACCAGCCCACGCCGGCGATGATCGCGTTGAGGCCAGCCGGCAGGATGTTGCCGACGTAACCGAACGAGATCCGCGAAATGATCATCTGCGGAACGCCTGCCTTGGGGCCGCGTGCGCTGAGGATGCCCTGGAAGATCGCACCAAGACCGGTGCCGACCAACGCAGCCAGCACGGCCTGGGGGATCGTGAGCTGGAAATACCAGACCGAAATTACGCCGAGGAAGATGGTGGCGAACTCAAGGTTTGGCGACATCCATGTGGCAAACAGGCCGATCGGCTTCCCATGCCGTTCCTTCAGCGGAATGAACTCTGCACCGCCTGGCTCAACAGCACCCACTTTGGTGCCGTAGTCGCCCTCGCGGACTTCCGCGACAACTGAGTCAGCAGACATCCGAACTCCTTCTATGTCAGGCCTGAGCACTCGCTCAATGTCCGCAACGTAAAGGACCGCACATGTCTCAGCAGTGAACTCAACGTTTCTGGTTCGTGTCGCACTGTTCTCCGAGACCTTGTGACCCACGGACCCCATTTGACACAGGTTCATCGCGTACTACGCGCGAGTAACAAGCCTTACGACACAGTGATGGCGTCATAACGCTGACGGACGAAGTCGCCGGCCCGAACCGCCGGAAGATCTGCGCGACGGCCGCGTGGCGGTGCCAGCGGCACCACCAAAGCTTCGGGATCAGCCTCAAAGAAATACACGAGTGACATGAGCTCTTCGTCCGGCGCGGTTGCAGGCGGTGGAAGAACGCGATGACGATTGGACCGCCAACGTTCACCGGACCACCGTGCGATGAGGTCGCCAGTGTTGATGAGCAATCCGCCAGGCACATGCGGCGCGTCAACCCAACCCTCACCATCAATGTCGATCTGTAGGCCGCCATCGCCGGGCTGGCGATCCAAAATCGTGAGCGTGCCGAAGTCTGTGTGCGGCCCGATGCGGTACTGGTTCGCGGATGGAGCACCTGTCACCTTGATCGACGGGTACCAATTGATCTGGAACGACCAACTCGGCCCTGTCGTGAACTGACGCAGGAAGTCGGCCTGCTCACCCATTGCGAGGGAGAACAGCTCCAACAGCTCGTCGGCCAGCGACCGCATGAGACCGAGGTACTGCTCCAGGATCGGTTCAAGGTCAGGGACCTGTGCGGGCCAGACATTGGGCAGGAACCACGCTGCATCGGGACCGTCACGGCGAGGACCCTGGGCACCGACGATAAAGGACTCCTTGAGATCGGGGGCAGTCCGGGTGC
>JBAWXR010000064.1:0-9868 GCA_037143955.1 Actinomycetes bacterium
TGGCCCGGGTGGGCGTGGTTCGGCGGCCGGCGCATTCGGTCGGCCGGGTGGCCGTCCGTCCCGCGGACGCAAGTCCAAGCGAGCGAAGCGGCAAGAGTTCGACAACATGCAGGCGCCTGTCATGGATGGCGTCCGCATCAGCCGTGGAAGTGGCGAAATTGTTCGCCTCCCACGCGGCTCGAGCCTCACTGATTTCGCCGACAAGATCGACGTCATGCCCGCTGATCTGGTCAAGGTGCTGATCGGTCTGGGCGAGATGGTCACGGCAACCCAGTCGATCGATGACGACACCCTGCGGTTGCTCGGTGGTGAGCTCAACTACGACGTCCAGGTGGTTTCGCCCGAAGACGAGGATCGTGAGCTCCTGGAGTCCTTCGATCTGGAGTTCGGCGAACACGAGGGAGAGGACGTCGACCTTGAGATCCGGCCTCCTGTTGTCACCGTCATGGGTCACGTCGACCACGGCAAGACAAGGCTTCTTGATGCCATCCGCAAGACCAACGTCGTCAGCGGTGAGGCGGGCGGCATCACGCAGCACATTGGCGCCTATCAGGTCGTTGCGCACACGCCCGACGGTGAACGTCCGATCACGTTCATCGATACGCCCGGTCACGAGGCCTTCACGGCAATGCGTGCACGTGGCGCTCAGGTCACGGACATTTCCATCCTCGTTGTTGCAGCAGACGATGGCGTGAAGCCGCAGACGATTGAGGCGCTCAACCATGCGCAGGCTGCCGGTGTCCCGATCGTGGTGGCCGTCAACAAGGTCGACAAGGAGGGCGCGGATCCGATGAAGGTCAGGTCGCAGCTGACCGAGTACGGACTCGTGGCCGAAGAGTTCGGTGGTGACACCATGTTCGTGGACGTGTCGGCGAAGGCGGGCACAGGTCTGGAAACTCTTCTGGAAGCAGTTCTGCTCACGGCGGATGCGGCTCTCGACCTGCGCGCCAACCCGCATCAGGATGCCCAAGGTGTGGCGATCGAGGCTCACCTGGACCGCGGTCGTGGTCCGGTCGCCACGGTCCTCGTCCAGCGAGGCACTCTGCGCCCCGGCGACTCCATCGTCGCAGGCGATGCCTTCGGCCGCGTGCGTGCGTTGCTTGACGACGAGGGCAACCCTGTCGACCAAGCGACGCCGTCCTTCCCGGTGCAGGTGCTTGGTCTGACCTCGGTACCGGGTGCGGGCGACACGTTCATGGTGGTGTCCGAGGACAGGGTCGCGAGACAGATCGCTCAGACGAGACAGGCTCGCGAGCGCAATGCGATGCTGGCCAAGAATCGCGTAAAGCGTTCTCTCGAGGACTTCCTGGAGTCGTTGGAGAAGGGCGATGTCAGCGAGCTCACGCTCATCATCAAGGGCGATGTGTCCGGTTCGGTTGAGGCACTTGAGGATGCGCTCCTGAAGATCGAGGTGGGCGACGGTGTGTCACTGCGGGTCATCCACCGCGGTGTTGGTGCCATCAACAAGAACGACGTCACTCTCGCGAGTGCATCAAAGGCCATCATTATCGGCTTCAACGTGCGACCCGAAGGCAAGGTTGCGGAGCTGGCCTCAGAAGAGGGCGTCGATGTTCGTTACTACAGCGTCATCTACCAGGCCATCGAAGAGGTTGAGTCGGCACTGCGCGGAATGCTCAAGCCCGAGTACGAAGAAGTGCAGCTCGGTACGGCACAGGTGCGAGAGGTGTTCAAGTCGAGCAAGTTCGGCACCATCGCCGGCTGCCTTGTCCAAAGTGGCGATATCAAGCGCAATTCCAAGGCGCGCCTCATTCGCGACGGAGCAGTCGTGGCTGAGAGTGTCACGGTCGCGGGTCTTCGTCGCTTCAAGGACGACGTCACCGAGGTGCGCGAAGGCTTCGAGTGCGGCATCAACCTTGGCTCCTTCCAAGATGTCAAGGTCGACGACGTCATCGAGACCTACGAGATGCGCGAGAAGCCGCGAAAGCCATGAGCGAGGCACGGCAGCGCAAGCTCGCTGACCGGATCAAGGTGATCGTCGCCGAAATGTTGGAGCGTCGCATCAAGGATCCGCGGTTGGGATTTGTGACGGTCACCGACGTGCGCATCACGGCAGATCTACGTGAAGCAACCGTGTTTTACACAGTTCTGGGTGACGATGACGCGCGCCAAGGCACTGCAGCGGCGCTTGAATCCGCCAAGGGCGTGTTACGCAGCGAGGTTGGCAAGCAGACCGGGGTGAAGTTCACCCCGAGCCTGGCCTTCATCCTGGATGCGTTGCCCGAAACGTCCGTGCACGTCGAGGAGCTTTTGCAGCGCGCGGCTGCGGCCGACGCGGCTGTTCAGGCGCAAGCAGCGAACGCGACCTACGCCGGGGAATCTGATCCGTATCGTCACGAGTCCGAGGCAGACGACTGAACGGCATAGTCGTGGTCGACAAGCCTGCTGGCCTGACATCGCACGATGGGGTGGCGCGGGCTCGGCGGCAGTTGGGCACCCGCAAGGTAGGCCACGCTGGGACCTTGGATCCCATGGCCACCGGCGTGCTCGTCCTTGGTGTTAATGGGGCAACGCGACTTTTGGGGCACCTGGCATTGAAGGACAAGTGCTACGACGCGACCATCCGGTTGGGCTCAGCGACCGTCACTGACGATGCCCAAGGCGAGATCGTCAGCCAGGCGTCGGCCGAGTCAGTGACCAAGGTTCACGATGACGCGATCATCCGTGGGCTGTCGGCCCTGACGGGCACGATTTTGCAGCGCCCGAGTTCGGTCAGTGCCATCAAAGTTGATGGCAGGCGCGCCTACGCGCGGGTGCGTGCGGGCGAAGAGGTAGCACTTCCTGCGCGCGAGGTTGAGATCAGCGAAATCACGATTGATGGAATTCGTCGAAGTGATCATTCTATAGACGTGGATGTACGTGTCACATGCTCGTCAGGTACCTACATTCGAGCCATTGCACGTGATCTAGGCGATGAACTCGGTGTCGGAGGGCACCTCACCGCTTTGCGTCGCACCCGAGTCGGTGCCTTCGGTGTCGCAGAATCTGTCGACGTGGACCACATTGCTCAGGGTTTCCAGACTCTTGATTCTGTTGCGGCTCGATCCTTTCGCACGATCGTGGTGGACGCTGACATGGAGCAAGACATCAGGCATGGGCGGCCGGTGGCGTGGCCGGATCCGGTTGCCTCGGAGTCGGAGTCGGAGTCGGAGTCGGCTGTGGTCCATGCGTTCATGAGTGAGTCGGGAGCCCTGTTGGCACTCGGCGAGAGGGTAGATTCCCGGCTGCGCTATCTCGCGGTCTTCGCCCATGGCTAGGCTTGTCGTGATGTCTGCTGATACGCACGTCATATGCATCGGGGCCTTCGATGGCGTCCATCGGGGCCACCAGTTGCTCATTTCGCGTGGCCGCGAATTCGCTGACACATTGCAGGTGCCGCTGATTGCCGTGACGTTCGATCCGCACCCGCGCACGATCCTTCGCCCCGAAGGTGCTCCGCCGGCCCTGTGCACGCTTGACCGGCGTATCCAGTATCTGCTTGAGGCCGGAGCCGACGAGGTTGATGTGATCGAGTTCGATGCGGACTTCGCGTCTTTGTCAGCCGAAGAATTCATCGATGATGTGATCGTTGAGGGCCTGCACGCGAGCGTGGTGGTCGTGGGCGAGGACTTCAGATTCGGTGTGAAAGGTTCAGGATCTGTTTCCACGCTTGCCACCGCGGGTGAGACCCGGGGCTTTGCCGCTGAAGCGGTATCGCTGTTCCTCGAGGACGACGAGAAGGTTTCGTCGAGCCGGATCCGCGAGGAAGTTCTGGCGGGCGATGTTCTCGATGCCGCACGGCTTCTCGGGCGTCCCTACGCACTGGAGGGGGTGGTGGTACACGGGGACCACCGAGGTCGCGAATTGGGGTACCCCACCGCGAACCTGGCCTGGGATGGCAATCCGGCGGTTCCGGCCGATGGTGTGTATGCCTCTTTCCTGGTGTTTGACGGCGAATACCTGCCGTCCGCCACCTCCATCGGCAGCAACCCCCAATTCGACGGACGAGAGCGCCGTGTGGAGACCTACGTTTTGGACCGCAACGACCTGGACCTCTACGGACACCACGTTGCTGTGGAGTTCGTCGAATTTCTGCGCCCTCAGCAGGTCTTTGATCTTGTGGATGATTTCGTGGCGCAGATGGGTCTGGACGTGGCCCGAGCCCGAGCTCTCACGTCCGGTTTGGGGTAATTTGCCGGTGGTCGGCCCCCTGTCGGCGGGCTGATAGCCTTAGTGAGCAACTTCGGTTGTCGTCAGACGGCTGTGGAGCGGGCGCTCCGCAGCGCGTGTCGATTTCGAGTCAGGGGCCAGCCCCGGACGCGCCCGAGAGGAAAAGCATGTCGCTCGATACTGCGGTAAAGCAGCAAATCATCGCCGAATACGGCATCAAGCCCGGAGACACCGGCAGCCCTGAAGTCCAGATCGCCATGCTTACTAAGCGAATCTCGGATCTCACGGAGCATCTCAAGGCCCATAAGCACGATCACCACGGACGTCGTGGGCTTCTGCTTCTCGTGGGTCAGCGCCGTCGTCTTCTCCAGTACTTGGTCAAGACAGACATCGCGCGCTACCGCGTCATCATCGAAAAGCTCGGCATTCGCCGATAGCCTCACCGAGGACCGGCCAGTGGGCGGGTCCTCATCCCAACTGAACACTTCAGAGAACCCGGGGCGCATTTGCTCGTCGGTCCTCGGTAGTGACCTCCGGCTGACATCAGCCGTGGGCCTCGATCGAAGACCGCCACCGGCACTCTCGCGCCCCCTTGTCAAAGGAGGCACCCGTGGAGGGTCCCCAGGTCCACACGTCCAAGGCCGTTATCGATAACGGATCCTTCGGGACGCGCACCATCACGTTCGAAACCGGTCGTCTGGCCCGCCAGGCCGCCGGCTCCGTCACCATTTGTTTGGACGACGACACCTTGCTGCTCAGCGCCACGACGGCGGGCAAGCAGCCCAAGGATCAGTTCGACTTCTTCCCGCTGACGGTGGACGTCGAAGAGCGCATGTACTCGGTCGGTCGGATCCCCGGTTCGTTCTTCCGTCGTGAAGGTCGTCCCAGTGAGGACGCAATCCTCACGTGCCGGTTGATCGACCGCCCGCTGCGTCCCAGTTTTGTGAAGGGACTTCGCAACGAAGTTCAGGTTGTCGTCACGGTGCTTGCTCTGGATCCCGCAGAGCTGTACGACGTGGTCGCCATCAACGGCGCATCCGCATCCACGCAGCTTGCCGGTCTGCCGTTCAGCGGCCCCGTGGGAGGAGTGCGTGTTGCACTTATCCGCGGCCAGTGGGTGGCCTTCCCCACTCATGAGCAGTTGGGTGAGGCTGTCTTCGACATGGTTGTCGCCGGTCGCATTGCCGACGACAACGACGTCGCGATCATGATGGTCGAGGCCGAAGCCACCGACCGCACCATCGAACTCATCGCCGGGGGAGCCAAGGCACCCACGGAGCAGGTCGTGGCCGAGGGTCTCGACGCTTCAAAGGTGTTCATCCGCGCACTGTGCGTCGCTCAGCAGGAATTAGCCGCCAAGGCCGCTAAGCCCACAGCTGACTTCCCACTGTTCCTGGACTACCAGCCCGACGCCTACGAGGCAGTGGACAAGCTCTCGGGTGCAAGCATCCGCGAAGCGATGACCATTGTCAGCAAGGCGGAGCGTGAGGATCGTCTCGATGACATCAAGAAGGTCACCGTCGCCGAGCTCGCCGAAGCCGGCAGTGCATTCCAGGGCCGCGAGAAGGAATTGTCTGCCGCGGTGAAGTCCGTGACCAAGTCAGCGGTGCGCGAGCGCGTCTTGCGCGACAAGGTGCGCATCGACGGACGTGGACTCACCGACATCCGCACCCTGTCCGCCGAGGTGGCTGTTCTGCCTCGTGTCCATGGCTCGGCACTCTTCGAGCGCGGAGAGACTCAGATTCTTGGAGTCACGACGCTGAACATGCTTCGTATGGAGCAGCAGCTCGACACTCTCAATCCGGAGAATCGCAAGCGCTACATGCACAACTACAACTTCCCGCCCTATTCCACGGGCGAGACGGGACGTGTGGGTTCACCCAAGCGTCGTGAGATCGGCCACGGCGCGCTTGCGGAGCGGGCCCTTGTGCCGGTACTCCCGTCGCGCGAGGAGTTCCCTTACGCCATCAGACAGGTGTCAGAGGCGCTGGGCTCTAATGGGTCAACGTCCATGGGCTCGGTCTGTGCATCCACGATGTCATTGCTTAACGCGGGTGTACCGCTGCGTGCTCCGGTGGCAGGCATCGCGATGGGATTGATCTCCGGAATGATCGACGGCGCGATTCAGTATGTCGCGCTGACAGACATTCTTGGTGCAGAGGATGCGTTCGGCGACATGGACTTCAAGGTCGCCGGTACCAAGGAGTTCGTCACCGCTCTCCAGCTTGACACCAAGCTTGATGGCATTCCCGCATCGGTGCTCGCTGCGGCCCTCGCACAGGCCAAGGATGCGCGCCTAACGATCCTTGATGTCATGAGCGAGGCCATCGATGCTCCTGATGAGATGGCGGCGACCGCACCGCGAGTGATCAGCATCAAGATCCCGGTGGACAAGATCGGCGAGGTGATCGGCCCGAAGGGCAAGATCATCAACCAGATCCAGGAGGAGACTGGCGCGGACATCACGATTGAGGACGACGGCACTATCTACATCGGGGCGACCGATGGACCTTCTGCCGAGGCGGCTCGTTCACAGATCAACCAGATCGCGAATCCGACCATGCCCGAGGTGGGTGAGCGTTACCTCGGAACCGTCGTGAAGACGACGAACTTCGGTGCGTTCATTTCGTTGATGCCCGGTAAGGACGGCCTCTTACACATCTCGGAGGTCAAGAAGATCGCGGGAGGCAAGAAGCGCATCGAGACCGTAGAGGAAGTTCTCAACGTCGGCGACAAGGTGCAGGTCGAAATCAAGGAGATAGATTCGCGCGGCAAGCTGTCGCTCGTGCCGGTCCTTGATGAGGCAGCCGCTGCAGCCAACGCTGAGGCTGATGCCTAAAGCGCAGACGCGCACGCTCCTCCGGGAAGGCGACGGTGGCATTGTCCGCCGCACGATCCTTCCCGGAGGACTGCGGGTCATCACCGAGCAGGTGCCTGGTGTTCGATCGGCATCGTTTGGCGTGTGGGTCAACGTCGGGTCCCGCGACGAAAAGGGTGCTCAGACCGGCTCGGCACACTATTTGGAGCACCTGCTCTTTAAAGGCACCTCCCGTCGCAGCGCGTTAGACATCTCTGCGTCCATCGAGGCCGTGGGTGGCGATCTAAACGCCTTCACCACCAAGGAGTACACCTGCTATTACGCACGCGTACTGGACCAAGATCTTCCGCTCGCGATCGATGTCGTGTGCGATGTTGTGGTCGATGCGTTGATTCGCGCCGAGGATGTTGAAGCAGAGCGAGGAGTAATCCTCGAAGAGATCGCCATGAATGACGATGACCCCGGCGACGTGGTGCACGATGAGTTTGCGGCGGCCGTCTACGGAGATTCACCGCTGGGTCGGCCCATTCTTGGCACGGTGGAGACGATTGAGGCGATTAGTCGCAACGCCATCAACTCCTTCTATCGCCGCAGGTATCGGCCCGAGGGAATGGTCGTAGCAGCGGCAGGGAATCTGGATCACGACCAGGTCGTCACTCTCGTGCGACGGGCGTTCGCGGATGTGCTTGACGACTCATGCGAGCCGGAGCCAGCACGTACGGCACCTCGTCGTCGATTGAGTTCCGCGGGCGTTCACCTGACATCCCGCCCCACAGAGCAGGCACATCTCGTCCTGGGAGTCCCGGGTATTCGCCGCGGGGATCCTCGCCGCTACGCGCTCAGCGTGATGACGGCCGCATTTGGCGGAGGAATGAGTAGTCGTCTCTTCCAAGAAGTGCGTGAGAAGCGCGGATTGGCCTATTCCGTCTACGCGTATTCGCAGGGATTTGCGGAGTCTGGACTCATGGGAATTTATGTGGGTTGCCTGCCGGCCAAGGTGGATACCGCCCTCGACGTGTGCCGCACGGAAATCGCGCGGTTGATCCGAGATGGATTAACCGAAGAAGAACTTGTTCGCGGCAAGGGGCAGGTCAAGGGCGCGACGGTTCTGGGTCAAGAAGACACGGGTGCGCGAATGACGCGAATCGCCAAGTCCGAACTTCATGACGATGCGCTGCTGTCGCTGGATGGTCTGTTGGCACAGGTCGATGCGGTGTCGATGGACGACGTCGTGGCGATTTCGCGTGAGCTGCTCGAACAACCCACCACCTTGGCGATCATTGGACCTTTCGACGGTCCCGAGCGTTTCCGCCCCTAGGCTGCAGCCATGATCAAGGTGGGTGTCGTGGGCGCGCGCGGCAAGATGGGCGCCGAAGTCGTGGCGGCCGTGCAGTCAGCTTCGGATGCGAGCTTGTTGCGGCCATTGACCTTGGTGACTCCCTGGCGCAGATTTCTAACGCGCACGCACAGGTCATCGTTGATTTCACCACTCCCGATGCCGTCATGGCGACGCTGGAGTTCGCCATCGAGGCCGGTATCCATGCGGTGGTGGGCACGACCGGGTTCACCGACGAACGACTCTCCGTCGTGGCTCGCTGGTGTGCGGCTCGGCCGCAGGTCGGCGTACTTATCGCACCCAATTTCGGTATCGGGGCCGTGATGATGATGAAGTTCGCGGCGATGGCCGCGCCTCTGTTTGAATCGGTGGAGATCATCGAGCTCCATCACCCGCACAAGGCCGATGCGCCATCGGGCACGGCGGTGCACACGGCCCGACTTATCGCCCAGGCCCGCATGGGGATGGATCCTCAGCCAGATGCCACGGCGCATCAACTCGATGGTGCCCGGGGATCGGTCGTCGACGGAATACGTGTGCACTCCGTGCGCGCCCGGGGATTGGTCGCTCACCAAGAGGTTGTGTTCGGTGGTACGGGGGAGACCTTGACCATTCGGCATGACTCGCTCGATAGGTCGTCGTTCATGCCCGGGGTTCTCTTGGCCGTCCGCGACGTGGGCAAGCATCCTGGGCTCACCGTCGGACTTGCTGACTATCTCCCGGGATAGGTTAGGTGGCCCAGCCCGCGGCCCGCAGCAGCGCGGCGCTAACGGCAGCGACCACAACCACCACTAAGAATGGCGCGCGCAGCAGCAGAGCGACTATCGCAACAGCCAATCCGGCCACCCGCGCATCCACTACCAACGATTGTCCTGTGGCGAACGTTTGGACCGCTACGAGTGCTGCCAGAAGCGCCACCGGCATAAAGGCCGCGATGCGCGTGGCCCACGGTGACCGAAGTGTGCTGGCCGGTAGGAGGTATCCCAGGAGCTTTTCTACCCAGCACCCGAGGGATCCCAACAGGACCGCGGCCCAGATCATGATGTCCTGCCCTTAACAAGAGCTGCGGCGGCAACGGCAACGAATGCGCATGCCAAGACAGGAAGCCCTGGGCGCAAGATCGGCGTGAGTGCAATAGCGAGTGCCGCACTGCTCGCGGCAACTGCCCACGTAGTGCGGCTGACGAGTCGGGGCCATAGGAGTGCAATGAAGGCTGCGGGGATGGCTGCATCTAGGCCGAGAGTTCGTGGCTCCGGGAGGACCGCTGCGCTTAAAGCTCCGATGAGTGTGCCAAGGTTCCACAATACGTAGATCGCCAGGCCGGTTCGCCAGAATGCGTGGCGCTGGGCCGCCAGGGGTTCGGGATGCGCCAGTGCCATTGCGGTGGTTTCGTCGATGGTCCAGTGCGCAAGTCCGATGCGCTGGAACCAGGATCCACGAAGTGTGGGCGCAAGACTGAGCGCGTATAGCCCATTTCGCGCACCAAGAAGCCACGCGGTGAGAACTGCGGCAACCAGGCCGCCCCCCGCACCGAGCACGCCCACGAG
>JBAWXR010000065.1:0-9851 GCA_037143955.1 Actinomycetes bacterium
GGCCTGACCGACGCCGCCCGGAGTGCCCGTTGCAATGACGTCTCCCGGGTTCAAGGTGACGATGGTGGAGATGTAGCGCACGAGAAACACCGGATCGAAGACCAGGTCCGCGGTGTTGGCCGACTGCATCGTCTCGCCATTCACGTCGCAGGAGATGTCCACGGCAGGCCGCACTCCGCCAGCCACCTCGTCGGACGTGACGAGGAAGGGCCCGACAGGCGTGGACGACTCCCACGTCTTGCCCTGGTCCCACATCGGGGTCCGGTTTTGCCAGTCGCGCATGCTCACGTCATTGAGGACGGTGAACCCGGAGATCGCGTCGGCTGCCTGTTAGTCGGTTGCACGACGCACCTGCGTGCCGATGACCAACGCGAGTTCTGCCTCCCAATCGACCTTCAACGACTCCGGTGGGAGCTGCACATCGTCGTGGGCGCCGATGAGTGTCTCCGCGAACTTCGCGAACAGCGTCGGGTACTCGGGAATCTGCCGACCCATTTCCAGGATGTGGGAGCGGTAGTTAAGTCCCACGCACACGACCTTGCCGGGGCGCGGAACCAGCGGCGCAAAGTCTGCGTCGGCCGCCGGGTAGGCGGGGCCGCTAACACTCTGGGCACGCTGCCGCCAGTTCGCATCAGCCAGGACTGTCCCCACATCAGGCAAGCCCACATCGATCAAGTCATCACCCTCGAGTCGCACTGCTCGGGTGCCAGACGGGATGCGGATGGTGGCAAGTCTCAACGCCATTCTCCTTCGCTGCGCGTGCGGACGCGACGACCCTAGCGCGCGAGGAATGGCGTCCCGTGCGCTGCATGGGTGATGGCACCCGTCATAGGAGAAGCCCCCGTCCCAGAGTGCGGGACGGGGGCTTCGCGTTGCTACTAGTGGGCAGCGAGGTCGCCCGTGATGATGTGCGGGGTGAAGGTCCACAGGTTCGGGTTCGACGGATCAACGCCGAGCTCCACCCAGTGGTTGAACGCCGACCCGAAGGTCTGGATGCGCGTGAAGTTGGACACCAGCGCACCCTTGTCACGCTGGACCAACTTGCCCGCGGTCTCGTTCATGGGCATGTCGAGCTGGTACCAGTGCTCGTCACCGTTCTGCAGAAGCACCGGCTTGACGAACGACAGGGTGTTGGTCAGGAGTGCCTGCTTGTCGGCGTCGTACGCCTTTGTGCACTCCGTGTTGGGCATGGCCTGACCAGCCAGGTAGCCCTCCCAGTCCATGTTCGCCTGAGCGACCACGATCACGCCATTGGCGTTGTCGGCCTTGGCCTTGGCGAAGCCCTGGTTAATCCAGTTCACGTTGGCGGCGTCGCGAGCCGTGTACTCGGCGTTGTCGCCATCGGTCTTGAGATCGTTGTACACCTTGCAGCTCACGCCGTCGACAGCTGAGTTATTGGCCGAGCCGGGAATGTGAGGGATGATCACGGTGATGCCGTTGTAGGTGAACATCTGCATCTCGGGGTACGTCGCGTCATGAATGATCTGGACCGGGGTCTTGGTTCCGGGCTGCATGAGGGTGCTCTTGCCCAGCGTCACGTAATTACCCGTGGTGCCGAAGTAGGTCGAGCGCACCAGTGCGAGGCGGTCATTGGGGCTGTAGGAGCCCTTGACGGGGCGGTCGCAGTCCACCCACTCGTTGTCGCCGATGGAGTAAAAGACTGGCTTGGTGAATTGCATGAAGAAGTTGTTCTTCACAGCCGCGTACTGAGCGTCGGTGCACACGTCGCCCTTGCCGGACATTGTGTCGCCGTCGAACAGGGTGAAGGCCACGTTGCTCTTGTTGATGCCGCCAAAGACGTTGGGAATCTGAGCGGCACCCAGTGCGTCATAGGGCATATCGCCGATGAGGGCAATGGAGAACTTGCCGGGGACCGCTGCGGTAGCGGATGCCGAGGGCGACGGTGTCGCGGACGGCGTGGCTGCGTTCGACTGGGTCGACAGCAGCAGCGTGCCACCCACCAGAGCGAGGCCGGCGGCGGCGGAAGCAACGATTCGGAAGCGGGAGAGTGTCATGCGGGCAAACTTCAGCATTCACTTAACAGCCGGCCCAACACAACAAAGCGCGTAGGTGAACTCCGTCTGAAGAGTTCAGTGCTTGGTAAAGGTAATAGGCAGGCTCGTCAGGGAGTAAAAGATCAGGCCCGACGTGCGCTCAGGAACAACACCTGGGGCCAGAGCAATGTTGTCGAGGCGATTGAGCAGATGATCGAAGGCAATCATCATCTCCTGAATCGCCAGCGGCTGACCCACGCAGAAGTGTGGACCGCGAGAGAACGCTAGGTGCTTACCTGCATTGTCACGCGTGATGTCGAAGCGCTCGGAATCGGGGAATTGCGCCTCGTCGGTGTTAGCCGACCCGTAGCGGATGTGCAGGATGCTGTTCGCAGGAATCGTCACACCGCTGAGAACGACCTCGCGGGTCGTGCGCCGGAACAGGCCCTGAACCGAGCTGGCCAGCCGCAAGGACTCGTCGGCAAAGTTGCGCAACAGGCTGCGGTCATTGCGCAGGAGCTCCATCTGGTCGGGATGCTCGATGAGCAAGAGCATCGCGTTGCCGATGGCATCCGCGGTGGTGGTGTAACCACCGGTGATGAGCTGGTTCATCAGGTTCTGCAATTCGTGCATCGACAGAGGCTCGTCGCCTTCGGCCGAATCCGCCACCAATGCCGAGAGGACATCGCCCGTGGGATTCCTTCTGCGGTCCTCCAGCAGCGGCGCCATGTAGTGCTGGGCTTCAGCCTCAATAGCGGCATAGTGCTCGGCCGACGCTTGATCGACCAAGAGTCCCTGTGCGGGTGAGAGCATGGCATCGGACCACCGCTTGAACGTCGTGATCTGGCTGGCGTCAAGTCCGATCTGCTCGGCAATGACGATGCCGGGCAACGGGAAAGCGAAGTCGGCAATGAAGTCACACTCACCACGATCGATGAAGGCATCGATCAACTCTGCGCAGGTGCGCTCGATGCCAGGCTGCATGGCTTTGACCATCGGTGGCGTGAAGGCTCGATTGATCAGGCGTCGGTAGCGGCTGTGCTCGGGCGGGTCGGTGCGCTGAAGTGTCTGGACGTGCCCCCAACCCACCTTGTCCAGGTGCTCGTCATACATCCGGCCAAGGTCCGCCGCACTTTCGCCAGCCAGCTGCTCGATGAGAATGTCGTTGGAGTACGTCTCGGGATCAGACAGGACATTCTTGAGATCCTCGTAGTTCGAGATGAGATAGAAGCCTGTCTCTGGCATGCGGTAGACCGGCGCTTGTTCGCGCATCTGCCGGTAGTAGGGAAACGGGCAGGCCTGAACGGCCGGATCCAACAGGCTTCCCTCGACATCAGGCATGCGGCCTCTTTCCATAGGTGAGGCCCTGATTGCAGCATCAGCGGGCTGACGCGTCAATGCGTTTGGCTAAACCGCAACGCTAATCTCGAAGCCGTCGCGCGATGGCCTCCGCGAATCTCGCTTCAGCCCCCTGCGCATGGGCAAAGAACATCGATGGCTCAATGAGCTCCAGCTCCAGGAGTACCGGCTGTCCACTGTCGTCGGGAATGAGGTCAACACGCCCATAGAGCAGCTGTCCGGGCGGACCAGGAACGTTGGCCATCACGTCATGGGCCATGGCGATCTGGGCCGGGCTTGGCGTGCGCGGCTCGATGTTCTCCTGAACGAAGAGGCCGGCAACTTTGGCGCCTGACTCGCCGCGACGAAGCATCTGCCCCTTGCGGATGGCATGCGACAGGACTCCGCCGATGAACAGCAACGCCGTCTCACCCTCGTCGTCCACGGCATCCAGGTATGGCTGCACCATCGCCGTGCGACCCTGGCCCACGATCATGTCGATGAGGGCTTGTGCGGCATCCAGCGGTCCATCCACGCTGTAGCGCATGGTGTCGCGCGATCCGACCGACACCGACGGCTTCACGACGAAATCCACGCAGTCGTGTGGCGGCTGCCAACGTGACAGGTCATCGCCCGGTCCCACGAAAACCGTGGGAACGATGGGCAGGCCAGCCTGTTCCACATCGCGCAGGTATCGCTTGTCGGAATCCCACCTGACGATTGCCGCAGGATTGAGTAGGCGCGTCTGCGTCTCCACGGCGTCGCACCACGCCACGAATTCGTCACGCCTGTCGGAGTAATCCCAGGTGTTTCGAATGACGACCAGCTCAAACGACGACCAGTCCACCGTTGTGTCGTCCCACACCGCCGGCACGACATCGATCCCCAGGGACCGCACGACGGGCAGCATGCGCTGATCGTCCGGATCCATATCCGGCATCTGCTGACAGGTCGCCAGAGCGACCCGTGGGCTGCTACTCAGTGATCGTCACAGTGATCTGGCGGGTGGTGTTGTCCCCGTTGGTGACCGTGATGACGGCTGTGCCTGCCTTGAGTGCCTTTGCGCTGGGATTGAACTGCGTCCCGTCGGTCTCGTGGGCCTGCGTGACCTCGAGGAGATCCGGGTTGTCCACGTCGATCGTCGTGCCCGCGAGCGTGTCCACATTGATGTCAAGAATGTTGCCCACTGTGGCTGTGGCGGTGGTTGCTGTCTTGTCGAGCACCACCGGAGGCATGACCGGGGACATCACGGGGGACGCCATAGAGGCTTCAGCTGACGTTGCCGCAGAGGACTCCGTCTGACTGGCGGATGAGGAACAACCGGTCAGGACGACCAGCCCGACGAGTGCTGCGGCTGCGCCAGCGGCGCGAGGTGTGCGGATCATGCTTACTCCCAAGGGATTGACTGGATTGACTGGATTGACTGGATTGACTGGTTTGAGGTTAACGGGCAACGTGCTGTGCGGCTATGACGCGTCGTAGGCGGTGTCGAGTTCCGCAAGTTCGTTGACGCGGCGTTCGTGACGCCCACCCTCGAACTCGGTGGTGAGAAAAACCTCCAGAGCGGCCATGGCCACGGCCGGATCGGTGAAGCGCTCGCCGAAGCACGCAACGTTGGCGTTGTTGTGTCGGCGAATCATTTCAGCATCGAGGGACTCGCGCACGATGCCGGCACGTACACCGTGAACCTTGTTGGCCGCCATGCAGATGCCCTGACCGCTTCCGCACACGGCCACCCCGAGCTCGGCTTGACCATTCACCACGGCTCGACCCACCGCCGCCCCATAGCTCGGGTAGTCGACGCTGGCTTCTGAGTCGGTGCCGAGGTCGAGAACCTCATACCCCTTGTCCTTCAGCCACTGCTTCAACGCTGACTTGAGATGAAAGCCCGCATGGTCCGAACCAATCGCAATCGTCATGCCGAGGTCCTTGTCGTGAAGGAGGAATGGGCTGCAGCCACCATTTTGGCGCGGCGATCCTGCAGGAGTGTGACCGCCCCACGGAATGGCTCGACCACACCGTCCACCGCAATGCGATGCGGATTGGTGGACTGCCCGGAGGCCAGGCACGCTGCACCCACCACCGCAGAATCACGAGACTCCGCAATCCCCAGCGGCACCCCACACGCATCAGCCAGGAGTTGTCGGAAGTCCGGGTGCTGCGTGCCGCCTCCGATGAGCGGCACAACGTCGGGTAGGCGCTCACCTGACGCTTGCACTGCCTCCACACCCAAGGCAACTGCCTGGGCAACTCCCTCAAGCACGCTGCGCAGCATTGCCGCGCGATCAGTGGCAAGCGACATGCCCAGCCAGGCTCCGCGTAGGTCTGGATTCATGACTGGTGTGCGCTCCCCCGCCAGGTAGGGCACGAAGATCGGATCGTCCGCTTGCACGCCGTTGTGCAATGCCGCGGAAGCCTCGTCGACACTTGCCCCCAACCACTCGAGCGCGGCAGTGAGGACAAGACCGGCACTCTGGACCGCACCGATGCGATACCAACCGTCACCGGCGGCCCCCGCCGTGCAGAACGTGTGCGTTGCCAGCGCGGGATCCAGCGCAGGGGAGTTCATGAGCCGCACGATCTGCGCACCCGTGCCTACCGCAATGAATCCTTCGCCTGACGTGAGGCCCAGCCCGCTGATCGCCGCAGCCGTATCGGCGGCGCCGATGGCGCACGGAACCACACGCCTTTCCACGCGCACGTCTCCGGCGATCTCGGTGGACGGCCGCACCGGCGGAAGCATGTCTTCGGTGATCCCCGCCCACGCAACTGCATCTGCATCCCATTGCCCAGTTGTGACATCGAAGAGGAGGGTCCCGGAGGCATCACTGGGATCGGTGGCCATGGGGCCACCCAGCGTCGCCCGAAGGAAGTCCTTTGCTTGCAATACGTAACGTGTTTGGGCGATGACCTCAGGCTCGTTGTCCGCCACCCAGCGCAATGTCGTTGCGGCGAATCCCGCTACCGCCGGGGAGCCCAACCGTGCAAGGAGGTCCGGGCCGAGGTCCGCGGTCATCCGTCGGGCTTGTTCTCCCGAACGGGTATCGGCCCACAGGATGGCCGGGCGCAAAGGCCGCAGACGTTCATCGACAAGGACGACTCCATGCATCTGGCCGGAGAAACCCACCGCGGTGATGCCGGTGTTCTCGCCCTCATCCACCGCATCCATGACCGAAGCGGTGGCCTCGACCCACTGATGGGCGTCCATCTCCACCCAACCCGGATGCGGTGACTTGGTGGCGTACGACTTGCTGGCGCGAGCAGCCACATAACCATCGGGGGCCACGAGCGCTGCTTTGACCGAGCCCGTACCAAGGTCGATCCCGAGGTTCATGCGCAACCTTTCGATGCCATTGGACGTACCCACCATAATCCGACCATGCCAAGTCGCGTGATCGTCGTGGGCAGCCTCAATCTAGACATCGTCGTATCGGTGCAACGCATGCCCGACGCGGGGGAGACCGTCTTTGGCACCGGTGTGGAGAATCACGCGGGAGGCAAGGGTCTTAACCAGGCTGTCGCCGCGGTCCGCCTGGGCGCGGAGGTGACCATGATCGGCGCGGTGGGTACCGACGCCGCAGCCGATTTCCTCCAAGCGATTGTTGCCGAGGAAGGCATTGATGACCGATTCGTCACAGCGGCACCCGGCCCAAGCGGCACTGCGCTGATCGAGGTGGACGATGTCGGTGGCAATCGCATCGTCGTGGTGCCGGGAGCCAACGCAAGTGTCACAGCGCAAAGAGTGACCGCTGCGATAGCTGACCTCCCCGACACCGCGGTGGTACTGGTTCAAGGAGAAGTACCGGTATCCGCCATCGAAGCAGCACTGCGGGCGGGCAGGGCCATCGGTGCGCGCACGATTCTCAATCCCGCGCCGGTGTTCGACATGGATCGTTCGCTCCTTGCCCTGGTCGACGTACTCATTCCTAATGAACATGAGGCCGCGCAACTCACCGGGATGCCGATGGAATCAACCGTCGATGTGACCGAAGCCGCACAAGTGCTTGTCTCCAGTGGCGTGGGTTGCGTCGTCATCACGCGCGGAAGTCGCGGATCGGTATGGGCTAACGCGCAGGGCAGCGGATCCTTTGGCGTTTTCTCGGTACATCCGATCGACACAGTGGCTGCAGGTGACGCGTTCTGCGGTGGCTTCGCCGCAGCAATTGCTGAGGGTCAGGACTTTGTGGATGCACTGCGTTGGGCGTCTGCGGCCGGTGCCCTCTCCACCACAGTGCGTGGCGCCGTGCCCTCACTGCCGCAACGCGTTGCTGTCGAGGCGTTAGTCGCCCAGGCTTAGACGACCATCAAGCGCCGGGGAGCGGGGTTGTGATGCTTTTGCCGCCACGCGTGACGGTGACACCCTTGTCGTCGACCTTGACTGTGACTGACTCGCTCTCGAGGTGTGGCACAAGCACAGTGACCATCGACTGAACTCCGCCTGCGGCGGGAATGCCAATGGTGCGCGACAGCACAGTGGCGGGCTGGGGCTGACCCCAGGATCCGGTGAACCACGCACTGGCTGTCGACGCCTGCGAACCTTGGAGGGCCCAGTCACCCGGGCCTGACTTGATCACATCCAGGCGCTTGTCGGCATGCGACAACTGCATCAGCGTGCCGTTGACGTTGTTGGTCGCTACTCCGGGTGGGAGCTGCCACGCCTCCGTGATGGTTCGCGTGGCTGCGGTCGCGCGTGCGGCCTTTCCTTTGATCTTGGTGGCGTTGACGGTGTCCACGATGATCATGGCATCCATCGAGCGCACATACGTGGTGCAGCGAATGACATCCACACTCCCCCACGTGCGATCGTCGAGGCAGGTGTAGTCATTGCCTCCCACCGCTGCATCGGAAGTGCCCTTGATCAACTTCACGCCGCTTTCTCTGGTGCGTTTCACGTTCGTCAAGGTGACCGACGAGTGTGCGCCGCGTGACTTGATGAACGTGCGCATCGCACTTGCGTTGTCGTAGCGGTATGGCCCAGGGTCGCCAAACCACTCAACTCCGCGTGAATAAAAGGTGAGGCCCAGGCCGTCATCATGGGTATGTGCAGTTGCGGGCCGCGCAGATGTGAATCGCAGCGAGTAGAAGGAATCAGGCCCATTGGGTTGCGGATGCCAGCCCGCGCGACCGAACACATATCCGCCCGTGTAGGTGGCATACGTCTCCGAAGGCGTCGTCCCAGTTGCACCCTGGGACCGACTCCAGTCAGCGCGAGGATCTCCTCCACCGAAGGACCCGGTGATGGGCGCCGCCAAGGTGTCTCCCAGAGACTCCACTGTGAAGTCAGGACGCACCGACTGGGCGACAAACCCGATGAGCTGATTGCGCAAGCTGGGGATCGGATCGGCCGACGGGAGACTGCACGTCGTGGCTGCCGCCTGCGTGTCGCGCAGAAGCTTCTCGATGTACATCGCGTATCCGGGCGAGCCTTCGACGTCGCTTCCGTCATCGTTGACCACACCTCGGGCCATGGATACGAGGTTGGACCATGCCTTGTCGCGTCCGGCCGCATCACCCACAGCGCAATAGGCCGCCAGTGCACCCGTCTGCCTGATCAGGTCGGTGTTGTTCACGCCTACGCGAACATCGACCTGACCCGATGTGCCTTTGAGCATGCGCTGGGCGTCATCGAGGGCTGCGGCTTGGATCTTCGGGTCATTCAGGGTCTGCGCGGCACACACGAGGGTCTCCGTGCGAAGGCCGCCATATATAGAGGAGTCCACCCAGGCACCACGGGCACCCTGATGATCGTCAATCCAGTAGTAGAGCAGCTGCCGGAAGCGATCAACCATCGCTTGGTTCTGCGTGGAGACGCCTCGGAACAACAGCGGCAGTGCCCAGTTCAACGAGTTGGCGTGACGATCGCCCGACGTGTCGGTTCCCGGTTGTGGCTTCCAGTCGGGGTGCTCGCTCAGCAGGTAGATGCCGCCCTGCCCGGTATCGGCCCGTCCCGCCATCAGTGCATCAGCCTTGGCAGCAGAGCCTGTCACCGCGGAAGCGCCGAACAATGTCGTGCACCAGGAGCCGATTGATGTGGGCAGGCCTTCTGCGCGTGCCGCGGGTGCACCTGCAGCTGCTAGAACAAGGCTCAGAGCACACGCGACCACGCCTACGGCAGCCGGGATCGGACCGGCCGAACGCATGCGGCGACGTCGAGCTCTATCGGTGAGGGGAAGCATCCCAGCCATCATCACCCGACGAGGCTTCGGGAACCAAACCGGCTCGCGGCCACATCCGGTCCGAGTGGATCACGGTGCTTGGACGTCAGCGGCCAGGGTGTCGACTCGTGTGTGGGCGGCCTGCATGGATGGTGACGCTGGACCCAGAATTTTGGCCAATGTGGCCAGGATCCCCGAAACCGCGGGTCGAGTCACGGCCATGGGCAGATCCGGTACGCCGAGCATGCGTCGATGATCTTGCGGCAGAGTAGAAACTGCCCCGGCGAAGAGCACCGCGTATGCAGGACGCCCGGCCAACGGCACCGGCACATTGCGAATGAAGCGCGCGGTCTCTCGAGCAGCG
>JBAWXR010000066.1:0-9733 GCA_037143955.1 Actinomycetes bacterium
CCCGTCATGGCACGACCCACGCCCGGGCTTCGCCCACGAGAATGGGCAGCACGGCCTCCTGAGTGACCTCCTCCGGGACCGGAAAGGGACCAAGCCCGCCCACTGTGAACTCGGCCCGCCAGGTGGTTCGCACATGGGCAACCTGCGTACCGCCGTGACGGTAGATGTGGCTCACTGCGAGGTCTGGCCAGCGAGATCCCGCGATGTCCGTAACCAGCCGCCCCCCATCACCAAAGTCCCACGTCCACCTCGGCGTCGCCGTTAGCTGGACCCTCTCCCCCAGCACCACGTAGTTTCCGATCACGTGGCTTGACTGCTGACCCGAGTCGAACACGACCGGAACCTGAGCAACAACACCGGCGCGCGGTGCCGAGCGGGGCTGGAGGCGCGCTAGATCCTGAATGAATTCATCGCGCGCACTGTGTCCCACATGATCTACCGTCAAGGGTCCGTGCGTTGACACACACAGGAGCCCGTGGTCGGTCCATTGCCCGTCCCCATGCCTTACCCACGCTCGTCGCTCATCTGTCCCTGATCCGCAGCCCAGCACATGGGAATCGCAGCGCACGAAGGCCACGCCATACGGGGTAGCACACGGCACGCTGACCTGCCACGCACAATCGCCGCAGCTCGCCACGGCGGCACGCGTGTGATTGTCAACACTGCCGGACAAAATAAGCCCGCCTACGCCGCTAAAGGTGTCTTGACCGTCGTTTCCATGCACATCCACTGCATGAGCAGGTGGCGCCCACGTGAGTAAACCAAGGCAACACAGAACGAGAGTGATAACAAAGCGCATGTGTGAGGCTAACCAGATTCATGCCGAACGTGCTTGACCACTCTTCTTCGCTGTGGATAACAACACTCAGACGATCGAAGCAATCCTGCTGAACGCATGGGACACAAATTCGCCGACTTGATCCTCTTCGACGAGAAATCCGTCATGCCCAAACGGGGAGTGCAAAATGTGCAAACCGTCGGCACCCGGCGCGAGATCGGCCAATTCCTGCTGCAGACGCAGTGGGAACAGGCGATCTGAGTCAATCCCCACCACCGTCAAAGGTGCATCAATCCGCCCCAGCGCCGCCGCCACTCCGCCGCGGCCTCGACCAAGATCGAACAAGCTCATGGCGCGCGTGAGGGCGATATAGGTGTTCGCGTCGAAGCGCCGATTGAGTTTGTCGGCATGATGATCAAGATACGACTCGACTGCGAAGCGGCCACCAGCGTAAGGATCCTCGCCAGCCTGCGGATCACGGCCGAATCTGGAATCCAGCTCGGTTTCACTTCGGTATGTCAGGTGTGCGATGCGGCGCGCAATACCCATGCCCGCGTGTGGACCTTCGCCCGGTACACAGTCATAGAAGTCGCCTCCCAAGAAGCGTGGATCGGCCTCGATGGCGGCGATTTGCACGGCGTGCGTGCCCAGTTCATCCGCCGTGACCGCGGCAGTCGATCCCAACACCAGGCCGCTACGAACGCGGTCGGGATACCTGACCATCCACTCCAGCACCCGCATGCCACCGAGCGAAGGCCCAAGCATCAACGCCCACGCCTGGATCCCTAGGAGGTCCGTGAGCCGTCGCTCCACCTCGACCATGTCTGAAACCGTGACGACAGGAAAGCGGCTTCCCCACGGCCGGCTATCTGCCGCCAAAGACGCCGGGCCCGTCGTGCCTTGGCAGCCACCCAAGACGTTTGCACACACGACGAACCATTCATTGGTGTCGATGGGGCAACCTGGCCCCACCAATCCTTGCCACCAGCCCCCGGTTGCATGGCCTTCACCAGCCGCGCCAGCCACGTGTGAGTCACCCGTCAATGCATGACAGATGTAGACGGCATTGCGACCATCTGGATTGAGCGTTCCCCAGGTCTCGTACGCCACGCGGACGTTTGGCAGAGCGACACCGGACTCCGTCACAACCTCACCGATGTCGGCAAAGAGTCGGGACCCCACGGGGTCTGCCTCCCGCCACGCACCGGTGGCGGGGGGCAAACCCTCGTAGGACAGTGCTCCGTACACGATCAGGCCTGCTTGGCTGCCCGGAAACCGGCATCGAGATCGGCCAGAATGTCCACAATATTTTCCAGGCCCACGGCTAGTCGGACCAATCCCGGGGTAACTCCAGCCGACAGCTGCTCTTGCTCGGAGAGCTGCGAATGCGTCGTCGATGCGGGATGAATCACCAGGCTGCGCACGTCGCCAATGTTGGCCACATGACTGTGCAGTTCCAGACCCTCAACAAATCGCTTACCTGCCTCGACGCCACCCTTGATCTCAAAACTGAGGACTGCTCCGCTGCCCAACGGTGCGTACTTCAATGCACGCGCATGCCACGGGCTTGAGGCAAGTCCCGCGTAGTTGACCTTCTCAACCTCGTCACGCGCCTCGAGCCAAGCAGCCACCGCCTGTGCGTTCTGCACGTGGCGCTCAATACGAAGCGACAACGTCTCAAGTCCCTGAGCGATGAGCCATGCATTGAACGGTGCCACAGCACACCCCAAGTCTCGGAGCAACTGCACGCGCGCCTTGAGGATGAACGACAGATTCGCCCCAAATGCGGAGCCAACTCCGAGGTCACGCGCGTACACAAGCCCGTGGTAACTCGGATCAGGCTGGTTGTAGTTGGGGAACCGATCCGGGTACTGGGCGTAATCGAAGGTGCCGCCATCGACGATGACGCCGGCGATGGCAGTGCCGTGACCGCCGATGTATTTCGTGGCTGAATGAATGACGACATCCGCGCCCCACTCCAGAGGACGGATCAGGTAGGGGGTAGCCACCGTGTTGTCGATGAGCAACGGAACACCAATGTCGTGCGCAACCTTGGCGACAGCCTCAATATCGAGGACGTCGTTCAGCGGGTTGGAGATCGACTCTCCGAAAAACAGCTTCGTGTTTGGGCGCACAGCCGCACGCCAAGATTCGGGATCGTCCGGGTTCTCGACAAATGACGTCTCAATACCAAGCTTGGGCAGCGTGTAGTGGAACAGGTTGTAGGTGCCACCGTAAAGGCTGGGGCTGGAAACGATGTGGTCTCCTGCCTCCGCGATATTCAAGATCGCAAGCGTCTCCGCCGCTTGACCGCTGGCCACCAGCAACGCTGCGACACCGCCTTCCAGCGCTGCAACACGGTCTTCGACCGCGGCCTGCGTCGGATTCATGATGCGGGTGTAAATGTTGCCCAGTTCCTTCAACCCGAAGAGGTTTGCGGCGTGGGTCGTGTCGTTGAACACGTATGACGTTGTCTGATAGATCGGCAGCGCTCGTGAGTTTGTGGCTGCGTCAGGGGTTTGACCTGCGTGAATCTGCTTCGTCTCGAAGGACCATGCGTTACTCATAACAATTCTCCTGTGATGGCAATAAATATGAATGTGGATGTGACAGCTACACACCAGCCACGGAGCTGGGTGCAGGTGTGGGCATAGCCCGGTCTATCTGAGGGTTTCCGCTGAAGAGCCGCTCGTGCGGCGCTCGTCAGCGGCGGGTCATTCGGCAACAGGACATAACAGACCTCGCTCGTTCTCCGGGGTCCTGCCCAGTGCAAGACCCGCGCTTGCCCCATAAGGGGCCCGGTCTTCACCCGGAGCACCCCACCGCGGTGGAGGGTTGCCGTCCAGCAAGCCGGAGCTGAGCGCTGGAACTCTTGACCTGCGGGAACTATAGAACAGTCGCGGCGCCGCTGGCAACTACCCGGGATCCATCCCGACATTGCTTCCGGCTGATCCCCATCGCAGCCGATCGCCACGCGCTGGGAGGCAGCCCCGCGGCTATTGCCTGCGCAATCAGCTGACCTAGGAGGTACTCGGGATCAGCCTGGACACACCTGCCAATGCTGAGCCGGGCGCGCGCACCATCTCCTAGCAGCCACCACACAACCGCGCAGACGGTGGCGACCGGAGCGACCAGGGACTCTGGCGCACAACGGACGCCCTCCTGCAACCGTGGGATCACCCGGCGCAGGGCGTCATGCTCCGCTGACGCGCAGTCCCACAGGAAGACGTCGCGAACTCGGACGTCCTGCAGACCAGCGATCACGCGAGCCAGACTTGCCCGTGATTCGGGCGAGCCCGTCAGCCACGCGCAGGTTTCATCTATGGCTCGATTGCGCCACACCTCCACGGCATGCACTGTCGATGGTCGACGGATGCCCCGCTGACTCAATTGCCTAATGACGAGTGGATCCACGCGCGCCTGGACTTCGATCTCCAATGACTGTCTACTCGTGGCCGGCGCAACGCCCAGATAGGCAAATTCTGCCGCGACTGCCATTCGAACACTTTCCGGTATCGCTTGCGGTTGATGGCAGCAGCAGGACGGCTCAGAACACAGGACGCTTGACCACGATCCATTCGAGACAACCAGCGCGTCACGAACGACGAGGCCGCGTGCCACCGCGTACTCCGCGACCGAAACAACGACGCGGGATACCCGAGGATCGGATGAGGTCCCGACGATCACGATTGCGTCTGCCTCCGGGGCGGTGGCGTGTTGCCACAGGGTCAGCAACCAGTCCTGCCGAACCACTCGCGGAAGGTCAGCGCGCTGAGTGAGGACGATGGACCCTTCGCGCAGCCAGACCAACACCACGCTTTCTTCCGGTGTGAAACCAACCAAGAAGGGGAGGCTCGCGACAAGGGATGACGGACTTGCCAGAACGATCGTAGACATGTGGACACAGTCCCTGAGTAATCCGCCGCAGGTCGGTCACTCGGTTCACCCTGTGGATGCCAGCCCACTGCTGGACGCCTGTGCAGTCACCCTGAGGCGGTGACGGTCACCCACTGTGGGTTCTTCGGTGTCACCGAGTCTCCCGAGGAGCGACCCCGAAGGCGTCGCCCAATCCACGGCAGCGCGTGGGCTTTCAGCCAAGCGAGATCGCTCCCGGCCCGGTCGATCGGCCCGCGGTGCGGCCCTGGCGCGAGAGGAGTCCGCCACTGCGCGGAACCCAGACCCAAGGCCTCCCAGGCGCTTTCAGCGGCTAGCGCGTGGCCTCGCGGTGACAGGTGCAGGCGGTCGGCATCCCACAGCCGATCGTCGTCCATCACCGCGGCATCCCAGTATCGGACTACGTCGCAGCCGTAGCGCTGCGCTACATCCTCCGTGATCGCGTTCAAGACGACAATGCGCTCCTTGATGCGACCCAACACTCGAGATCGACGCGAAGGGTCCCCGTAGGCGAACAGCAGGACGTGCGCGCCCCCTTCCGTGAGACGCCGCACTCCGACCTCAAGGTCCGTTGCGATCTCGGCCACCGGAAACTCACGGCGCAAACAATCATTGACTCCCGCTGCCAAGCTGACGAGATCTGGCTTCAGGGCTTCTGCGACGGGTACCTGCTGAGACATAACATCTGCCAGGAGCCGCCCTCGGATGGCCACGTTGGCGTATGAGATTGACGCGAGGCCCTCCACCGCAGCGTGATCCGCCAACTTCTGTGCGAGCCGATCGGCCCACCCCCGGTGCCTACCATCATCGCGAGCCTCATCCATGAGCCCTTCGGTGAAACTGTCACCGATGGCCACGTAGCGCTTCCACACGCCCCGGAGGCTAGCGCGCGGCCGCCACATAAAAAGTGTCTGGTCGCCGAGGGCTTCCCCTCCCGCGGCGACCAGACACACGGAGATTAGAGCCACGGGTAAGTGGCTGGTGCAGCGACACGCCGGAAATCAACCCGCCGGGGTTTTAGCCGTGGCGAATGTCTTGCCGGCCCGTCGGTACCAGGACACCAGCGCCAGGATCCCCACGATGATCTGCGGCACGTATGACGAAGCACGCCACACAAGGTCCGCCGCCGTCGCATTTCCGTTTTGAACGCCCAACGCCACCAAGATCGCGATCATGGCCGCATCGACAGTGCCGAGTCCGCCTGGCGTGATGGGGATGAGCAGACCCACCTGACTAATAGCGAAAGCGGCGAAGACCACGCCCATCGATGTGCCCGGCTTGTCCCAGCCTTCAATTCCGCGTAGCGCCACGAAAAGGATCAGGAATTGAGTGCTGGACACAGCTACTTGCGCCACAGTGATGGTCGCCCACCGGCGCTTGAGAAGTTCATACATATTCGATCGAAACGTGGTGATGGGTCCCACGAGGTCGAGATTTCGGAGGGCCGAGATTCGACCTCGAAGCGGACCTATCAGCCGGTTGCCCAGGCGGCCTACCGACCTCGCCAGCGATTGCGAGCGCATCACCAAGACGAAAGCGACCACAACGGTCACGAGAACGGCCAATCCGATGAGGCCTATGTACGCGTACGCCCCGCCATTGCCCCCCACGGCGAGCAGGGCGACGACCCCCAGAATCGGGAACCCGAGGGTGACGAAACTGCTCCACAACCCCACCGCCGTGATCGCTGCCGTGGCTGGTGCCCCAGCAACGCCGTAGCTGGTGAGCATGCCCAACTGGACGGCCAAGCCCACTGCGCCTCCGCCGGGTACGCCGTTACTGATCGCAAACGCCGCCTCATTCAACTGCTGGGATTGCCAGTACTTGAGTCCGGGCGTAGCCGCCATGAACGGAAATCCATAGCTCGTCAGATAGACCAGCACCATGATGATGATCAGCGCGAACGCCAGGTGACTCATCGATTGCAGCGCGTGCCACGCATCGGAATAGCTGCCGATTTGTGGGATCACCTTCCAAAAGATGATCACTATGAAGGCGATGCCGACAAGTCCCAGGATGATGGACTTTCGCTTGTCCAACTGCTGCGTTGCCATTGTGCGAGCCTGCCACATTTGGGCCCCGGGAGGGGGCGCTCTCACGCCCGGTTAAGCCATTGGGCAGGATGACGCCATGCGTCTTGATCATGTCTCCTATGCGTGCACCACGGCTGAGATCGCTGACGTGATCCAGCGCATCGGATCTGACCTCGGGGGGGTCTTTGTCGACGGTGGTCGCCATCCCTCCTTTGGGACGCGAAACTTCGTCCTCCCCCTCACCGGTGGTTGCTACATCGAAGTCGTCTCGGCTCTCGACCACCCCGCCGCCGAGAAGGCGCCCTTCGGCCGGGCAGTTGCCCGGCGAGCACAGGACGGCGGCGGCTGGATGAGTTGGGTCGTGTCCGTAGATGACGTGTCAGTCGTCGAATCACGTTTGGGACGCGAAGCACAGCAGGGTCGCCGCGTGCGCCCAGATGGTCACGAGTTGGCGTGGAAGCAGATCGGTGTCCTGGACGTCATCGAGGACCCCGAACTTCCCTTCTTCGTCGAGTGGGTCAGTCCCGAGAGTGACCATCCCTCGCGTGGCGCCTCCGGTGTCAGCATCGCCACGATGGAGATCTGCGGAGATCCGGCCGCCGTGTCGAGATACCTCGACAGCACCAGCGAGGTCTCACTCGACGGAGTCTCAGTGGAGTGGGTCGAGGGCGATGAGCCCGGTCTCGTGGCCGTGTGCTTCAGCACTCCGCGCGGCAACGTCAGAATCGACTAGCCGTGAGCCAGCAGGAGAACGTGCCCGACACGCTCAGGAACCTTGCCGGAGTCGTCTGGCGTCTGCTCGTCGTTGGCGCCGGTCTTGCGGTACTCGGGATCCTGCTCGGCAAGATTGCGCCGGTTGCCTTTGCCCTGTTCTTCGCGATGCTCGTGACCGCGTGGGCGAGCCCCATTATGAACCTCTTACGCAAGATCATGCCCAAGGTCCTCGCGATGCTTCTGGCGCTGCTGGTGATAGCCGCTGGTGTCGTTGCGATCTTCGTGGTCGTAGTGCGGGCAACAATTTCCGAGGCGCCCAAGTTTGCTGAGGCAGTGACATCCGGTTTCCAAGATATCGAGCAGTGGCTGAGGACCGGCCCTCTTCAGATGAGCGACACGCGAGTCAACGACCTCCTCACGCAGGCCGGGACCGCCGGCAAACACGTGGCCTCCGGCGTGCTCGGCGATGCCCTCGGCGCCTTTGGGTCCATCGGAACACTCATCATCGCGGGATCAGTCTTCATTTTTGGCGTCATCTTCTTCATGTTGTCGCCGCAAACAATCTGGGGCTGGTTTATCGGTTGGATGCCGAAGAAGCTCGCACCGCGCATTGACACCGGTGGCCGAATCGCCTGGGACTCGATCGCGGGATACACCCGGGGCATCATCATCGTGGCTCTCTGCGATGCCACATTGGTCTTCGTGGGCCTGGCGATCATGAGGGTGCCTCTAGCGCCAGCGCTCGCTGCGCTGGTTTTTCTTGGCGCCTTCATTCCCGTCATCGGCGCACCGGTGGCTACCTTCTTCGCCGCTGTGGTTGCGCTGGCCGAGCGCGGCCCGGTCATCGCACTCTTGGTTGTTCTTCTCACCATTGTCGTGGGGTCCTTCGACGGCGACGTACTGCAGCCGCTCGTGATGGGCAAGGCGGTCAACCTTCATCCGCTTGCCATTGTTTTCGCTATCGCGGCGGGGTCGATCGTTCTTGGCATCATCGGGGCTCTTATCGCGGTACCAATCGCCGGTGCGTTCTACGGCATTGCCAAGTACGTCACCAATCGTGATCCAGAGCACCCCTATCCCCCGCCCCCTCTGGACCCTGTCGCATCCACGTAGCAATCGACCAGGTGGTCATTGACCACTCCGCAGGCCTGCATCGCGGCGTACATTGTGGTTGGTCCCACGAACCTGAACCCGTTCGCCTTAAGAGATGTGCTCAGCGCGGTAGATTCCGGTGTATGTGCCGGTACATCCCCACGAATGCGCGGCCTCCCGAGGTCCTCCCGAGCGTGCGACCAGATGAGTTTTGTCAGTGCCTGGTCGCCTTGGTGGTCCCACAGAGCTGCGAGAGCCCGCGCGTTTGAGATTGTGGCTTCAATTTTGCGAGCATTGCGAATGATCGACGCATCGGCCATGAGCTGTTGAATCTTCGCGTCCCCGAATGACGCCACCTGCACCGGGTCAAATCCTGCAAAGGCCGATCGAAAGGATTCGCGCTTGCGCAGAACCGTGATCCACGAGAGTCCCGACTGAAACGCCTCGAGAGACAAGCGCTCGAAAAGCGCGACATCACCACGTACTTCTCTACCCCACTCGACATCGTGGTAGCGCTGGTACTCGGCGGACGCATCGGCCCATGAACAGCGCAGTCTGCCGTCGGCGCCTCGACTCAGCCCGGCAGCGATCAATCGATCTGAGATTGCTCGCGCCACAGGTCCAGCCCACCCTCAAGCGCGTGCTGATCAATCTCCGCGAGTTCAGATTCGCTGAACTCAAGATTGGCCACCGCCTTGGCTGTCTCAGTGAGCTGTGCGGCGCTGCTGGCACCGACCAGCGTCGTCGTGACTCGAGGGTCACGGAGCGTCCACGCGACTGCCATCTGCGCCAGCGACTGGCCGCGTCGCAGTGCGATGTAGTTCAACGCCCGAACCCGTTCGATGTTCTGCTCCGACAACATCGACGGGAAGAGTGACTTATCTTGGGCTGCCCGCGAATCCGTCGGGACGCCATTGAGATAACGGTCTGTAAGCAGACCCTGCGCTAACGGGCTGAAAGTGATGCAGCCGGCTCCGACCGCATGCAAAGCGTCGAGCAGGCCCTCTTCGATCCAACGATTCAACATCGAATACGAAGGTTGATGGATGAAGAGTGGCGTGCCGAGGTCGCGCAGAATGCGAGCGGCCTCGAGAGTGCGTCGCGGCGAGTAGCTAGAGATACCCGCGTAAAGGGCCTTGCCCTGCTGCACAGCAGTATGCAAGGCGCCCATGGACTCTTCGATGGGCGTATGCGGGTCTGGTCGGTGGTGGTAGAACACGTC
>JBAWXR010000067.1:0-9566 GCA_037143955.1 Actinomycetes bacterium
GACGATCCTGCCGGGGTAGGCAAAGATTCGACTTTGTGCGCATTTTGCATTGCCCATAGCACCCTCGCCCGCCCGATGCGATGTCGTCTGGCTGAGCGCGTGAACATGATTCGGACCGGCATCAGCCAACAGTGAGCACTAACCCATGGTCGTTCCACCGTTGGCCGGTGGCCTGTGGTTGGCTGCCCACCTGCGAGACTGTGCCCGTGACCGTCGTTGCCGTGCTGTCAATGAAGGGTGGCGTGGGCAAGACCACCGCCAGCCTCGGCCTTGCCAGTGCCGCATGGCATCGCAAACTTCGTACCCTCGTCATCGATCTTGACCCGCAGGCCAACGCCACCATGTCCCTGGATATTCGGTCGGCCCCCTTCACCTCAAATGACGTGCTTTCGGATGCCCGTCCGGGGGTTGCCGTTGATGCGGTACTGGACTCCGGCTGGGGCGAGAACGTCAAGGTGATCGCGGCCGAACGCTCCCTCGAAAATCGCAGTGTCGAACTCGGGCGAAACTCCGCTCAACGTCTGCGCACGGCGCTTGCCACCGCACCCCGTCACTACGACCTCGTCGTCATCGACTGCCCACCCTCACTGGGAGAGTTGACGCGCAACGCACTCACCGCAGCCAATCAGGCCATCGTCGTGACGGAGCCGACCATGTACTCGGTCCGCGGGGCCGCCGAGGCACTTGAGGCCGTCGACATTGTCCGCAACACCACTAACCCCACACTTCGCACCACGGCCCTGGTGATCAACAGGTACCGACCTGAGGATCGCGACCATCGTCTGCATCTATCTGAGCTCCACCGAGCTCACGGCGAACTTGTTTTCGCTAAGCCGCTTGCCGATTGCCAAGGCATTCCGCACGCTCAACGTGCCGGTGCCCCACTGCACAGCTGGAACTCTCCGGGCTCCCGCGAGGCTGCCGACACATTTGATGACCTGCTCGAGTTCATTCTTCCTCCGCCGCCGCCGGAGCAACCCATGATCAATATCCGGAGGTTCTTCACATGACCAGCGATGAGCGCCCACAACTTCGCAAGGCTCCCGATGCAGGGGCGCATCCCACAGCAGCGGCCAGGGACGACGACACCATCCTCTTCGGCAGCACTAGCGACTCAGTGATGAAGGACAAGCTCGTGACCCTTGAAGTTGAGATCCCCAAGTCACTTCGCAAGGAGGCCCGGGCACAGGCGCGGCGCAGGGGAATAACGATGGATGCTCTCGTGGCAGAGGCGCTTCGCGCACGTCGCTGACGAAAACGAGACTGAACGCGTCACTAGGGCACGGGTGTTCGAGCGTCATAGGCCCAGAACGACCGATGTTTGCCAGCCAGGCCTACCGCAACAGCAACACATGCAAGGCCTCCGGAAATCACCGAGAAGGCTTCACCGAACGCCGCGGCAACAACACCAGCTTCCAGGTCACCCAAGCGTGGTCCACCCGCGACCACAGCGGTGAAGACTCCCTGCAGTCGACCGCGGAAGTGATCAGGCGTCGCAGCCTGCAAAATAGTGGCGCGGAAAACAGCCGAGACATTGTCTGCTGCCCCGGCTAGAGCGAGGAAAGCCAAGGCAAGTGGTAACCATCGTGTGAAGCCGAAAGCGGTAATCGCCAGCCCCCAGACAACGATGGCCACCACGATCGCGCGGCCCTGTCTACGCACATGCCCTAGGGGGCCGGACAGGACGGCCGCCACCACCGAACCCACCGCCGGCGCGGCACTGAGCAATCCCAGGACAAGCGCGACGTCGCGCATGGATCCGCCGTACCAATGTGCGGCGATTGCCGGAAAGAGTGCTCGGGGCATTCCGAATACCATGGCGATGATGTCTTCATAGAACGACATCTGCAGATTCATCTTGCCGCGCAGGAACACAAATGCGTCGCGGACCGCGCTCCAGCCGGCTCGAGGTTGGTCCTCACCCTCGACCGGAATGGGAGGCAGCTTCGGAAGGCGCAGCATCGCCCATGTGACGATCGCGAACGCAAGCACGTCAGCCGCGTAAGCAGATGACACATGTCCTGTCGCGGCAACGACAAGTCCGCCCAGCAGCGGTCCCAGACTGAAGCCCAGTCCCCACGTGATCATGCCCAGCGCATTGGCAGCGGGCAGGAGTTCGACGGGAATGAGTCTGGGAATGATGGCCTGCCTTGTGGCATTGCCCACGGCGAAGAATCCAGATTGCACAGCGATGATCAGGTAGAGCACCATGACCGATCCGAGCGACAACAGCGACTGCGCGAGAAACGCGAATGAGCAGGCCCATAGACCAAGCGCAGAGATGAGTCCGATCACGCGTCGATCGTGCGCGTCCGACAACGTCCCGCCGTACAGACCCATGACGACGATGGGAACCAACTGGAACAAGCCGGCCAGGCCCACCATGAGTGAGGAGTGCGTGAGGTCCCAGATCTGCAGACCCACGGCGACCGCTGTCATCTGCTGACCGATATTGCTGACACCGAGGCCGACCCACAGGCGTCGATACGGCGCACTGACCTTCAGCGGTGTCAGGTCAAGAAGCAGACGCTTCACGGAGAAAGCCGCTCCAACCGCCATTGGTCGGGTTGATCAAGGGCAGCGGAGCCGGTCGTTGCGGCATACCGAAGACGGTCGTGGAGCCGCGAGGGCCTGCCCTGCCAGAACTCCACCGTCTGTGGTCGCACCAGCCAGCCGCCCCAGAAATCAGGAACGGGTATGTCATCGTCGGGGAACTTCGATTCCAGCTCGGCGTAACGATATTCAAGTGATGCGCGTCCGTCGATGACGGTCGATTGAGCACTCGCCCACGCACCTAGGCGCGAACCTCTGGGACGGCTGTGGAAATACTCGGACACCTCATCGCGCGACACGAGTTCCGCACGACCGATCACCACGACTTGGCGATGCATCGCGAACCACGGGAATACGCACGAGATGCCAGAACCGGCCGCGAGTTCGTGCCCCTTGCGCGACTCGAGATTGGTGTAGAACACGAACCCGCGTGGGTCCACGTCCTTGAGGAGAACAGTGCGAGCACTGGGCTGAAGGGCGCCATCCTCGGCCACAGCGGCTGTCGAGACGACCATGGCATTGACTTCTGGAATATCTGCCGCCACTGCCTCGTCGAACCAGTGCCGGAACTGGGCCAGGGGGGTGCTCGCAGCGTCCGCCTCCTCGAACCCACCCGCGTCGTAGTGGACGCGCATATCCCGAATGCTCATGACCCGATCACACCATGAATCACGGCGGCGTGTTGGATGGGGCCAGACGAGTCCATCTTGGAGGCACACATGAGCGACTTCATCCCCGGGCTCGAAGGCGTTATCGCCTTCGAAACCCAGATCGCCGAGCCCGACCGGGAAGGCAGCGCCCTGCGCTACCGCGGCGTTGATATCGAAGACCTTGTCGGACGTGTCTCCTACGGCAATGTCTGGGGACTTCTGGTGGACGCCGAGTTCAATCCGGGTCTTCCACCGGCAGAGCCCTTCCCCATCCCCATTCACTCCGGCGATGTCCGCGTCGACGTCCAGTCCGCGATCGCCATGCTCGCACCAGCGTGGGGTCTGCAACCACTGCTGGATATTGACGACGACATGGCTCGCGAGAACCTTGCGCATGTTTCCGTTATGGCCTTGTCCTTCGTCGCTCAGTCGGCCCGCGGAATCGGCAAGCCGATGATCCCGCAACGTCATATCGATGAAGCTTCGACTGTTGTCGAGCGCTTCATGCGCAGATGGCGTGGTGAGCCTGATCCCAAGCACGTGCGAGCCGTCGATGCCTACTTCGTGAGTGCCGCCGAGCACGGCATGAATGCCTCTACGTTCACCGCTCGCGTCATTGCGTCCACGGGCGCCGACGCTGCAGCCGCCATTTCGGGTGCCGTCGGTGCCATGTCAGGTCCGCTTCACGGTGGCGCACCGTCCCGCGTGCTGGGCATGATCGAAGAAATCGAGCGCACCGGAGACGCGCGAGGCTACGTCAAAGGTCTGCTGGATCGTGGCGACCGACTCATGGGGTTTGGCCACCGCGTCTACCGCGCCGAGGACCCTCGTGCGCGCGTTCTGCGCCGCACGGCTCGCGAACTCAATGCGCCACGCTATGAGATCGCCGAGGCACTGGAGATCGCTGCACTTGAAGAGCTGCGAGAGCGGCGTCCCGATCGCGTGCTCGAGACAAACGTGGAGTTCTGGGCAGCGATCATTCTGGACTTCGCTGAGGTGCCAGCCAACATGTTCACATCCATGTTCACCTGTGCACGGTTGGCGGGCTGGAGTGCGCACATTCTCGAGCAGAAGAAGACCGGTCGACTCATCCGCCCCTCAGCTCGATATGTAGGGCCTGCACCCCGCAGTCCCGAGCAGGTCCCCGGCTGGGATGCCTCGATGGTGGCGCCCACCGGTTATTAGGCTTAAGGCCCGCAACCTCCTGTTAGCGAACCCCCAATAGGCTTGGCGCACCGCCTGAACGCTTCACCACCTCACTCTCTGGGAGTCCTGCATGTCTGTCGCCGAAATCCGTATCCCCGCCGAGCTCCTGCCTGCGGATGGACGCTTCGGATCGGGTCCCTCCAAGGTTCGTCAGGCACAGATCGATGCGCTGGCAGGCGTGTGGCAGTCCTACCTCGGCACGTCGCACCGGCAGAAGACCGTCAAGTCGCAGGTCGGGCGGTTGCGCGCAGGCCTCTCCCAGTTGTTCGCACTGCCCGAGGGTTACGAAGTCGTGCTGGGCAACGGTGGGTCCACCGCGTTCTGGGACATCGCCGCCTTCGGGCTCATCCGCGACCGCGCCCAGTTCCTGACCTTCGGCGAGTTCGGCGCGAAGTTCGCCAGTGGAGTCACGGCGGCTCCTTTCCTCGGCCAGCCCACGATCAACACGTCAGAGCCGGGAACCGCCCCCGCATTCGTCGCAGAAGCTGGCATCGACGCGTACTGCACCCCTCACAACGAGACCTCCACCGGCGTCGCCATCCCACCCATGCGCGTGGCCGGCGCAGACGCTGACTCACTCATGATCATCGATGCCACAAGCGCGTCGGGCGGACTCATGGTCGACATCGCCCAGACCGACACCTATTACTTCGCTCCCCAGAAGTCCTTCGGGTCTGACGGTGGCCTGTGGGTTGCCCTCATGTCACCCGCAGCCATCGCGCGCGCCGCTCAGATCAAGGAGTCCGGGCGTTGGATCCCAGATTTCCTGGACCTCCAGACCGCCATCGACAACTCGCGCCTAGATCAGACCTACAACACCCCGGCACTTGCCACCATTTTCCTGATGGCCGAGCAGGTGGATTGGTTCAACGCCAACGGTGGTCTGCCCTGGTGTGCGGCACGAACCGCAGAGTCGTCCGGCGTGATCTACGACTGGGCTCAGGCAAGTCCGGTCGCGACACCGTTTGTCTCCGATCCTGCGCAACGCTCCGCGGTTGTCACGACCATCGATCTTGACGACTCCATCGACGCAACGGCTGTCACGGCAGCGCTGCGCAAGAACGGCATTGTCGACACCGAGCCCTACCGCAAGTTGGGACGCAACCAGTTGCGCATTGCGGTCTTCCCCGCCGTCGATCCCGATGATGTGCGCAAGCTAGTGACTGCTATCGACTACGTCATCGAACAGTTGGCGTGACGGGCAGCGACGCGGCCGCCCGTCGCCCGGTCCGAGATCGGCCGACATGGCTGGCCTACCTTCAGTTGTCTGCCTGGGCCTGGTTCCTCTACGCCTTCGGAGCAACGCAGGCACTTTTGCGCGATGAGCAGGGCACGAGCAAGTCCATCTCGTCGCTGCACGGCAGCAGTTTCGCGGTAGGGGGATTGATCGGTGGACTGCTGACGGCGTCCGCGATTCGGCTTCTGGGGCGCGGCGCGGTCATGCGCATCTGCGCTCTAGCCACTTCAGCGGCCATGCTGCTCTACACAGCCCCGAATGTGGCTCCCCCGGTGACCATGCTCGCTGCGGGACTCGGGTGCCTGTTCGGCACGGCACTCTTGATCGCCATCAACGCATTCCTGCTGGATCACCAAAGCGACTCGGGGGCAGCCGCCATCACTGAGGCGAACGCCTTCGCCGCATTCGCCACGCTGCTCGGCCCACTCGTCGTGGGCATCGGAGTATCGACGGTCTTTGGCTGGCGGCTGGGAATCTGGACGGCCATGATCGGCATGATCGCGCTGGAAATCTGGCGCGGTCGACATATCTCTGCATATGGGACTCGTGAGCAGGCACTTCACGAATCGCAGATTGGTCGGATGCCCAAATCCATCGGCTGGTCACTGGCACTGATCGCCTTCTTCATCGCGACCGAGTTCTCCATGACCCTGTGGGGTGCAGACCTCCTGCGAGAGCAATGCAAGTTCGGTCCGGCCGCCGCTGCCGCCTCGCTCGCGTCCATCAGCGGTGGAATTTTTCTTGGCCGACTCATCGGTGCACGTCTTGCTCTCAAGGTTCCACCGGAGATCATCCTGCGTGGCTCTGTCTGCGCCGCCCTTGCCGCTTTCGCTGTGATGTGGTCTTTCACCCTCTGGCCCATCGTGGTCCTGGGGATGTGCGCCGTCGGAATCGGACTCGGGGTGCAATGGCCCATGGGTGTTGCTCGCGCAGTGCGTGCGTCAGACGGCCTTACCGATCGTGCTGCGGCTTACTGCTCCATCTCCGCCAGCATCGCGATCATCATCGCTCCGGTGCTGCTCGGAATTCTCGCCGACCACGTAGGTTTGCACACGGCCTTCTTGATTGTTCCGTGCTTCATGGTGCTCGCCTTGGCATTGCTGCTGGTTCGACCCGAAGTAGGCGAGCATCCCGTTCGCTCGTGATAAGCAGAGCCTTACCGTCTGCAGTCCACGTCACTCCCTCGCCCTGCGCCTGATTGGGCAGGGCGAAGAATCCCAGTGAGGTGCCCGCGGGTAGTCCGGTGACAATTTCGGCGTTGACGTAGTCGCGCAGCACATACCTCGCGCCATCCGGACTGATCGCCCCATCGGTCACGAGCCCGCCTTCCGCACGAAGCTTCTTGGCGATGGCGACGCCATGTTTCTTTAACGGCACTGCATATAACGAGCCGTGGGCGAGCTGCTTGGTCACCACCCACACCCGGTCCCCGTAGGCCATCACGGTCTCGGTGTTATGCGGACCATCGGGGTACGTGAATCGGTAGGTCGCGGTGGGTGTCACCGTCTGATCACTCAGCACGGCCGGCTCGAGAATGCGATGGAGCCTCAGGTACGGCCACGAGTCACGGTTGTCACCGACATCGCCCAACCAGATGATGGACTCACCTGACCTTGATCGAGCAACAGCGACGCCTTCGAGATCGCGGGCAGGAACACCGGCGATCGTGACCGTGGCCAACGTGGCACACGTTCGCTCATCGACTGCAAACAGCAGTGGGCCGCCACCAGAATCGTTATGCAGCCACAGCACGTGCGGGTGAAGCAATGACCGGGCCATTCCGCTGATCTCCTTGAACCGCGGGTCGGGAAACTTGCACACCTGCGTCACACCTGGCTCTGCCAGTGCAGCGGGCGCAGTCACGAGAGCCAAGGCCATCACCAGTCCGAGCGCGAGCGACGCGATCGATCGTGGCCGGATCATCGATTCAGGGCAGCAATAACCACAACGGCGGCAAGGGAGATCAGGACGGCCAGCGTCACCAACCGCCGTGTGCGAGGACCCACGTCTCCAGCCTACGGGGCAGGTAGCGTGTCGTTCGTGGGCGCACTAGATAAAGCAGATCGCGATGCCGTACTTCCCGCCATCGTGGGCACCGCGGTGTGGGCCTTAGGGCTGCTCGTCCTGCTCTTCTTCCACAACCGGCTCATCGATCAGGGCTGCGGCTGGTGGATCGGTGTCGGAGTCATCGGACTCGTCACCGGCATCGCGTTCAGCCTGTATGTCATCCGTCGTCGACGCCGCATCGCCTGACTCGTCGCTCGCGACCTCATCGGCATCCTTCACGACACCGTCTTCGACGACAGCATCCACCACCACTGGCTCGACATAGTCGGCCACCAGTGCTGCATCGATCGTGTCGAAGTCGACATCGTCGATGGTCGGACCTTCGTCGATGATCGCGTCGGGCTCGATCTCCACCTCAGAGTGCGCGCCGCAGCCGAAAGCCAGCGACACCACGCGACCGTCAGCGGGGCTCATGGCATTGGCGCACAGCCCAAAGAGCTGTCCGACCGGACCACCCACCGGCAGCATGAATCCACAGGTGGCGCATTCGTGTGCTGCCTGTCGGGCCATCGCCGTCACGGGGCCGAAGTCACCGTTCTGCCAACGATCCGCAGCATCGTCGCGACCCCACGCAGAAAGAACGCGAACGCGACCGAGCCCGATCTCCCACTGACTGGGCGAGAGCGGGCTTTGCGATGCGAGGCCTTCGAGATCGTCGCTGCCCGTCAGTCCTGCCACGAGGCGAGCGTCGTCACGCGGTGTGGGCAGGACATCGCCCGCTCCCAGGTCGCCAGCTTGGACTCGATCGCTCCACGGCTTCCACGCCGGAGGAACGATCGCTCCGTCGCCCGGAAGCAAGACCACATCAATGATCGTGGGTTCATGGTCCGCGGTCGCGCGCGTGAGAGTGACAGTCCACTGCCAACCGAGGTATGCCGGATTGAGGCATTGAAAGGAATGCGCGACGAGGCGTTCATCTTCCATGACGGCACCGATGTGCTCGCCAACCTGACTGGCATCTGCCTCCGCCGTGACCGCGTCACGCGCGAAGTCAACGGCTGAGAGTAGGACGGAATCAGTTGCGGTGTCACCGGTCATGCGCGCCACCTAGACGTCGAGGTCGTCGGCCACCGCGCGCAGTACAGCGGCGACCTTCTTGGATCCCGCATCCGGCGGGTACTTGCCACGACGCAACTGGTTGGAGACTCCGTCGAGCAGCTTGATGACGTCTTCGATGAGGGCGGCCATGTCATCGGGGTCCTTGCGTCCCGCCTTGACCACGGACGTGGGGGCGGCCAAGACCTTGAGGGACAACGCCTGCTTGCCGCGCTTGCCATCGACGACCCCGAACTCCACCTTGCTGCCCGGCTTGAGGGCCGTAACGCCTGCCGGCAGGGTCGACACATGGACGAAGACGTCATCGCCCTCGTCCGAGGAGATAAAGCCGAAGCCCTTCTCCGAGTCGTACCACTTGACCGTTCCCGTAGGCACGGTGCCTCGCTTCCGTCATGAGGCCCCCGGGGTCCGGAGGCGTCCCAGAAGCCTACCCGCCGCATGAGCTCTGGCTCCACGTAGCCTTGGTCGGATGAGCAGACCCCGGAGCCTCGCCGACGATCTTCGCCGTCGCGACGACGCGGAGCTCACCACGCTCCTGACGGGTCGACCGGACCTTGTCCACCCAGCACCCTCGGACATCACCGCCCTGGCGACCCGGGCCACGACCGGCCCGTCCGTCGTGAGGTGCCTGGACAACGTCGATGGGCTGCTCCTGTTCGTCCTCAGTTGCGCGGCAAGCACCCTCGATTCCCTCGATGCAGCGGACATCGTGTCTCGTGCCACGGAGGTTCTCGGTGCCGAGGCGAAGGACGCGTGCCAGCGAGCCCTCGACGACCTCATCGGCCTCGGCCTTATCT
>JBAWXR010000068.1:0-9385 GCA_037143955.1 Actinomycetes bacterium
GCGTCCCGATGCCGAGATGAAGGCCGATGCTCCTCGCGAGCGGCGTCAGCGTCGCCGCACCCGCGGTGGGGATTCAAGCCCGCACGAGTGATCCACGTCGTAGCGTCAGGGGCGTGCTTCTTCGCCGGACGTTGGTAGCTCCGCCTCGGAGTTGTCCGTTGTGGACTCGGGAGCGGCGTCACGAACATTCATGATTACGCCTGCTTCTGTGAGCGCATCCAGCTTCTTGAGGATCTCCTGCTGCTGCTTGATGACATAGGCGAGGCGGGCATCGGTCCTGCTTGTCGAGGGCTTCTTTGAGGAGTCCCTGACGACCATCGCGAGAAGGCCTCCGTAAAACGCCCCCAGGAAGACGGCGCTGAAAACCTGAAGGACAACGACGATGACATGTCCCTCGGAGGTCACGGGCCCTGCAAGCTTGATCGATGTCAGCCGAAAGAGCGTCGCCAACGTGAAGCCGATGGCCGCACCCGGCTCAGAAAGCGGGGCTTGAGGCACCTGTGACTCAGCGCCGACGAGCGCCACTGTTCCCAACAGGATGGCCGCGATCGAGCCGACGACCGCAAACATGAACACCTGGCCCGCCGAGATCCGACGCAGCTGCATGATGTAGCCCGCGACGAGCAAGATGATGCAGAGCGCCGGAAGGTTCAGGAGCGCTGGCAGTGGTGCCAGAAGCATCGTGATGTCGGAGATTCGCGCGAGCCGTGACTCACCCGTATGGCGACGATGCAGGAAATCAATGACCGTGGCGGTCAGGGTCGTAGCCCACAGCACACCTACGCACAGCCACAGTGCAACCGCACCGCCTCCCCGGACTGGGATGAATGCGACCCACGCAACCACGAGCCCATAGATGAGTGACTTTGAAAGTGCACGCAGCGCGATAAACCAGCGAGGTGTCTGCACCGGGATCCCGGCTTCTTGAGCCAGGCGCTGCCACAGGCCTGACGACGTCACACTCGTGCGAACGCGCTTCCCCATCCCCGTCGACGGCGCATCAGGGTCTGCTGCATCGTCGGCACTGTCTCCGGCTGCCATAACTGCAAGGCTAGTGTGCCCCGAGTGGCCTGCGGGCCCAGACTCATGACGCTCAACGGAGGCGGGATGCAGGCGGAAGCGATGCAGGGATCTTTGACCGTTGTCGGATCTGGAATCAAGTCAGTCGCCCACCTCACGTTGGAGGCGCAGGCGCACATCAAGGCCGCCGATCAGGTTCTGGTGTGCGCCGCCGATGCAGTCACGGAGAGTTACATTCGAGAACTCAACCCGCGCGTCGAAGATCTCCACGTCTACTACGGCCAAGATCGCCCTCGACGGGAGACCTACCGTGCCATGGCCGACAGAATGAAGTGGTATGTGCACCAAGGCAAAACCGTCGTCGTCGTGATGTACGGACATCCAGGCGTCTTCGTCAATCCCACCTTCATGGCCATCGAGGAACTGCGTGACCTCGGCCATGCCACCCAGATGCTCCCCGGTGTGTCAGCCGAAGACTGTCTTATCGCCGATCTCCAGGTCGACCCCGCCGCCCATGGTCTGCAGACCTATGAAGCCACCTACTTCCTCACCCGTCGTGTCGTGGTCGACGTCCATGTTCCCTTGGTGCTGTGGCAGGTGGGCCTCATTGCTGACCACGGCTTCAGTCGGGCCGGTTTCGATGGGCGCCACTTCGACCTGCTGCAGGACCGCCTACGGCAGATGTACTCGGATGAGCACGAGGTGACGGTGTACGAGGCAGCTCAGCATCCACTCGCGCGCCCACGCGTCCTGGTGAGGCCCATCGGGAAGCTCGCGCACGCAGATCTGACCGCGATTTCCACACTGTTCATCCCGCCGCTCTGTGCACCAGAGCCGGACACGGATACAGTCCGGATCATCAAGGAACGTGAATCGCTGTGAAGGAGACCACCGTGACCGTCACCCCGCTTGAGAGGCTCCTCATCGACTCCTGCCTCGACGTAGATGTTCTTGCCGACGCCCAGAGTGATCTCCCCGGCGCGCTGGCCCGCGCGGGAGTGTCCGGTCCGGCAGCCAACCTCATTGCGTCCGGGCACGGTTACACCATCTCAGCCGCAGTGCGATCCATGAGGCCGCAACCGTCAGCGCGCGAGGTTGAGGAGTATGCGCACGAGCGCATGACAGTGGATCCGATGTTCGCCATGCGGATGCGTGATGAGGCCCGCCCCACGCTCGAGCGGGCATTTCAGGTGAAGTTTCCGGCTACACGCTCCGTCATGGTCGACGACCTCATCGGAGAACCGTTGCGCGTTCGTGTTGTCGACGGCGTTGCACTTCACGAGCTGCCGCAAGATTCCGCAGACCCCGGTGACATTGATGTGGACGTCGACGTGGATGTCGACGTCGACGTAGACGTGGACGTGGATGTCGACGTGGACGTGGATGTCGACGTGGACTCTCACCTGCGTCCAGGCGATGCGCGTTGGGCGGCCTACTGGTCACAGCGCCGGGCGCACTGGGCGGGCTTGCAGGAGTTGTCCTCGCGCTAACACTGCCGCGAACCCAGCATTACCTGAGGTGATGCATGATGGTCACATGCGCCGCTCTCTGATTGCTGGAACCGTCATCGCCCTCACGGCCGCCACCCTCGTGGGCGCAAGTGCGCCTGCGCAGGCCGCCACCACCGTCGGCACCCGGGCGCAACTGCTCGCCAAGCTCCCCGTCACCGCACCCCACAAGGCCGGTTACTCGCCCTACAAGTTCATCAGCAAAAAGCAGTGGGCGGCCAAGGACCGCAACGGATGCACGCTCGTCCAGCGCATGGTCATCACTGCCGCGACCGTACGACCCAAGGTCGGCAAGAAGTGCACGATCACGGGCGGCAGCTGGCTCACCAACTTCGGCACCAAGACCGTCACGGACGCCAAGCAGGTGCACGTCGTTCCGATCACGTCTTTCCAGCAGGCGTGGAGTCAAGGCGCCTGGAACTGGACACCCGCACAGCGCTACGCGTGGGCCACCAACGTGAGCCCGACTGCCTCGCGACTTCGCGCGATGGGGCCGTCGATGCTGCAGGCGACCATGCAGATGATCGATACCTCGGCCTACGCACAGCTGGTGGACGCGGTTGGCGGCTCCGGGCCATCAGTCGAAAACAGCAGCAACTCCACCTTCCCCTCTCTCAACTCACTCGTCAGCAGACCTCTCATCCAATTCATCGTGAATCTGGTGGCACAGACCATGTGCGCCAGCGGTAGCCCACAAGCCCCTACGGCAACTGCGTCGATTCTCAATGCCACTGCGTGGGGGCTCTCCCTCGACTCGCAGAGCCAGTCGCTCTTGAACCAAATCGTGTCGGTGTGCCCGGACACCGACACCTACGCGGTCGAGCTCATGAAGGCCATCGCCGCAAATGATGCGGCCGGTTCGCAGGCGAATGCAGCCGCACCCACGCCCGGACCCGCGGCCGACGGCAGCACGGTCACCTACACCAACTACGCCTCACCCACCGGTGGTGCGATCCCCGCCTCTCTCTTTGGCATGCATGCACCGCCCGACTCCGGTTACGTCCCCAGCGTCAAGTACGGCTACCTGCGACTGTGGGATTCGGCCGTGACCTGGGCCGACCTGCAACCTGCGTCGGGCACCTTTAACTGGACAAAACTTGATGCTGCGTTGCGCTTCGCCCAGAAGGCCGGCGTCTCGGTGATGTACGTCCTGGGTCGCACACCTCAGTGGGCGCGCCCCGACAGTCAGAAGGACGACGTCGCCGCACCGCCGTCCGATCCCGCCACGGCCGGCGCCTTCGTCAGCGCGCTGTGTCAGCACGTGAAGTCCGCCGGCCTGCCCGCCATCACGTCGTACGAAGCGTGGAATGAGGGCAACCTCAAGTCGTACTGGACAGGCACGCCTGAGCAATTGGCCGCCGTCACCAAGTCGGTGTACGACGCGGTCAAGGGTTGCGAGCCCTCGTCGCAGGTTCTTGCGGCAAGCGGCGGCATGCGCCTGGCCAATCCCGTCAAGACTGCCTACGTTCCTTACCTTCAGGCGTTGGGCAAGCTCGGCTGGCCGATCGATGGCTACACGGTGCATGACTACCCGGATGGCCAGAGCGGACCCAACGAGCGTGTGAAACTACTGGCAACCTTCAAGAGCGCTCTGTCGAGTGCGGGCGCTCCCGTGAAGCCGGTCTATGACACCGAGCTCAACTACGGTCTCGCCGGCCCCTCGCCTACCCCGGGCCGACAGATCACCGGTGACGAAGCCATGGGTGCGATCTCCCGGGCCTACATCGACTCCGTGCGTTATGGCATCGACTCCACGTTCTGGTACCTGTGGACCGGTGGCAACTACGACCTGCTTGGAATCCAGCTGCACAGTGCAACCACGGACACCAAGGACGCCTACAACACCACGTACTCGTGGCTGGTCGGATCACGTGTCCAGCGCTGCCAGGACTTCGGCGCCGTGTCTGCCTGCCAGTTCAGTGGCGGCGGCTCGAACTTCACACTGCTGTGGACATCCAGTGGCAGCGCGAAGGTGTCCACCACAGGTCTGGGAACGCAGGTGTGCACCCTGCACAACGCATGCACGCCGATCTCCGGCAACTCCATTCAGGTTGGCGTGGCGCCGGTGCGCGTTAGCTGAGTTCAGCCGCAAGCGTTCGATAGTCCTTCGCGCCGCGTGACGATGGCGCGGTCGCAAGGATCGAACGTCCAGCGGCCGGTGCTTCGGCAAACCGCACCGACCGCGTGATGGGTGAGAACACCCGCACGTTGTAACGCGAGGCGAGATCGGCGAGCACCGCCCGCGCATGCGTGGTGCGGGCATCGAAGAGCGTCGGCAGCAGACCCGCCACGCGCAAGCCAGGATTGGTCAGCCGCTGCACATCCGCAACCGTCTCCATCAACTGTCCGACCCCGCGATGCGACAGCGTCTCGCACTGCAATGGGATCAGCACCTCATCGGCCGCGGTGAGTGCGGCCACGGTGAGGATGCCAAGCGAAGGCGAGCAGTCCAGCAGGATCCAGTCGTACGAGTCCTGCAGATCAGTCAGCAGATCGCGCACGACGTATTCGCGGCCGTGCTGCGTTGCAAGAACGTGGTCGGCCGCAGCGAGGTCGATGGTCGCCGGCAGCAGGTCGATGCCGTCCGGCGTGCGCAGGATGGGAGCAGCGCCCTCGCCGCGTAGCAGCGAGTTGGCTGTCGCAGCATCGAGGTCTTCTGGATCAAGCCCCAGCGAGAACGTCGCACAGGCCTGGGCATCAAGATCGACGACCAGGACTCGTTCACCCGTGGCCACCAGTGCCGCGGCCAGATTGACGACCGTGGTCGTCTTGGCCACCCCACCCTTCTGGTTGGCGACGGCCAGAACTCGCGCCTTCGTTGACCCCGCCATAGACGCGACCCTACGGGGAGGTTTGAGGCGACGGCGAGCGAGGCATGATCAGCTCGTGGATCAGTGGACCCTCCCCTTCGACATGAGCGCCGCCGGTCGCGCGCGCGCCTTGGTCGAGGAGCAGCTGGGTTCGTCCGCGAGGGTCGCCGACATCAGCCTGGTGGTCTCCGAGCTGGTCACCAACGCGGTCGAGCACGGTGAACCGCCGGTGATGTTTGGCATCGACTCAGGCCACGCCGTGATCCGAGTCACCGTCAGCGACGAGGGCGGTGGCGAACCGCGCGTGCGCGACGCGGCTGACCATGCCATCGGTGGCCGAGGACTTGCTCTCGTCGAGATGCTCGCCTCGCGTTGGCAGTGGCGTCGAGACGGCAAGCGGTTGACCGTGTGGGCTGAGTTCGACGACACGCATTAGAGCGGCAGCACGTCCCACTCGGCAAGAGCGTCAACCAGTCCGGGACTGCACGGCAGGACATCGAGATCCGCGCGCGTGAACCAGCCCGCATCGTCGGCATCGGTGCCAGCCCTCAAGTCGCCACCATCAACGGACAGCAAGAAATCCCGAATCTCATACGTGCCACCCGATGGCGCATCGCGGTGCACCGTGCCCACCTCACGTACGACCGCACCGACAAGTCCGGTCTCTTCGAGCAGTTCGCGCACGACCGCGGCCTCGTGAGACTCCCCCGGCTCCACGCGACCACCGGGGATCGACCACAGCCCCATCGCCGGTGCCTGCCCGCGCTTGATGAGCAGGATGCGCCGAGCATCGTCGAGGACGATGGCACCCACGCACGCGATCATCACGAGCGGGTCTTGTAGTCCTCGAGCAGACGACGAGCGATGATCATGCGCTGGATGTCCGCGGTGCCTTCACCGATGAGCAGCATCGGGGCCTCGCGGTACAGCCGCTCGATCTCGTATTCCTTGGAGTAGCCGTAGCCGCCGTGGATGCGGAACGAATCCTCGACGACCTCCTTGCAGTACTCCGAGGCCAGGTACTTGGCCATGCCGGACTCGAGGTCATTGCGCGAGCCGGAGTCCTTGAGGCGTGCGGCCATCACCATCATCTGGTGCGCGGCCTCAACCTTGGTGGCCATGTCGGCCAAGCGAAACGACACGGCCTGATGCTCGGCGATGGCCTTGCCGAAGGTCTGCCGCTGCTGTGCGTACTCCACGCCTAACTCGAACGCACGCAGGGCAAGACCACACGCACGCGAGGCAACGTTGACGCGGCCGACCTCGACACCGTCCATCATTTGGTAGAAGCCCTTGCCGGGAACGCCACCGAGCAGGTCAAAGTCCTTCAGGCGCAAGCCGTCCATCACGAGCTCGGTGGTGTCGACGCCCTTATAGCCCATCTTCTCGATCTTGCCGGGGATGGTCAGGCCCGGACGCACCTCGCCGAAGCCCGACGGCTTCTCGATGAGGAAGGTGGACATCTTCTTGTACACACTGGCGTCGGCCGGTGCATCGGAGTCAGTGCGCACGAGTACAGCGACCAGCGTGGAGGAACCACCGTTGGTCAACCACATCTTCTGGCCGGTGAGGACGTACTCATCGCCGTCCTTGACGGCCTTGCTCGTGATGGCCGCGACGTCGGATCCGCAGCCGGGCTCAGACATGCTGAATGCACCGCGCACCTCACCGGTGGCCATGCGAGGCAGGTAGTGCTGCTTCTGCTCCGGCGTGCCGTGGTGCATCAGCATGTAGGCGACGATGAAGTGCGTGTTGATGACGCCGCTGACGCTCATCCAGCCGCGCGCGATCTCCTCGACCACGAGCGCATAGGTGAGGAGTGACTCACCGAGGCCGCCGTACTCCTCGGGAATCATCAGACCGAAGACGCCCATCTCCTTGAGTCCATCGACGATGGCCTGCGGGTACTCGTCGGCATGCTCGAGCTCGTTGGCCACGGGGATGATCTCGGCGTCGACGAACTCGCGGACCGCCGTGAGGATGTCCTGCTGGTCCTGCGTGAGTCCCTCGGTGCGACACAGGGTTCCCATTACTTCTCCTCTGCTGGGCGCGGGCCGGTCTTGGCCTGCGGGAAGTAGTTCTGACCGATGCCACTGGTGCGCTTGGGGATCATCACCGAACGGAACCACGACACGATCTCGTCGCCGTCCTGATTGAGGCCGCGCGTCTTCATGCGGATGATGCCCATCTCGGGCCGAGAGGACGACTCGCGCTTGTCCAGGCAGATCGACTCGGCGTAGATGGTGTCGCCGACGTAGACCGGATGGGTGAGCTTGATGTCGGTCCAGCCGAGGTTGGCCACCGCGTTCTGACTCATGTCGATGACCGACAGGCCAAGCACCAGCGCCACGGTGAGACCGGAGTTGACGATGATGCGACCCTGCGTGATCGGGTTGGACTCCGCCAGATGTGCGTTGAAGTGGTTCTGGTTGGTGTTGACCGTGAGCAGCGTGAACCACGTCGAGTCGGCCTCGGAGATCGTGCGACCGAACGGGTGCTGGTAGGTCGTGCCGACCTCGAAGTCCTCGAAGAAGCGGCCGATCTGGGCGGGGACGACGGTGCTCATGCGGGAACCTCGAACTTCTTCGTGCGCTGCATTCCTGCGGCGCGACCCTTGGCGGACATCACGAGGGCCATCTTGCGCGAGGCCTCGTCGATCATTTCGTCACCGAGCATGACGGCGCCGCGGGCGCCACCTTCGGCCGACGTGTAGTAGTCGTACGCATCAAGAATGAGCTCGGCGTGGTCGTAGTCATCCTGCGCGGGAGAGAAGACTTCGTTGGCCACGGCCACCTGATCGGGGTGCAGCACCCACTTGCCGTCAAAGCCAAGAGCGGCACTGCGCGAGGCGACGCGCTTGTAACCCTCGAGATCCTTGATGGCGAGGTACGGGCCGTCGATCGCCTGCTTGTCGTAGGCGCGGGCAGCCATAAGGATGCGCATGAGGATGTAGTGGTACGCATCGCCCACGTCATAACCCGGCGGCTGTTCGCCGACCACGAGTGACTTCATGTTGATGCTGGCCATGAAGTCCGCGGGGCCGAAGATGATCGTCTCGACGCGTGGGCTCGCCTGCGCGATGGCGTCGACGTTGATGAGGCCCTTGGCGTTCTCGATCTGCGCCTCGATGCCGATGCGACCGATCTCAAGGCCGTTCGACTTCTCCAGCTGCGTGAGCAGCAGATCAAGCGCCACGATCTGATCGGCCGTCTGCACTTTGGGCAGCATGATGCAGTCGAGGTTGGCGCCGGCACCTTCGACGACCTCGATCACGTCGGCGTACGTCCACTTGGTGGTCCAGTCATTGACGCGCACCGAGCGCACCTTGCCCTCGTAGCCGCCCTCGTTGAGCGCCGCCACGATGTTCTTGCGTGCATCGGGCTTGGCCAGCGGCGCGACAGCATCCTCGATGTCCATGAACACCTGGTCGGCCGCCAGCCCCTTGGCCTTCTCCAGCATCTTGGGACTGGAACCGGGGACCGCGAGGTTGGAGCGACGCGGACGCAACAGCTGGGACATCATGACTCCTTTGACGCGACTGGCGAAGAGACAAGCGATGGATCAGTAAATGCAGGTAGTCCACGACTGGCGCGCACGACGTTGAGCACTCGGCCCATCACGACCGCGAGGTCATAGTCCTTGGGTGTGAAGACGTCCGCAACTCCACTGGAGCGCAGCACCGCCTCATCCTCGGCGGGAATGATGCCGCCCACGATGACGGGCACCTCGGCCAGTCCTTGGGCACGAAGACCAGCCAAGATGGCAGGCACGGCATCAAGGTGAGAGCCGGACAGGATCGAGAGGCCAATGCAGTCGACGTCCTCCTGCACCGCGGCCGCCACGATCTCTTCCGGCGTCAGGCGAATGCCCTGGTAGACCACCTCGAAGCCCGCGTCTCGTGCCGCGACGGCCACCTGCTCGGCGCCGTTGGAGTGGCCATCGAGCCCGGGCTTGCCCACGAGCATGCGCAGTCGATGACCGAGTTCGTCCGAGGTCGCCGCCACACCCGCGCGCACCTGATCAAGTCCGGCCCGCGCGGCCGCACCC
>JBAWXR010000069.1:0-9376 GCA_037143955.1 Actinomycetes bacterium
GTGCACATGCGTCTGCAGCGCCTCAAGGAGCTCGAGGTCATCAACTTTGATGACGTCGCCAAGTCCGGCCTCACCAAGAAGGAACTTCTGGTCCTTCGTCGCGAGAAGGACAAGCTTGAGCGCACGCTCGGCGGCATCCGCGACATGGCCAAGCTCCCCACCGCGGTGTGGATCGTTGACACCAAGAAGGAGCACATCGCCGTCGGCGAAGCACGCAAGCTCGGAATCCCCGTGATTGCGGTGCTGGACACCAACTGCGATCCGGACGAGGTCGACTTCCCGATCCCGGGCAATGACGACGCTATTCGTTCCGTTGCGCTCCTCACCCGCGTGATCGCGGATGCCGTTGCCGAGGGGCTCATGGCCCGTGCGGGTGGCGCATCCGGTGTCGAGACGCAGGAGCCGCTGGCTGAGTGGGAGCGCGAGCTCCTGGCCGGCACTCCCGTCGAGGATCCGGCCACACCTGCGACACCTGCCGAGTAAGACTCTGCACATCCATCACCCCGCCGACTCAAGGAGAACGAGCAACCATGGCGACGATCAACGCCGCTGACGTAAAGAAGCTTCGCGACATGACGTCGGCGGGGATGATGGAATGCAAGAAGGCCCTCGAGGAAGCCGATGGCGACTTCGACAAGGCCGTCGAGATTCTGCGCATCACCGGTGCGGCCAAAGCGGCCAAGCGCGGCGCTGAGCGCGAGGCGTCCAATGGCCTCGTCGCCTCGCAGGGCACGGCTCTCATTGAGTTGCTGTGTGAGACAGACTTCGTGGCCAAGAATGCTGACTTCCTCGCGCTGGCGGATGCCATCGCAACCACCGCAAACGGACAGAAGTTGAATTCCCGGGATGCCGTGCTCGCGGCGTCGCTCAGCGATGGACGCACTGTGGAAGCCGCACTCGGCGAGATGGCCAGTGTGATTGGCGAGAAGCTCGAGCTTGGCCGGGTCGCAGTCCTTGACGGCGACGTTGCGGTGTACCTGCACCGTCGCGCCTCCGACCTGCCCCCTCAGGTCGGCGTCATCGTTGCCTACAGCGGCAGTGAAGAGGCGGCACGTGGTGCTGCCATGCAGGTCGCGGCAATGCGCCCGCAGTTCCTGACCCGTGAGTCGGTTCCGGCTGAGACTGTCGAGAACGAGCGACGTATCGCCGAAGCGACCGCCAAGGAAGAGGGCAAGCCCGACGCGGCACTGCCCAAGATCGTCGAGGGTCGGGTCAACGGCTTCTACAAGGAGGCGTGCCTGCTCGAGCAGCCCAGCGTGGTGGACAACAAGAAGTCCGTGGCGCAGGTCCTGAAGGACGCCAACACGACCGTCACGGCCTTCGCTCGATTTGAGCCCGGGCAGGCTTAGTCAGGAATACTGGGCGTCGGCGAAGGGAGAGGGAGCATGGCACCTGTCACCGGATCCGGCGTTCAGGCGTCGTTGGACGGCATGGTCCAGACGTGGCCTCAGGCACCTGAAGGCGGCTGGTCCCGCGTTCTGCTCAAGTTGTCCGGTGAAGCGTTTGCCGGCGGTGGGGGACTAGGCGTAGATCCCGACATCGTCGCGTCAATTGCCGCCCAGATTCGTGACGTCGTGGCCACTGGGACCCAAGTGGCCGTGGTTATTGGCGGCGGCAATTATTTTCGGGGCGCCCAACTATCGGAGCGCGGCATGGATCGGGCCCGTGCGGACTACATGGGCATGCTCGGCACTGTCATGAACTGTCTGGCTCTGCAGGATTTCTGCGAGAAGGTCGGAGTGGAAACCCGCGTCCAGACCGCCATCACCATGGGACAGGTTGCCGAGCCGTACATCCCCAGACGTGCCGTGCGTCACCTTGAGAAAGGTCGGGTCGTGATCTTCGGGGCTGGCCTAGGGCAGCCGTACTTCTCGACCGACACCACCGCAGCGCAACGCGCCCTCGAGGTTGGCGCACAGGTCGTTCTCATGGCCAAGGGAGTCGATGGCGTCTACGACTCCGACCCTCGCACGAATCCAGCTGCCGTGCGTTTCGACCGGCTGAGCCCCGCCGAGGTGCTCGCCCGAAATCTTAAAGTTGCCGATGCCACAGCTATCAGCATGTGCCAAGACAACGACTTGCCGATTGTGGTCTTCAATCTGCTGGTCGAGGGAAACATCGCCCGCGCCGTGCGAGGCGAACAGATCGGGACGCTAGTCTCGTCAAACTGACCTGCAGGAAACCATGTAGGCAAACAGCTGGGAGTGGCCGTGAGTGACATCGACGATGTACTGCTTGATGCCGAGGAAAAGATGGACAAGGCCATTGCGGTGGCCCGAGAGGACTTCGGCACGATCCGTACGGGGCGCGCGAATATCTCCATGTTCAACAAGATCAATGTGGAGTACTACGGCACCTACACCCCTGTCAATCAGATGGCTTCATTCCAGATCCCCGAGGCTCGACTCATTGTGATCTCGCCCTACGACAAGGGTGCCTTCGGAGCAATCGAGAAGGCGCTTCGCGACAGCGACCTGGGGATCAACCCGACCAGTGATGGCTCCGTAATCCGAGTGGCGCTTCCTCAGCTGACCGAGGATCGTCGCAAGGAATACATCAAGGTCGCCAAGAACAAGGCTGAGGACGCACGCGTGTCCGTCCGCAATGTGCGCCGACATGCCAAAGATGTCCTCGACAAGATGATCAAGGATGGCGATGCGGGTGAGGACGAGGTCCGTCGCGCTGAGAAATCCTTGGATGAGCTCACGCACAAGCACGTGGAGCATGTGGACGAACTCCTGAAGCACAAAGAAGCAGAACTGCTCGAGGTGTGACGTTCGGCATGGAGGAAGTAGATAAGCCGAAGAAGTCACGGGCCGGACGCAATCTCACCGCGGCGATAGTTTCCGGGGTCATCCTTGGTGCACTGGTCCTGCTTTCTCTGTTTACGGTGAAGTGGCTGTTCGCAGTTCTTGTCATCGTGTGCCTGGTCATTGCTGTACACGAGTTCACTCAGACGTTCGCGAAGGCTGGCATCAGACTGGCGCGCTCTCCTCTGTACGTGGGAGCCGCCTTGATTCCGGCTTCGGCGTATATCTGGGGCACGACGGCCCAGTTGGTCACCACAGGGGCGATCATCCTGGTGATCTTCATCTGGCGCATTCGTCGTGGTGTGGACGGGTTCGTGCGCGATATCACAGCCAGCACGTTCATCATCACCTATCTGCCCTTCATGGCTGGCTTCTTGATGCTCACGCTAGAAGCGGACAACGGTCCGCAACGTGTGGTCGTATTCATTCTGCTGACCATCAGCAATGACATCGGTGGCTATACCGCCGGCGTGCTGTTCGGCCGCCACCCCATGGCTCCGGCCATCAGTCCCAAGAAATCTTGGGAGGGTGCTGCCGGATCCATCGTTCTGCAGGTGGCCGTCGGTGCAGCGACGTTCATGTGGCTCCTGCATGCACCGTGGTGGCAAGGGGTTATCGCAGGCATCGTCCTGATGATCACGGCAACCGCGGGGGATTTCGTCGAGTCGGCAATCAAGCGCGACCTCGGCGTCAAGGACATGGGGACCATGCTTCCCGGCCATGGCGGAGTGATGGACCGCTTGGATTCGTTGATCCCCAATTCATTCACGTCTTGGGCGCTCTTCACCCTCTTCCTCGGCAGCGGCGCAGCCTGATGCCGGCGCCGGGTGAGTTGATCCTGGAGGCACCCCGTCGGGGTAAGCCGCCCGTGCACCTGCTGGATCTAGAGCCGGCGGAGCGGCGTGCGGCCGTCGTGGCCGCTGGGCTTCCTGGCTTTCGCGCGGATCAGCTGTCACGTCAATGGATCACTCGGCTCAGCGACGATCCGTCCCAGTGGTCCGATATCCCGGCAGACATGCGCCCCGCCCTGGTGGCGGCACTCCTGCCCAAGCTCCTCACCGCGGCCGATGTCGTCGATTGCGACAGCGGCACGACCGTCAAGACGGCCTGGCGGCTGCATGACGGTGCCGTCGTCGAGAGCGTGCTCATGCGCTATCCCCAGCGCGTCACCATGTGCATCTCGTCTCAAGCAGGGTGCGGCATGAACTGCCCGTTCTGTGCCACGGGTCAGGCGGGACTGACCCGGAACCTGTCGACTGCAGAAATCGTGGAGCAGGTACTTGCCGGGGCTCGCTCGTTGGCCCACGGCGATATCGCCGGGGGTCCCGGACGAATCTCCAATGTTGTCTTCATGGGAATGGGTGAGCCACTCGCCAACTATGCGGCAACAGTGGGCGCTCTTCGACGGCTCACGTCTCCAGCTCCAGCAGGACTAGGCATAAGTGCACGCGGGATAACCGTGTCCACGGTGGGACTGGTGCCACGAATGCTGGACCTGGCCGCGGAGGGCCTGCCGGTTACGTTGGCCGTGTCGCTGCACGCACCGGACGATGAGTTGCGCGACACGTTGGTGCCGATCAACACCAGGTACAAGGTGGCCGAGGTCCTCCGAGCGGCCTGGCGATATGCCAACATCACCAACCGGCGGGTTTCCATTGAGTACGCGCTGATTCGCGATATCAACGACCAGCGGTGGCGGGGTGAGATGCTCGGGGACCTGCTGGCCGGTCACCTGGTGCACGTCAATCTGATTCCGCTCAATCCCACGCCTGGCTCACAATGGACCGCATCTCGGAGCAAGGATGAGAGGGCCTTCGTCACGGCGCTGGAGGAGCGTGGGGTCGCCGTTACGGTGCGTGATACTCGCGGACGCGAGATTGATGGTGCCTGCGGCCAGTTGGCTGCGGTGACGACGAAAGGTTTGGCAGACTCAGCATCATGAGTGACGACGTCTCCCTGGGGGCCCTGCCCGAGCACATTTCCCGAGGTGAGCGCATCAGGATCTTTGTGTGGGCCTTTGTGCGGGTCGCAGTCGGATTGCTCGGCATTGCGGTGGTCATGAGCTTGGCACCGGACACTCCAGCCAAGTCGCCCCTGTACTCGCTGGTGATTGTGACGGTCTTGATTGTCGGCTACGGCGCGTACTTCTGGTACCAGCTGCGCGGGGTCAGCAAGGCGCGCTTCCCCACGCTGCGCGCCCTTGAGGCACTCATTCTTATGGCGGCAATGTTCCTGGCGGTCTTTTCCATCGCGTACCTGTTGATCTCGCGCGGAAATTCCGAAGCGTTCACCGAGCCCCTCAACGGCTTCACTGCCTATTACTTCTCGCTTACCGTGTTGGCCACGGTGGGATTCGGCGACATAACGCCCAAAACTGTGGGCGCCCGCTCGGTGACCATGGTGCAGATGGCGTTGGACCTTGTCTTCGTTGCGGTGCTGCTACGTGTGGTCACGGGAGCCGCACGCCGTGCCGTGAGCTCCCGGTTGAGGGGCAAAGAGTCAAACGCCAAAGTCACACAAGACCACACGACTGTGGACTCATGACACATGCAGGTGATGCGCCCCTAGGCGATGTACCCATCCGGGTACTGCTCGTGATACTCGTCCACTGACAGGCGGGGCAGGGACACGACGTCGCCCAGAAGCCCCCAGTCCGGGCCGGACAGCCGGGCCACAAGGTCCAGGCGCTGAAGGCTGACCTTGTCGCCGTCGTAGACCGCTTCGTCGACAGCGATGTGCACCACCTGACCGAACACCACGATGCCGTTACCGATCTCGTGAATCTCCAGGCAGCGGCACTCCAAGGCGTAGGGCGATTCCGCCACACGCGACACGGACACGGTCTCGGCTTGTTCGCGGGTAAGTCCAGCCGCTTCGAACTCGCTGATGTCGGGTCCAAACTCGACTGAGGTCACGTTGACCTGGGTGATCCGGCTGGCCGGTGTGCCGCACACAATGAATTCGCCTGTGGCACGAATATTTCGGACGGTGTCCTTTTCACCCATGGAGCTGATCATCACGATCGGGGGAGCGGTGCTGACCAGCTGGTAAAACGAATGGGGGGCAATGTTGTCCACCCCCGTCGCGCTGCGGGTAGCCACCCACCCGATGGGACGAGGGGATACGAGGGCACTCAGGAGTCCGTACACGCCTGGTGCGGCAGGGTCACACGTGCGTCGCACCACGCGCTCACCCTACTGACACTGCTGGGACAAAGTGAACAGAGCTGACGTGGGGAAAGATATGGTGTCGAGGTGACCGAGGGCGCACTGGATGGGGTCTTGGTTGCTGATTTTTCCCGAGTCCTTGCGGGCCCTTACGCAACGATGCTGATGGCCGACATGGGTGCGACCGTTGTCAAAGTGGAGCGTCCCGGCCTTGGAGATGACACGCGTGCCTGGGGTCCGCCCTATGCCAACAGCGGCCAATCCACCTATTTCGAGTCGATCAACCGCAACAAGATGTCGATCGCGTTGGACTTCACTGCCGAGTCTGACCTAGCCATTGCCCATCGCTTGTCCTGCGTAGCGGATGTTGTCATCGAGAATTTCGCTCCCGGAAGCCTGACTCGCTATGGACTTGACGGTCCACAAACCCTGCGCCGCAATCCGAAAGCCGTGTACTGCTCTATCAGCGGATTTGGTTCCGGTGACGGTGCCCAGATGCCCGGGTACGACCTGCTGGTGCAGGCCATGGGTGGACTCATGAGCGTGACGGGACACGACGCTCCGACCAAGGCTGGTGTGGCGGTAGTTGACGTCTTGACGGGGCTCCACGCCACCGTCGCGATCCTTGCTGCGCTGCGACATCGAGATCTCACCGGGGACGGACAGATCATCGAGGTGTCGTTGCTGTCGTCCCTTCTGTCCAGTCTGGTCAACCAGTCCGGGGCCTTTGCCGGGGCGGGCGTTGTGCCCGGTCTCTTGGGTAACGCACATCCGTCCATCGCCCCCTACGAGGTCTATTCGGCACGCGATCGTGCACTAGTCCTCGCGGTCGGTAACGACAGTCAGTTCCGAGCGTTGGTGACTGTTCTGGGGGAGCCGGATTTAGCCGACGATGTGCGCTTCATGACCAACAAGGCCAGAGTTGAGAACCGACATGAGCTCAACCGGCAGCTTCAGCTATTGCTGGCGAACCACGACGCTGAGGAGTGGCGAATTCGTCTCACCGTCGCGGGAGTGCCGTGCGGGCCGATCAATTCGCTGGACGGGGCGTTTGATCTCGCCGGCGCCCTGGAATTGCCAAGCATTGTCGAGATTGCGCGTGTCGACGGAACCCCAGCCCGTCAGGTAGCCAACCCCATCCAGATGAGCGGCACACCCGTTGCCTACCATCGCGCGCCGCCCACGCTCAATGCTGATCGGGCGGCGGTGCTGGCCCTGCTGGCTACCCACGATTGAAGGCGTCAGCCCGTCACGAGCGAACTTAGCCTGTGATCCCTAGACTTTGGGCCCATGAGCCGCGCACCGCAAAGCCCCTTTGACCTCTACGCCATCGATTCCCTGCTCTCTGAAGAGGAACGCGCGATCCAGTCGGTCGTGCGTGACTACATCGACACTCGAGTGCGTCCGGAGATCGCCGAATGGTTCGAGACCGGTGACATACCTGCGCGCGAGTTGGCCAGGGAATTGGGATCACTGGGCGTCATGGGTATGCACTTGGAGGGCTACGGATGCGCTGGTACGTCGGCGGTCGCCTACGGCCTGGCCTGCTTGGAGCTCGAGGCCGGAGATTCTGGGCTGAGGTCGCTTGTCAGTGTTCAGGGGTCTTTGGCGATGTATGCCATCCATGCCTTCGGTTCCGAGGAGCACCGGCAGGAGTGGCTCCCGGGGCTGGCTGCGGGTGAGCTGATCGGCTGTTTCGGGCTCACCGAGGCAGACTTCGGCTCCAATCCCAGCGGTATGCGCACCTATGCGCGTCGTGAGGGCAGCGACTGGATCCTCAACGGCTCCAAGATGTGGATCACGAGCGGCAGCGTTGCCGATGTGTCAGTTGTGTGGGCGCAGACCGACGACGGCATTCGAGGATTCGTGGTGCCCACGTCCACCCCCGGATTCACCGCCAATGTCATCCATCGCAAGATGTCTCTGCGGGCCTCAGTGACAAGTGAATTGGTCTTCACCGAGATGCGTTTGCCCGAGTCGGCCATGCTTCCTGGGATTCGTGGGCTCAAGGGCCCGTTGTCATGCCTCAACGAAGCGCGGTTCGGAATTGCGTTTGGCACTCTGGGCGCCGCGCGCGACTGCCTCGAGACCGCCATCGACTACAGCATCAATCGTGTCCAGTTCGACAAGCCGATCGCGGGCTATCAGCTCACTCAGAAGAAGCTTGCCGATATGACGGTGCAGTTGGGCAACGGAATGCTGCTGGCCCTGCACCTCGGCCGACTGAAAGACGAGAAAGGAATTCGACCGGAGCAGGTATCGCTGGGCAAGCTCAACAACGCTCGTGCGGCGTTGGAGATTGCGCGCGAATGCCGATCGATCCTTGGTGGCAATGGCATCACGTTGGAGTACCCCATCATCAGGCACATGAACAACCTGGAGTCGGTGTTCACGTACGAGGGCACCAATGAGATGCACACGCTCGTGATCGGTGAAGCGGTCACCGGACTAGCTGCTTACCGGTAGCGAAGAAGTACTGACGTGGCGGAGTATTCAGCGGATATCTACACCGAAGCTGACGGGTCAGACGACACGTGGGCACATCTGGGGCCCCTGCAAGCCTTGGCTGGGAGCTGGCGCGGGGGGCGTGGTCGTGACGTGAGTCCCAAAGCGCAAGGTCCCGAGGTGACGCAGTACCTCGAGGAGTGGGTGTTTGAGCCCATTGATCGTCAGGTCAACGGACCGCAACTTATGTATGGACTTCGTTACCACCAGCATGTCAACAAGTCCGACGAGGCGCTGACCTTCCACGATCAGGTGGGCTACGTGTTGTGGGAGCCGGCGACCGAGACGATCTACATGACTCTGGCCATCCCGCGAGGCCAGGTTGCGATGGCGATGGGTCAGGCGGAATCCGGGGCAAGGACGTTCACTCTTCGGGCGGACGTGGGCTCTCCTGCCGCAGGGATTCTCACGAACCCTTGGCTTGATACCCATTTCCACACGGCCTCATGGGAGATCACCTTCACGGCCCTCGATACTGACTCGCTTAGTTACGCGCAGACAACCATGCTGCTGATCGATGGATCGGCAGAGCCCTTTGCGCATCGAGACTCCGCGGTCCTCACACGCGTGGCCGAGGCGCAGCCCAATCCGCTGATGCGCTAGCCCCCGATAAGACGGTTGACCAATCGCGCTCGTCGAGACGGCCGATCACGGTGCACCTCTGTCGCGTCCGCGGTGCTCATGGCGCGCAGAGCAAGATTCGCGCCAGCCCAACGCAGGGGCTCAGGTTCCCAGAGCCGGGAACGATGCCCTACCCAAGGCAGCGTCGTGAGTTCGCTTGCTCGTCCGGTGATGAGATCGGCCAGCGTGCGACCGGCAAGGTTGGACGTGGTCACACCGTCACCGACGTACCCACCCGCCCACGCCATCCCGGTGCGGGTGTCGAGCCCGCAC
>JBAWXR010000070.1:0-9314 GCA_037143955.1 Actinomycetes bacterium
GCACCACCCCGGCCAGCACCACCCCGGCCAGCACACCTACCAACACATCCACCGACACACCCGCCACGGATGGCGGAAGCACCACCAGCACCACAGCCACGGACGGCGTGCGTACCTCAATCTGATTTCGGCCAGCGGCATACGTCGCTAACCAGGAGGAACCATGCTTCGCTCACTCTTTTCCGGCATCTCCGGCTTGCGCGCCCACCAGCAGATGATGGACGTCGTCGGTAACAACATCGCCAACGTCAACACCGCGGGCTACAAGACCGCCAACGTGGTGTTCGAGGACATCATTTCTCAGCAGGTCCTCAACCCGGGTGCACCCGTGCCCGTCACCGGTGGCAACCAGTTCGTCCGCCCCATGGGTGGTGTCAACGGTGGACAGATCGGTCTGGGCGTCAAGCTCGCCGAGGTGTCCAACAACTTCTCGCAGGGATCTGCACAGATCACTGGCAAGAACACCGACATGATGATCCAGGGCGACGGCTTCTTCGTCGTCAACAACGGGTCGGAGAATCTCTACACCCGTGCAGGCTCGTTCAACCTTGATGCCAACGGCAGCCTCGTGTCGCCCGACGGTGCGATCGTGCAGGGCTGGCCAGCTGACGCCACCGGCAAGATCGACAACAACTCAACCCCCAAGTCGCTGATGCTTCCCGTAGGCCAGCTTCTTCCCCCGGTCAAGTCCACTCTCGAGACGGTCAACGGCAACCTGCCGTCTGATGCACAGGTCGGAACCAAGCTGATCAGCTCGATCGTCACCTACGACGCTCTTGGCAACCAGCACAACGTTCCCACCAACTACGAGAAGATCGGCACCAACACATGGCAGCTGTCGATCGGTGAGGACGGCAGCGCCGATGAGTCCACTCCCATCACGCTGACCTTCGGAGTGGACGGCAAGCTGACCACCACCACGGGCACGCCGCCCAACCAGGTCACCGCTCTCGTCGCGGGCAACGCGGCCTTCACCCTGGACCCCAACACGATGCAGATCACGACCACCACGGCCCAGAACTCAGGCACGAACATCTCCTTGAAAATCAATGTCACCGGCCTCACCCAGTACGGCCATGAGAACACGGTGTCGACGCTCAGCCAGGACGGTTTCGGGATGGGTTCGCTCCAGGGCATCAGCCTGACCCGTGAAGGCGTGATCATCGGCATCTTCTCGAACGGCAACAAGCAGCCGATGGCTCAGCTGGCCGTGGCTAACTTCAACAACCCCGGTGGCCTGGAGAAGATTGGCAACACGAGCTTCCGCACGTCGGTCAACTCAGGTGTCGCTCAGGTGGGCACCGCAACCGTGGGTGGCCGCGGTGTGATCGCCGGTGGCACGCTGGAAATGTCCAACGTCGACCTTGCCGCGGAGTTCACCAACCTGATCGTCGCCCAGCGCGGCTTCCAGGCGAACTCCAAGATCATGACGACGTCAGACGAGATGCTCAACGAGCTCGTCAACCTCAAGCGCTAGCCGGGAACCTTAGGGGGCTCGAAAGAGCCCCCTAAGGACACCAGCAAAATCCTCAGGTCCGCGCTGCGGGTGCCGAATACATTCCCTAGGTGCCTCCGCATTCAGCGAATGTGGATTCCCTCATGTCTTTCCACGTTTTGCCGATCTGAACGCTTGCAGGGGACACTACGGAGGGTTCCCCACGACCAAGGATGGACGCCATGATCATTTTGACTCGACTCAATGGGCCGGCGTTCGCCTTGAATCCAGACCTCATCGAACGTGCCGAGGAGACCCCCGACACCGTCGTCACGCTGGTTGATGGTAAGCACTACCTCATCAAGGAGAGCCTCAAGGACCTGATCGAGATTATTCGCAATGACCGAGCATCCGTGCTCGCGCTCGCTCGCGATGTGTCCGACGACCTTGACGCCCCCGCCCTCGTGACCGATCCCGACGTCATTCAACTGAAGCCGAGGCACTAATGGATCCGCTTACCCTCATAGGAATCGTGGTCGCCTTCCTGGTGATCATCGGTTCGATGGTGCTTGAGGGTGGCAATCCCATGTCTCTGGTCCTCATCGGGCCTCTTGTGCTTGTGTTCTTCGGCACGTTCGCCGTGGGCGCCGCCGGTAACTCCCTGCCGATGTTCATCTCGTCGGTCAAGGCCGCTGGCGGTGCACTGCTCAGCAAGCCTCCGGACTACGGCGACACTCTGGACACCATCATCAAGTGCGCCGAAATCGCTCGCCGCGAAGGCCTCCTCGCGCTCGAAGCCAAGACTGCAAGCATTCAAGACGAGTTGCTGCGCAAGGGTTTGGAGCTCGCCATCGACGGCACTGACCCCGGAGACCTGTCGAGCATCCTCGAGGCTGAGGTCCACTCCAACACCGTGTATGCCAACCGTCAGGCAAAGTTGTTCTCCGACATGGGCGGTTACGCCCCCACCATCGGCATCATCGGCACGGTGCTGGGTCTGGTCAACGTGCTCGGTAACCTGAGCTCGCCATCGGAACTAGGGCACCTCATCGCCGGTGCGTTCGTTGCCACCCTGTGGGGCGTGTTGAGCGCCAACGTCATGTGGCTGCCCATCGCCGCCAAGCTCAAGCTTCTCGCCGACCAGCGCGCTGTCGCGGGCGAAGTCGTGATCCAAGGAATCATGGCCATTCAGGCCGGATCCAACCCGCGCATGGTGGACACCAAGCTTCGCGCGCTGCTCACGCCCGATGCCCTCAAGACCCTGGACAAGGCTGCGTAATGTCCGGCGGCGGCGGTGGCAAAAAGGGTATTCAAGAGGAGCACATCAACCACGAGCGGTGGCTGCTGACCTACGCAGACATGATCACGTTGCTCATGTGCCTGTTCATCATCCTCTTCGCCATGAGCAAGCTCGACGCCAAGAAGTACGACGAGCTGGCCAAATCACTCTCCCAGGGCTTCGGGCAGGTCATCAATATCTCCCAGGGCAGCATGAGCGTGCTCCCCAGCACCGGTGACACCGTCACCCTGCAAAATGCCCCCAAAACGGACGCTATGGCGGTCATTTCCCCCAATGTGATGCCGCCGCTGGTCAACCAGATCAACGCGATGATGCAGAGCCAGGCCATGGGCCAGAACCAGCAGCAGTCCATGGCGACGCAGGCGGCCGTCGCTGCGGTCACGGCAGACAAGGCGACCCTCGACAAAGCTCAAAAAGCGTTGCAGGAAGCCATCAACAAGGCTGGCCTGGCTGGGCGCGTCACCCTGAGCCGTGAGGAACGAGGCCTCGTCGTCAACATCCTGGTCGACGATGTGGTCTTCCCCGCCGACAGCGCCGTGCTGCAGCCCACCGGGCTGAAGGTCATTGCAGCCCTCGCGCCCGCCATTGAGGCCACCGGCCACCGAGTCATCATCGAGGGCCACACCAATACAGCCAAGGCCCATCCCAAGAACTACCCCAGCGAGTGGGAGCTCTCCAGCGCCCGCGCTAGTTCCGTGGCCCGCTACCTCACCAGCCCTCTGGGCCTTGACCACTACATGATGAGTGTCGTCGGGTACGGAGACACCAGCCCACTGGTGCCGGAATCCAACCCCAACAACATGACGATCAATCGCCGCATTGCGATCGTCATCTCCACGGCTACCACTGAGCAGGAGCGCAACACCGCTGCCAACGCAGCCGCCAATGGCACGAGTCCTGAGTCCGTCGACCTGGCCGGCCAGGCCGGGGTCGCCACCGCGGGAGCTATGTCCAACACCGCCGCAACCACCAGCGCAGGAGCGAATAATGGCTAAGAAGACCGACGACGAGGGCACCGAGGCCCCGGAGAAGAAGAAGAAGTCCAACAAGCTGCTTCTGATCATCATCTTGGTTGTGGTCTTGGCCGGCGCCGCGTACTTCTTCGTACTCAAGCCCAAGGACGCTGCCCCAGCCCCCGGGTCAGCTGCCGCCGAGCAGGCAGCTGCCGCCGCAGCCGCCGCCCTCCCCGATGGTCCGGTCATCCGCCTTGACCCCATCTTCATCAATCTGGCCGGAGGCCACTACCTCAAACTCGGCATGGGCCTGCAGACAATGGGGCCCCAGTCCAAGGAGGAGCCCACGGACGGCGCATTGGCCCTCGATGCCGCCATCCAGATCTACAGCAACCAGGACATGAACACCCTCACCGACCAAGCGAACCGGGACACCCTGAAGAAGCAGCTGGTCGAGATGGTCACAAAGGGCTACCACCTCAAGGTCTCTGACGTCTACATCACGGAGTTCGTCATGCAGTAGCGGGTAACCCCCTCACCGCTCACGGACGAGCGGACATGCATTCACCGGGCACCCTCAGGGGCCTGGGAGGCGGACGGATCCGCCTCGAAACTCACAGCCCACAATTCCTTAAGTGGTGCGCCTGCCCGCCGATAGTGACGATGTGACCGCGGAAGCCTTCTCTGACGACGTCTCGGATACCGAGGGGTCCGGATCTGGCGTTGACACCTATGACTTCCGCAATCCCAGCAAGTTCTCGCGTGAACACTCCCGCATGCTCGACCAGATCTTCGAGACCTATGGCAAGCAGTGCGCCACGGTTCTCACCACCACCCTGCGCTCGGTGTGCACCCACGACCTCAAGTCGGTACAGCAGACCACGTACGGGGCCTATATCGCGTCGCTCCCGGCGACCACCACGATGTTTCTGCTGGATCTGGCTCCCCTGAAGGTCACCTCGATCGTTGAGTTCTCACCCCAGGCCGCCATGCTCATGATCCATTACATGCTTGGCGGACAGGGCGAGGACAACCAGCCCGAGCGTGGTCTCACCGAGATCGAGACCACCCTGCTCTCGAGCATGGTCGATCGCATGCTCGGTGAGCTCAAGTACGTCATGGCCCCCGTGCTTCCCCTGCAGCCGCGCATCATGGCCACCGAGTCCAGCCCGCAGTTCGCTCAGGTGTCCCCACCTTCGGACCAGGTAGTCGTCGTTCACTTCGACATGGACATCAACGAGGTCATCACCCCCGCCACTTTGTGCCTACCGTTCAAGGAACTCCTTCCCCACCTCGACCGTGCCGTCGCAAACGCGCGCACACGTCGCGACGATGCCGACAGCATCGCGATTGCGCGCGCCGTCGAGACCCGCGTGCGCATGGCACCGGTGGAAGTGGCCGTTCGCATGGGTCCCACAAACATTCGCATGCTCGAAATCGCCACCATGGAGGTGGGCGACGTCATCAAGTTGCGCCACCCCGTCAACGTTCCGCTTGAAGTGATCGGTTCAGATCTTGTGTACGGATATGCAGTCCCCGGCAGCGACGGTCAGCGAGCCGCGTGCTTGATCGTTAACCCCAACGAGGAGCAGTAATGGCACTGAACCCTGCACTACTCGACACCATGATGGAACGACTTGGCAGCGCGGCACACGCGATGACCGGGGCCATCAGCACGAGCACTCCCCTGACCGCTGGCGAGGCCTCCGCTGATGCCAGTGCGATCCCCATGTCGCAGGCCGCTGCAACCATCGTTGCCACTCTCGAGGGTGCCGTCGCCGGCAACCTGATGATCACGTTCACCCAAGACGTCACCGCCGAACTTGGCACCGTGGCCGAAATGCTGAGCTCCCTTGGGCCCGCCTTCACCGAGGCCGGCCTGGCCATGGGCGTCACCGTGGGCGAGCCCACGCTGGCGTCCGGCACTCCGAGTATCGCGCCCGACATCGCCGTTCCGTTGTCAATGCGCGGCATCCCCGTGGGCGGGCTGATGCTGTTCGCGGCCGAGCAGGTTGCTGCCCCCGAGGCTGCGCCTGCTGCCCCCGAGGCGCCCGCGGCTGCACCCGCCGCCGCAGCCAAAAATCCTTCCAAAATGGTTGATCGCCGGATCGACGTCAGCCGCATTGATCCCTTGATCAACGTGCAGATGGAAGTCACGGTCGAGATCGGCCGCACGCGTCTTCCCATCGGCGAGCTCCTGGCGTTGACCCCGGGCAAGGTCATCGAACTGGACCGCCCAGCCGGTGCACTCGTCGATCTCTACATCAACGGCACGATCCTTGCCAAGGGCGAGATCGTCGTCATCGACGAGGAATACGGATTCCGCGTCACCGAGATCGTCTCCGAAGAGAACTGACCGGAGACCCCTTCACTCATGGATCAATTGCTGCTCGCCCTACGCGTTGCCGTCTCGTTGGCGGTCGTCATCGGCATGATCTGGGCTCTTGCCAAGGTCACGCGCCGATGGAACCCCACGCGTTCTGCAGCAATCCAGGTGATCTCCAAGGTCTCACTCAGCAAGCGCAGTTCCCTCATCGTTGTTGGTGTGGGCGATCGCGGCATGCTGCTTGGCGTTACCGACCATGGCATCACCCAGCTCGGTGAGGTGGCTCTCCCCAGCAACAACAAGACCCAGGCCATCGAGCCGCAGCGCAACGCTGTGGTCGTCGGACTGCACGACTCATCCCGCGGCCGCGAGCCCCGCTTCGAGGAGTACCTCAACGCCGATATGCGTGCCGAGGCTGAGGCGTACGTCGACGGCTACGTGCTGCCAAGCCCGAAGCGATCAGCTCAGAAGTCGTCGCCCAAGGCCTCGCAGCGGTTCCAAAACGTGCCCGACCACGACGCGGACGACAAGAAGAGCCCGCTTGCCGGCTCGGTGCTGTCCCCCAATACTTGGCGTCAGGCCGTCGCGGCCGTTCGCGATAAGACGGTGCGCTCATGAGTCGCACAGCACGCATGGCGTCTGCCGTCGCTCTCACCGTTCTTGGCCTGACCACCGCAAGCCTGATCTTCGCGGGCTCGGCATCAGCGGCCGACGATCCCAACTCGTCCATTTCCGTCAACCTGCCCGGCCTCACGGGCCAGGGTGGTCCGAGCAGCTCGATCGTTCTGCTCCTCGGTCTCACGGTGCTGTCCATCGCCCCGGCGTTGCTGCTGATGACGACCAGCTTCACCAAGATCATCGTGGTGCTGTCGCTCACCCGCAACGCCCTTGGCCTGCAGGGGGTTCCACCCAATCAGGTGCTCGCCGGCCTGGCCCTGTTCCTCAGTCTGTTCATCATGGGACCGGTGCTGAGCGCGATCAACTCCACCGCTCTGCAGCCCTACCTCAACGGCACCATGAGCTTCTCGCAAGCGTTTGACACCGGCAAGATGCCGTTGGAAAAGTTCATGCTGGCCAACACCCGGCCCGAGGAACTCGCGCTCATGGTCAAGGTCTCCAACGAGCCCGCACCGGCAACACCCGAAGACGTGTCGCTGACCACGCTCGTGCCGGCGTTCATCCTGTCTGAGTTGCGGGCCGCATTCATCATCGGCTTCGTGATCTTCGTGCCGTTCCTCATCATCGACATGGTGGTGAGCGCCGGGTTGATGTCCGTAGGCATGATGATGCTTCCGCCAGTGCTGGTGTCCTTGCCATTCAAGCTGCTGCTGTTCGTCCTGGTCAATGGTTGGGCGCTCATCATCTCCGCCCTCGTCAAGAGTTACGTGTAGGAGCGGACATGGCCGACGGATACGTAATGCAGCTTGCCACCATGATGGTGCTCACCGCGGCCAAGCTCGCTGCTCCCCTCCTCCTCACCGCTTTGCTCATCGGTTTCGCCGTGTCGTTAATCCAGGCATTGACCCAGTTGCAGGATCAGACCATCGCTTTCGTTCCCAAGATCATCGGCGTCGGCGTCGCGTTGATCATCAGTGGCAACTGGATGATCCAGACGCTGGTGAACTTCACGTTCGACTCATTCCAGCTGCTGCCCAGCATGCTGGGCTCCGGCTGATCACATGCTTGATATCCCGATCACCACCGACCAGCTCATTTCCTTCCTGCTGGTCCTTGCGCGCGTCGGTGCGTGGGTGTGGATCACTCCCCCATTCGGCGGCAAGTTTCTGCCGGCTACCGAACGCACCGTCGTCTCCCTTGCGTTCTCGCTGCCGATGACCAAGGCGGCGATGTCGGCGTCGACCGTCATCCCCACCGGACCCGTCGACATCCTGATCGCGTTCGTTCTGCAGGTCGCCATCGGTGTTGCCATGGGACTTGCCTGCCTCACCCTGATCTCCGCCGTGTCGGCTGCAGGCACTGCCATCGACGTCTTCGGTGGTTTCTCCCTAGCTCAGGCATTCGACCCCCTGCAGCAGCAGCAGAGCTCGGTTTTCTCGCGCATCTACCAGCTGTTTGCCGGTGTGCTCCTGCTCGTCACTGGCGCCTACATGGTGCTGTTCGCCGGGTTCTCGGCCACGTTCCAGGCCCTGCCCCTGGGTGCCAGCCTGGATCTCGGGGCCACTGCGCAGACACTGACGGCCAGCATCACCACGTTTTTCATTGCCATGCTGCAAATTGCAGGTCCGCTCATCGCGGTCATGGTCCTGGCCGATATCGGCCTGGGCCTTCTGACGCGAGTCGCCCCGACGCTCAACGCGTTCTCTCTGGGCTTCCCTCTGAAAATCGGCATCACGCTGCTCTTGGTGGGTGTTGCCCTTCCCCGACTCACGCCCACGATCGCCGGACTCTCGCAGTCGTCCATTGAGGCGATGCGTGGCATAGCCGGGGGGTGACATGGCCGACACGAGCTCCAAGACCGAAAAGCCAACCCCGAAACGGCGCCGCGAGGCCGTCAAACAGGGGCAGGTTTCGCGCGCGCCTGACCTTGCCGCATGGGCAGGGCTTCTTGCACTGACGTTCTTCATCCCCGGTGTGTTCGACAAATTGTCGGAGCAACTCGCCTACCTGCTCAAGACCATCCCAGACCTCATGAGCAACCCGAACATGCTTCAGGTGCAAACGGTTCTGGTGTCGACCATGAAGGCGGTCGCGCTGGCAGTGCTGCCACTTCTGCTGGGCGTGCTCATGGTCAGCATCATCGCCGGCGTGTCGCAGGGCGGCACGCGGCCTTACCTGTCCCGTCTGGCGTTCAAGGGCTCACGGATCAGTCCGGCCAGTGGCGCCAAGCGCATTCTTGGGCCGCAGGGCGCATGGGAACTGGTCAAACAGATTCTCAAGATGTCCACCATCGGCATCGTCCTGTGGGTCACGATCTCGCGCACCACGGACCTTGTGATGGGTTCCGGGTCCCTCCCCTTGAGCATCCTGGCCAGCACCATCGCCAACGACGCCTTGCGCCTGGTGCGCATCGTCATTGCCGTGGGCCTCATCATCGCCGTGGCGGACTACTTCGTGTCCCGCCGACGAGTGACCAAGCAGATCATGATGTCCCGCAAGGAAATCATGGACGAAATGAAGCAGAACGACGGCGATCCGATGCTCAAGGCCACTCGACGCCAGCGCGCCCTGCAGATGGCCCGCAGCCGCATGATGCAGGACGTGCCGCTGGCCGACGTCATTCTGGTGAACCCCACCCACGTGGCCGTGGCACTGCTGTACGACCCCCAGCAGGGTGGCGCG
>JBAWXR010000071.1:0-9271 GCA_037143955.1 Actinomycetes bacterium
GTTCGTGCAATCGCGCCGGTGCACCGATACCCACGCACCCCGGGTCACAAACCCAATGATCTCATCGCCGGGCACAGGTGTGCAGCACTTGGCGAGCTTGACCAGAACATCGTCCGCCCCCTGCACATCGACTCCGACATCCCCCGCTGTGCGTCGCGCGTGCGATCTCGACAGGGATGGGCGGAACATCTCAGCCGCGTCATCAGCGGCGGCATCTGCTCCACCGACAGAGTCGACCAGACGCTGCACAATGGTGCTGGCCGCAATTCGGCCATCCCCCACTGCTGCATAAAGTCCGGTGATATCGGTTGTATGAAGGTCAACGGCAATGGCTGTCAAGGCCTGATTGGTCATCATTCGCTGGAGCGGCAGCCCCTGCTTGCGCATGGCCCGCACGATGGCGTCCTTGCCCGTTTCGATGGCCTCATCTCTGCGCTCACGCGAGAACCAAGCCTTCATCTTGGATCGGGCGCGGGGGGACTGCACGAACGTCAACCAGTCGCGGCTGGGCCCCGCTCCCTCTGCCTTAGACGTAAAAATCTCGACCACGTCTCCGTTGACCAGGGCCGACTCGAGCGGCACAAGCTTGCCGTTGACGCGAGCTCCCACACAGCGGTGACCCACCTCAGTGTGGACGGCGTAGGCAAAGTCGACCGGGGTGGATGACGCCGGCAAGGCAATGACATCGCCCTTCGGGGTGAAGGCAAATACTTCTGTGCTGCCAAGGTCGTAACGCAGCGCGTCGAGGAATTCGTCAGGGTCCTCGGTCTCACGCTGCCATTCCAGCAACTGTCGCAGCCAGCCGAAGTCATCAGGACCCTGCTTGCCACCTACATCCTGTTGCTTGTATCTCCAATGAGCAGCGACACCATATTCGGCAGCACGATGCATATCGATAGTGCGAATCTGCATTTCGACCGGGCGGCCATGCGGACCGATCACGGTGGTGTGGAGACTTTGATACATGTTGAACTTCGGCATCGCTATGAAGTCTTTGAAGCGTCCCGGCACAGGGCTCCACTTGGCGTGCACCACCCCGAGCACCGCATAGCAATCGCGGATGTCCTCTACCAGGATGCGCACTCCGACGAGATCGTAGATGTCCGCGAAGTCGCGTCCTCGAACAACCATTTTCTGGTAAATCGAGTAATAGTGCTTGGGTCGGCCTGTCACGGTGGCCTTCACCTTGCTGCGCTTCAAGTCTGCATCAATAAGATCCACGACAGACGTGAGGTACTGATCTCGAGACGGCGCACGTTGACTGACCAGATGAACGATCTCCTCGAACATCTTGGGATACAGGGTCGCGAAAGCGAGATCCTCAAGCTCCCACTTGACCGCATTCATGCCGAGGCGGTGTGCCAGAGGCGCGTAGATCTCCAATGTCTCTCGCGCCTTCTTTTGCTGCTTCTCTTCAGACATGTACCGAATAGTGCGCATGTTGTGCAGGCGATCACCGAGCTTGATGACCAAGACGCGAATATCCCTCGCCATGGCAACAACCATCTTGCGCACGGTCTCCGCCGCACTCGTTTCACCGTAGGTGACCTTGTCCAGCTTGGTGACGCCATCGACCAAGGTGGCGATCTCTTCACCAAAGTCTTCTCGAAGCGACTCAAGCGGATAGCCGCAGTCTTCAACGGTGTCGTGCAGCAGAGCCGCGGCCAGCGTGGGTGCCGTCATACCGAGATCCGCAAGAATCGTGGCGACTGCAAGGGGGTGGGTGATGTACGCCTCCCCTGATCGGCGCGTCTGTCCGCGGTGCAGGAACGAGGCAACCTCATACGAACGCTCGATGAGCTTGGTGTCTGCCTTGGGGTGATATGTGCGCAACGTGCGCAGCAGGGGCTCAAGTTCCGGGTACGCACCGCGAGTGCCTGCCAGACGGGCAATGCGAGATCGGAAGCCTGTCGACTCCGTGCCGATCGGCGGAACCAGTGGCTCCGTTGTGATCGGCCCCTCGAAGGTCAACAGCCCTCCCGTGTCAAGGTGCCGTCAGTCTACGTCCGGACCAACGAGGACCCGACCAGGCTCACGCGTCAGCGCGAGCGACGAGACCGTGGCTGGCGCCGAGGCTGCTGCCGTGGACCAGAGGCCACTCGCGTATCGGTGAGGATGCCCGACACCGCGGTACCCGACGCTTCGCTGGCTCCACCCTGCTTGCGGCGGGCCAGAACACGTCCGGTGAGCGCTTTCATCTCCGGCTGTCTGGACTTCAACTGGGCCAGGAAGGGCGTAGCAATGAAGATGGATGAATAGGCACCGGCGGCCATACCAACCGCGAGCGCGACAGCCAAGTCAAGAAGCGTTCCTGCGCCCAGAAAGCCCGCACCGACAATGATGATCGCGAGGACGGGCAGAAGGGCCACGATCGACGTGTTGATCGACCGCACCAAGGTCTGATTGACCGCCAAATTCGCAGCGTCGTTATAGGTCAGGATCGACTGGCCCGTGATGCCGCGAGTGTTCTCCTTGACCTTGTCAAAGACCACGACGGTGTCGTAGAGCGAATAGCCCAGAATCGTCAGCAGTCCGATGACGGTTGCGGGCGTGACTTCAAGTCCCGTGACCGCATAGATGCCGATCGTGATGACAAGGTCGTGGGCCAAGGCAACGAGCGCGGCCACCGCCATGCGCCATTCGAAATAGATGGACAGGAAGATCGTGACGAGAAGAAGGAAAACCAACAATCCTTGGAGTGCCTTCTTGGAGATCTCTGCACCCCAGCTTGGTCCGACTACCTGCGCCTTGATGTCTTCCTTGGCCACACCGCATGCCTTGGCCAGGCTCCCGGCGATCACCGAACTCTGGTCCGCGGACACGGGCGCCGTTTGCACGTTGATACTGCCCGAGGCCGACTGCGTGACGATGACCTGCGAGCCTGACTCAGCCTCACCTACCGCACGCGCTTCTTCGATAGAACACGTCGCCTGAGGGATCGTGAAGGACGCACCGCCACGGAACTCGATGCCCAGATTCAGTCCGCGAAAGCCAAGGGCTAGCACGCAGATCAGCACTATGACACCCGAGATGATGTACCACAGGCGCTTGCGTCCCACAAAGTCAATCGAGACCTCGCCGTTGTACAGGCGCCGACCTAGCCCGCCGATGCGGCTCATGCCGATCCCTCCCCTTGCGTGGTGGCAGAAGCGTCCGCGGAACCGTCACCCTCACCATCAGTGCGACCTCGGCGACGACGTGACCCAGAGATCGTGCCGAGAACACTGGCGCCACCAAGGCGGCTCGGATCCAGGCCGGTCCACCGTGAACCTCGTTGCATCCAGGACGACCGGCCTAGGATCACCACAAGCGGATGTGTGAAGAGGAATGCCACGACGACGTCGATGATCGTGGTCATCCCCAGGACGAAGGCGAATCCTCGAACGCTTCCGACTGACAGGAAGTACAGGACAGCGGCCGCGAGAATGGAGACGAAGTCCGCGGCCAGCAGAGTGCGTCGAGCGCGAACCCAACCAGAGTCGGCGGCCACCCGCAGTGATCGGCCATCGCGAATCTCGTCACGGATTCGTTCGAAGTACACGATGAACGAATCTGCGGTGATGCCGATGGCCACGATTGCGCCAGCCACACCGGCGAGCGTGAGCGTCAGGCCGATGCTCTTGCTCAAAACAATGAACAACAGGTAGGTCACAACACCTGCGATCACGAGCGAGAGAACCGCGATGATGCCCAGAACTCGGTAGTAGATGAGCAGATAGATCATGACGAGCGTGAGACCAATGAGCCCCGCGAGAATTCCTGCCCGAAGTTGGTCACTGCCCACGGTCGGCGACACGGTGGTGATGTCCACCGGCTCCAGCGTCACCGGGAGTGCTCCGTACTTGAGGATGCTCGCGAGATCCTTGGCCTCTTGGGCTGTGAAGTTGCCCTGAATCTCAGCCTGACCACCAAGAATCGGCTCATTGAAGCGCGGAGCCGAGACGACAACTCCATCAAGCACAATGGCGAAAGCGTTACAGGGGTTGGCCCCCTGCGCCCCACACTCGGGAAGCGCCGTCAACTGCGTCGAAGCATCGGCCAAAGCCTTGGCGCCTTCGCTGTCGAAGGTCAATGACACTACCCAGCCGACACCATTCTGCGGCAGCGTTGCCGTGGCTCCGGTGACGTTGGTGCCCTTGATGAAGGCCGGCTGAAGGTTGTACTTGGCTGTTCCGTCACGTTCACAGGTGCCCAGCCACAAGACCGGGTCATCAGGCCGACCGCCCGCAAAGTTCTGCGGATTCGTGCAATCAAGCGCGGCCACCTGCGATTGGTAGGCCGCTGAGTTGTCCTTGCTCTGGACAAGTTGCACGGGTGCAGCCGATTCCGCCGGCACCGGGGCAGGTGTGGCCGCCACCGACGCACTCGTCGTCGGACTGACGGATGCTGAAGCACTCGGCGAGGTGGCCAGCTTCAGCGCACGGCCCGACGGGCTCGCACTCAGTGACGGGCTCGCACTCAGTGACGGGCTCGCACTCAGTGACGGGCTCGCACTCGCCGACTCACTCGGCACCGCCGTGGCAGATGTGGGTGGATACAGACCCCACACCGGACGGAAATCGAGAAGCGCAGTGCGCTGCACCAGGCTCAGCAAGCGATCCTGGCTGACACCCGGGACCGCGACAACGATGGCTGCGCCATCGCCGGATCCCTGTGTCGTGACCTCAGCCTCGGAGACACCAAGTCCATCGACGCGCTGACGAATGATTGCCACCGTCTGCTGGAGCTGGTCTTCCGTGATCGAAGCGCCCGGCGTGATTGGCTTGGGCTGCAGGATGACCTGAGTTCCTCCCTGGAGATCCAGCCCCAGGCGAATGCCGTGATCGGTGCCCGGCCAGAACGCCCAGACTGCCAAGCCAGCAATCAAGGCGGCTAGCGCAATGATCAGACGCAGGGGCTTACTCCCCGAATTGGGGGCCACGGTTCTCCTTCAAACTGACGGAACGACAGGGTTAGGACTGATCAGCCCCGGGGGCATCCGGCCCCGCATCGGACGTCTGGGCGGCAGGCTCGATGACCTTGCTGACCGCGGCAGGCAGAATTCGCATGAATACTCCCGGCGCGATTTCGACGCTGATCTGCTCGTCGGTAACTGCGGCCACGGTTCCGAAGATTCCCGCCGAAGTCATGATCTCTGCACCGGGCGCGAGAGCCTTCTGCATCGATTGCTGCGCGGCCTGACGCTTGCGCTGCGGACGGATAATGAGAAAGAAGAAGGCGGCACCGGCTGCAGCAAGCAGCAAAATGCTGGTGGGGTCCACGAAACCTCCCGAGCAAGGCGCCCTGGGGCGCACGAGCCACCGGCGATCGGCGGCCCCTCAGGCTACTCCAAGCGGACTCAGCCCAGTTCGAGGGTCGGCTGCCGTGCCGCGGGTGGCTCAGCACCTATGTGCCGCCATGCCGCCTCGGTCGCAACTCGGCCGCGTGGAGTTCGCAGCAGCAGGCCGAGGCGCACGAGAAAAGGTTCAGAAACGGACTCAATCGTCTCGGGCTCTTCGCCTACCGCTACCGCCAAGGTGCTCAAGCCCACGGGGCCGCCACCAAATCGCCTGATCAACGCCTCCAGCACCCCTTGATCAACACGATCCAGGCCCAGAGCGTCCACCTCGTACAACTCCAGGGCAGCTTTGGCAGACGCTCCCGTCACAACACCGTCGCCGTGGACCTGAGCCCAGTCGCGCACGCGTCGAAGCAGGCGGTTCGCGATTCGGGGGGTGCCGCGACAACGTCCTGCAATCTCTTCGACACCGGCCGACTCGACTGGGACGGAGAGAAGGCGTGCTGACCTGGCGATGATTATTTCCAGGTCGGCCGCATCATAGAAATCCAGATGGGCGGTGAACCCAAAGCGATCTCGCAAGGGGCTGGGCAGCAAGCCGGCCCGGGTGGTGGCCCCCACCAGCGTGAATCGTTCGATCTCTAACGGAATCGCCGTGGCCCCGGGCCCTTTGCCCACCACGATGTCGACCCGGTAGTCCTCCATCGCAAGGTAAAGCATTTCTTCCGCGGCACGAGCCATGCGGTGAATCTCATCGATGAAGAGGACTTCATCGGGCTGTAGGGACGACAGCACCGCGGCTAGATCACCCGCATGTTGCAGCGCCGGGCCGGACGTCATGCGCAGCGGTGCGCCCAATTCAGTGGCAATGATCGCCGCAAGCGTGGTTTTGCCGAGCCCGGGCGGCCCGCTGAGCAGCACGTGATCCGCGGTAGTTCCGCGGCGTGCAGAGGCTTCGAGCACCAGCCCCAGCTGCGCGCGCACGCGGTCCTGCCCCACGAACTCCGCGAGAGAACCCGGTCGCAGCGCACCTTCGACGACCGCATCCTCCGGGTCGCGTTCAGCGCGCAGAGCATCACTCATGATCGGTCCAACTGACGCAGCGCGGCCTTGAGAAGGGGACCCACGTCTGCTTTCGAACCTGCCGCGGTGGCCGCCGCAGCAAGCTCAGGATCGATCGCGTCCACGGCACGATCAGCATCTTTGGCCGACCAGCCGAGTGAGACAAGGCCTGCCGCAACTGCTCCCTGCCAGCCGCTTACGCTCGATCCCTGAGCGCTTGAGGCATCGAATGTTGCTGGACCCAGTCGATCGGTGAGTTCAAGAATGATGCGCTGCGCACCCTTGCGGCCGATGCCAGGGGCCTTCATGATCGCAGCCTCGTCGCTCGTCATGACGGCTCGGCGCAGATCATCCGGCGACATCGTGCCCAACAACGCAAGAGCGATGCGCGGCCCAATACCCGTGACGGTCTGTACCTTTTCGAAGACCGCGCGCGAATCGACGTCGGCGAAGCCATAGATGGTCCAGCCATCCTCACGAACGATCAGAGACGTGTGCAACTCAGCATGGTCGCCGCGTCGAAGACCCAACACTGTGGCCGGCGGGCACACCAGCATCAGCCCCAGTGGTCCAATATCGAGCACGACCCGATCCGCAACGGCGTCCACGACCGTGCCACGAGCGAAAGCGATCACGACGTCACTGCCACGGCATTGGCTCGCCGTCCCTGCTCCGCCACAGCCGCGGAGAGTCTGCTCTGTGCGGCCCCGCGCCACAGGTGGCAGATGGCGATGGCAACCGCGTCAGCGGCATCGGCGGGTTTGGGAGCCTCGTCGAGGTGCAGAATCCGGGTGACCATCATCGTGACCTGAGCCTTATCGGCGCGACCACTGCCTGTAACAGCCGCCTTGACTTCACTTGGCGTGTGCAGGGCTACCGGTATGCCACGGCGTGCCGCAACAAGCAGGCCCATGGCTGCGGCCTGGGCCGTCCCCATAGCTGTGCGGACGTTGTGCTGGCTGAAGACTCGTTCGATGGCCACCACATCGGGCGCATGCTGGTCGACCAGAAGACCTATCGCGGCTTCAAGAGCTGAGAGGCGATGCTCAACCGGCATGGTCGGTGCAGACGTGATGACACCGATGTGGAGCGCCGTCGGCGTGCGTCCGACCTCACCATCCAGCACGGCCACGCCGCACCTGGTGAGCCCGGGATCCATCCCCAGCACCCGCATCATCGCTCCACTCGTCCGAACACCTGTTCGGATAGCAAGGCTAATGGCCTCGGGCCCGCAGATCGCCACTTGGCCCCGCGTGTCGCGAGCTGGCCCGCGAGCCACACGAGGAACTAACCCACGAGCTCCATAACTTCGTCACTGACATCGAAGTTGGCATAGACGTTCTGAACGTCGTCGCTGTCCTCAAGCGCCTCGATGAGCTTGAAGACTTTGCGTGCACCTTCCTCATCCAAGGCCACGGTCACGCTGGGAAGAAAGGTGGCTTCCGCGGATTCGTAGTCGATTCCGGCGGCCTGCAACGAGGTTCGAACGGCAACAACGTCGCCAGCCTCGCTCACCACTTCGAACGCCTCCCCTAGGTCGTTGACCTCCTCTGCCCCGGCCTCGAGAACGGCAAGAAGAATCGCATCCTCGTCCAGACCCGTGGCTTTGGGCACGAGAACAACGCCCTTACGACTAAACAGATAGGACACGGAACCCGGATCGGCCATCGACCCGCCGTTGCGTGTCATGGCTACCCGAACTTCGCCGGCCGCCCGATTGCGGTTGTCGCTGAGGCATTCGATCAATACAGCAACGCCATTGGGTCCGTAGCCCTCGTACATGATGGTCTGCCAGTCGGCCCCGCCCGCTTCCACACCCGAGCCGCGCTTGACCGCACGCTCAATGTTATCCAGTGGCACAGAACTCTTGCGGGCCTTCTGAATCGCGTCATAGAGCGTGGGGTTGCCGTCAGGATCGCCGCCACCCTGCCGAGCGGCGACTTCGATGTTCTTCACCAGACGTGCGAAGAGCTTTCCGCGCCGGGCGTCGACGACCGCCTTTTTGTGCTTGGTGGTCGCCCATTTGGAATGGCCGCTCATGCCTGCCTCATGCTTTCGCCTCTTGGACCATGTCCAGGAAAAGTCGGTGGATCCGATGATCGCCGGTGAGCTCGGGATGAAATGCCGTCGCCAGCAGCTGCTCCGTACGAACGGCGACGATCGTACTCTCGTCCCCCCGCAGAACACGAGCGAGCACCTCCACCCGTGGGCCCACGGCCTCGACCAGGGGAGCCCGGATGAATACGGCACGCATGGCCGGCGCGCCCACGGCTGCGATATCCAGATCCGCCTCGAAGGAATCAACTTGGCGGCCAAACGCATTTCGGCGTACGACGATGTCCAGACCCCCGATGGTCTCTTGATCTGGACGTGCATCGGTGATCGTGTCGGCCAGCATGATCATCCCGGCACAAGAGCCGTACATCGGAAGTCCGCCCGCACACGCGGCTCGCAGCGGCTCCATCAAGCCATCCGCGAGGGCCAACTTCGACATCGTGGTCGACTCGCCACCGGGTATCACCAGACCATCAAGCCCCGCAAGATCGGCGACCGTACGCACGCGCACGGTTTGGGCGCCTGACTCCTCGAGCGCGCGCACATGCTCGCGCACGTCGCCCTGAATGGACAGCACCCCGATGAGCGGGGTTGCGGTCACCAGCCTCGATCCTCCAGGCGATGGTGCACCGGAATATCCGCAACGTTGATGCCCACCATCGCGTCGCCAAGCCCGCGCGACACCTTGGCCACCACGTCGGGGTTGTCGTAGTGCTGGGTCGCCTGCACGATGGCATGTGCCCGAGCCCGAGGATCACCGGACTTGAAAATGCCCGAACCAACGAACACGCCGTCCGCGCCCAACTGCATCATCATGGCTGCGTCCGCCGGTGTCGCGATTCCACCGGCGGACGCAGCCATGATGATGCAGTTGGG
>JBAWXR010000072.1:0-9226 GCA_037143955.1 Actinomycetes bacterium
CTGCTGTTCGGCCTCAGCCTCCTGCGCCTGTAGCCCGGCCAACTTGCCATCGACTTCTGCCTGACGCTCGCGCAGTGCCGTCTCATCGGCAACCTCTGCGGCAAGGGCGTCACGCATGATCAGCAGGTCTTCTGCCATCAGTCGCAATCGCGCGTCGCGCACCTCGGACTGAATGACTACTGCTCGTCGCGCCACCTCGGCCTGTCGACCCAGGGGCTTGAGCTGCCGGCGGAGTTCAGTGGTGAGGTCTTGAAGTCGCGTGAGGTTGACCTGCATCGAATCCAGCTTGCGCAGCGCCTTCTCTTTGCGCTTGCGGTGCTTGAGGACGCCGGCGGCTTCCTCGATGAATCCGCGCCGATCTTCGGGCGTGGCTTGCAGGATCGTGTCGAGCTGACCCTGACCGACGATGACGTGCATCTCACGACCGATGCCTGAGTCGCTGAGCAGTTCCTGCACATCCAGAAGTCGACAGGGATCGCCGTTGATCGCGTACTCGGACCCACCATTTCGGAAAAGCGTGCGGGAGACGGTGACTTCGGTGAACTCGATCGGAAGTGCGCCATCAGAGTTGTCGATGGTCAACGACACTTCTGCGCGACCGAGCGGCGCGCGTCCGGCGGTGCCGGAGAAGATGACGTCCTCCATCTTTCCGCCGCGCAGACTCTTGGCGCCCTGTTCGCCCATGACCCAGGCGAGTGCATCAACGACGTTGGATTTACCCGAACCGTTGGGACCCACCACGCAGGTGACACCTGGCTCAAAATGCAGGGTCGTGGTGGACGCGAAGGACTTGAATCCCTTCAGCGTCAACGTCTTCAGATGCACGCGCAGACCCTACCTTCCGTTCGAGGTGCGTCGTCCGTGGGCACGCGGCTGCCTCTGGCAGCGGGGACACCAGAAGGACGATCGGTTCATGAATGCACTGCGGCGTATCATGGATCCGCAGCGTGAACACGGTTCTCCCTCACGACCGTACGCCTCGAGACGTCGATCGAAGTAGCCGCTCTCCCCATTCACGTTGACGTACAACGCGTCAAAGCTCGTCCCACCTTGCTCAAGAGCCTCACTCATCACATTGCGAGCTGCCTCGAGCAACGCACGCGTATCAGCGGCGCTGAGAGAGTGTGCCGATCGCTCGCCATGCAGGTGGACCCGCCACAACGCTTCATCGGCATAAATGTTGCCGATTCCCGAGGCGACCTGCTGATCCAGCAGGACGCGCTTGATGCCCGATCGTCGGGCTCGGATCGTGCGGACAACGGTGTCCTCATCGAGCTGGGGGTCCAGCAGATCGCGAGCGATGTGAGCCACCGGGATCGGGAGGCGCCCTGCAACGTCGTCATTGACCATGGCGGTGAGGGCCAACCCGCCAAAGGTGCGCTGATCCACAAATCGCAGCTCCCGGCCCGAGTCCGCGAATGTGACCCGAACACGCAGATGCTTCTCGTCGAGTGCGTCAGCAGGCTGCATCAACAACTGACCACTCATGCCCAAGTGGCCCACGACCGCATGGTCATCATCAAGACGAAACCACAGGTACTTGCCTCGTCGTGACACCGCTTCGACTTTACGTCCCGCGAGCCGCGCTTCGAAATCGCCAGTGCCCGCCTCGTGGCGACGTACAGCACGCGGGTGCACGACCGTGACGACCGACACCACTCGTCCCGCGACCCAACGCTCAAGTCCGCGTCGGACCACTTCAACCTCGGGCAGTTCTGGCACGGCTAACCCTCGGTGAGGGGTGCCACAGATTCGTATGCTGCGGCGGCGGCCTGCTGCTCGGCAAGCTTCTTGGAGCGACCCGTACCGGCGCCACGAACCAGGCCCGCAAGCGATACCTCGGCGAAGAATTGCTTCTCATGATCGGGGCCTTCATCGGTCACCGTGTACTCAGGCGAACCCAGACCGGCTGCCGCTGCCACCTCTTGCAGAGACGTCTTCCAGTCCAACCCTGCGCCAAGACTCGCGGCCTGCTCAATCAACGGATCAAAAAGACGACTCACCACGTCATGGGTCACGGAAATTCCGCAGGTCAGAAAGATTGCGCCGATCAGGGCCTCGAGTGTGTCGGCCAAAATCGATGACTTGTCCCGACCACCACTCGCCTCTTCCCCGCGGCCCAACAGCAGGTGATCACCCACCCCCAGCGCGCGAGCAAGCTCGGCGAGCGCCTGGGAATTCACGACCGCGGAGCGAAGCTTGGCCAATCGTCCCTCAGACCAATCCGGATATCGACGATAGATCGTGTCGGTGACCACAACGCCCAGCACCGCATCGCCAAGAAACTCCAGTCGTTCATTGGTAGGCAAGCCGCCGTGCTCGTACGCGTATGACCGATGTGTGAGCGAAAGTCGCAGGAGATCACTCGGCAGCGCAACACCCATGGCAGCCATCAGCACGTCAGTCATGGAACACACCTGCCACCTGCACACCAATGACAGCGGTGAGGTCGCCAAGGCAGTGAATACCGTCGAACTCGTGGTCCCCAAGAGTCACGGACCACCCTTGCTTGGCTGCTTCCTTCGTGATGGCCACCGAAAGAGCCACCGCATCAGCGGGCCGAAATCCCGGCAGTGGTGAATCTGCACGCATGGTGCCCACGACATCAGACTCAACTACGCGCACGAGTGCCGCACGGGCGATCGATTCTGACGCTTGCGCGATCATCTCTGACGCTTGCGCGATCGACTGGTCAGACATCACGCCTCAACCCCGGACAGGGCATCACGCGTGGCCGTCACCAACCCGCCATCCACCACCCGCGCGGCAAGACGAATGCACGCGGCGATCTCATCAGCGGTTCCCGCTCCGTGGCCCACCACCGCGACCCCGTTGACCCCCAACAGCATTCCACCGGCAAAGTCGCTCGTACGAGTCTGATGAACAACCGTGTTAGCCGCATCCGCAGATCCATATGCGGTCGACATCCGTTGGGCCGCCCAGGCGATTGCACCTTCGAGACCCTTGATGAGCACATTGCCCGTGAATCCATCGGTGACGATCACTTGGCATCGTTCGCCGAGCGCGACATCGTGACCTTCTACTCCGCCGACGTACGTGATACCCGCGGACGCCATCATCGGGAGAAGCGCCTCGTGAGCTTCGCGACGAAGTCGATCTCCCTTGCCGTCCTCTTCTCCGATCGTCAGCAGCCCCACGGTTGGATCGGACATGCCCCACGACTTGGCGTACGCCCAACCGACAAGGGCAAACCGAACAAGGTCAGCCGATGTCACGTCGGGAACGGCACCGCAATCAAGGAGCACCACGGGACCCGCGAGTGCAGGCATGACGACAGCCAGCGGTGGTCTCGTCATGCCGGGCAGACGGCCAAGGGTCAGCGCCGCCGCGGCAACACTTGCACCCGTATGGCCCATGCTGACGAATGCGTCCGCACTGCCCTCGGCGACGAGTCGTGCAGACATCACAACACTGCTGTCTGGTCGCTCGCGCACAGCAACCAGCGGGTCATCCGACATGGACACCCCATGGCGTGCATCAACGACGCGTACGCCCGAAAGCCCACGTTCGGCAAGAAGAACTGACGCAATTTCGGCAGGTCCGACGACAACGAGGTCGACGTCGGTGCAGCGTTGCCCCGCGAAAAGATCGGTGCAGCGCTTCACCGCATCGGCGACGACCTCGGGTGCGCCGTCTCCGCCAAGAAGGTCAACGGCGACGGTGGCCACTGGCTAGACGTCGAGAACGCGACGCTTCGCGTACGTGCCACACGTCGGGCAGGCAGTGTGCGCGATGTGCTTTTCCTTGCAGCGGGCGCACGCCACAAGAGTGGGGATGGCTGCCTTCCACTGCGAACGGCGGTGGCGGGTGTTTGAGCGGGAGGTTTTCCGCTTCGGAACCGGCATGATGCTTCCTTCACTGTCGGTGGTGCTCGCTGTCGATGGGTCTGCAGGGCCTAACTGGGGTCGCCGTCTTCGAGTAGCGCGGTCAGTGCCGCCCATCTCGGGTCGTTCGACTCGTGCGCGTGCGACGGATCGTCTTCGAGTCGGAACCCACAGGTGGGGCACAGACCCAGACAATCCTCTCCGCACAGCGGAGCGAGTGGCAGATCCAACACCACCGCGTCCCGCAACACCGGCGCCAGGTCGATGAGATCGTCCTGAACAAACGGCAGCGGATCTTCGGAATCCTCCGGCTCGAGCACCTCGGCACCGCGTGCGTCGGTTGCGGGATACCGAAAAAGCTCGGTGAGGTCGAACTCCTCGTGCCATTCGAACGGATCGAGGCAGCGCGAGCATTCCGCGCCGATCACGACATCCGCCGTCCCAGTCACGAGAACGCCCTCCAGCACGGACTCCAATCGAAGATCCAGATCGATTGGCGAGCCTTCGGGCACCCGAGCCATCGCGACGCCAAAGTCAGCCGGGGCCTGAGCAGTTCGAGTGACGGTGACCATCGACCCCGGACGCCGTGGGAGTGAGCGCACGTCAATGACGAGCGCATCACGCGGGTCGGGGCCGGTCATCGGTTCCTCCTGCAGCAGTACGACTGACCGTGGCCTCGCGGGAGGCCGGGAGAAGGGTACCTGAGTTGGGCGGGGAGGGCGAAAAGCCCCGAATCGCCCCGGGCGAACCTCGCTCGTGGCTATCGACGCTCGTGGCTATCGACGCTCGTGGCTATCGCGACGCTCGTCGACGATGTACCCCGCGTCCTGCGCCCCGTCATAGGGCTGGTCCATGGCCAGTTCCTGGTACATCTGGCTGCGCAGGCGGTCGCGCCCACGATCGACCGTCTGGAGCGTCTTTTGCAGAGTGATCTCGAAGGTCGCTAGTTTTGCGTCGATGTAGTCGTCGGTCTCCTTGCGCATGTGGGCCGTCTCTTGCGCGGTAGCGCGATGCAGCCCGTTGGCCTCCTGCACGGCGGCCAGATACACCTCATGCTCAGAGACCATGCGATCGGCCTGGGCCCTCGCCCGTTCGAGGATTCGGTCGGCCTCACGACGACCGTCTTGCACGACGGCCTCGCGGTCAGCAAGGAGCTCATCGGCCCGATGAACAGACTCCGGCAGCAGCTGGCGGATCTCCTCGATGAGGTCGAGCACCTGCGTGCGATTCACCAGACATGAGGCCGAAAGCGGCATCGACTTCGCGTCCTCAATGAGGACGGCGAGTTCGTCAAGGCGTTCCTGGACGTCCACGGCAGGCTCCTTGGGTTCGCGGCCGGCTTACGCGCGACCAGGCTCCATTGTCTCCGACAGGCGCGCGAGGAGCTTGACCAACACGGTTGACGGCACCAATCCGGAGATATCCCCGCCGTACTTGGCGATTTCCTTGAGCAGACTCGAGGACAGATAGCTGTAGAGCGGATTGGTGGAGATGAAGAGCGTCTCGACGGCTCCGAGTCGGTAGTTCATCTGCGCCATCTGGAGTTCGTAATCGAAGTCGCTGACCGCCCGCAGGCCCTTGACGATGGCGGTGATGTCATGGGTCTTGCAGTAGTCCACCAGAAGGCCCGCGAAGGAATCGACCCGAACGTTGGGGAAAGGCGCGACCACCTCCGTCAGCATCTCGATGCGTTCGGCCACGGTGAACAGACTGGACTTCGAGACGTTAACCAGCACCGCAACGACGACCTCATCGGCAATGGCCGCCGCTCGGGCGAAGACGTCGAGGTGGCCATTGGTCACCGGATCGAAGGACCCTGGGCACACGGCGATGCGCATGTGGACCTTTCTGCCTGACGGGGACTAACCGACCACGCGACCGTACCAAAGCACGGTGTCCCCATAGAGTCGGCGACGATCGACCGTCCACGTGTCGGGCAACGGGCTGGCGTCGTCACGCGCGGACCGCTCAACCACGACCATCGCATCCCCGGCAATCCACCCGGTCGCAGCGAGCCTGCTCAGCACTTCCTGGACCTCAGGCCCGGACACGTCATACGGGGGGTCTGCGAAGACGAGCATCGCTTCATGGTCTCCCGGAGGCAGGTGGGCAGCGTCACCGATCACCAGACGTGCACCCGGAAGCCCCACAGCGTCGATGTTGGCTTGCAGAACTCGGGCCGCCGATGAGGACTTCTCGACGAAAATCACAGCGGCTGCCCCGCGACTGAGAGCTTCGAGTCCCAGAGCACCCGAACCTGCATAGAGGTCCAGCACGACCCCATGCGCCCAAGTCTCGTCGCTGGCCAGGAGGTCACTTTCGATCGTGGAGAACAACGCTTCGCGTACCCGATCCGACGTGGGCCGGGTCCCTTTCGCAGGCACCTGCAATCGGCGGCCTCCCGCCGAGCCCGCGATGATGCGCGTCATGCCTTCTCCAGATAGTCGGCCTGCTCTGCACGTTCAACCATCTCGATCGCCGCAGCAAGCGCGTGTGCCGTCTGTAGTTCGGGATCATCATCAATCAATTTCTGTGCCGCCTGTCTGGCATCAATGATGATGTCCTCGTGATGCGCCACCTCAAGCAGTCGCAGCGATGATCGGTGGCCCGACTGATTGCTCCCAAGGACGTCGCCTTCGCGGCGCTGCTCCAGATCAAGCGCGGCGAGGACGAATCCATCGGTGGTCGAGGCAACGGCATCCAGCCGCTCGCGCGCAGGAGAGCCAGCTTCCGCGGTGGTGAGGAGAAGGCACAGCCCCGGAAGTCCACCGCGGCCCACCCGCCCTCGCAACTGATGTAACTGTGAGATTCCGAAACGGTCCGCGTCGAGGATGACCATGGCCGTGGCCGACGGCACGTCTACACCGACTTCGATCACCGTGGTGGACACGAGCACATCAATTCCGTCATCAAGGGTCACATCGGAGAACCTGCGCATGACATCGTCCTTCTCCTCGCCGGACATCCGTCCGTGCAAGACACCTATGCGCATCCCGTGTAGGTCCCCCTGCTGCAGGCGTGTCGCCGTAGCAAGCACGGCGGACAACACTGACGAGTCTTCCTGCGCGGTCTCGTCGTCGACCTCCTGATCGTCACCGATCCTCGGGCACACGACAAAGACTCGATGCCCCGCCTCAACCTCCTCGCGCACGCGTTGCCACACCCGACTCACGTGCGCCGGCTGCTCAACCATCGAAACAACATGCGTCGAGATTGCCGCGCGTCCGCTCGGAAGTTCCGACAGGGTTGACACATCCACATCGCCGAATACGGTCATCGCGACCGTCCGGGGGATCGGCGTCGCCGTCATGACAAGCACATGCGGCCGGGTGTCGTCTCGTGATTTTGCGGCCAGCGCTGCCCGTTGCTCAACGCCGAACCGATGCTGCTCATCGACCACCACAAGGGCAAGGTCGTTGAAGTCCACCGTGTCCTGAATGAGCGCATGGGTGCCGATAACGATTCCCGCGTCACCGCTGACGATGTCGAGTAGCTGCTTGCGGCGAACTGGCGTGGACTGGGACCCCGTGAGCAATGCAACCTTGGTTGCCACATCTGCTCCGCCCAACTGCCCGCGCATGCCGAGCGGACCCAAGAGCGCGGAGATGGAACGGAAGTGCTGAGCGGCGAGCACCTCGGTGGGCGCGAGGAGTGCCGCCTGACCACCTGCATCGACCACGCGCAGCATCGCCCTAAGCGCCACAACCGTCTTGCCACTTCCGACATCACCCTGCAGCAGGCGATGCATCGGATGATCCTGAGCCATGTCGTGCTCGATGTCGGCTGCTACGTCGAGCTGCCCCGCGGTGAGGTCGAAAGGTAACCGCTCATCGAAGGCTTCCAGAAGCGCCGACGTGGTGGGTACCCGACGCGTCGCCGGTAGCGCGCGCGTCTGCGCCCGTCGACGCACCAGCACGCTCTGCAAGATGAACGCCTCTTCGAACCGCAAGGTTGTCCGAGCTGCTTCTACCTCATCCCGGGTCTGCGGTTGATGGATGGCCCGAAGGGCATCAGTTCGCGTGAGTAGTCCTCGCTCACGACGTACGTCGGCGGGGACCGGATCTGGCAGTTCCCCCAGCGATGCGAGTGCCAGCGCTAGCGCTTGCTGAACCTTCCATGTGTCGAATGCTGATGTCGCGGGATAGACGGGAATCACCTCGTGAGCGAACTGCGCCACAAGATCGGGATCATCGTCGACACCGTCAGGGAGCAGTTTCACCTGTGGGTGGGACAACTGTCGGTGCCCGCGGTAGGTGCCGACTTGGCCGGAGAACAGCCCGCGGCGCCCTGCGCGCAACGCGCCTGATCGCCAATGCTGATTGAAGAACGTGAGCCGTAGCTCGCCCGTGCCGTCGGTGATGATCGCCTCGACGATCGAGCCTTTGCGCTGCTTCATTCGTCGAGTCGTGACTTCGCGGATGTCTGCGACAACGGTGACGGTCTCGCCCTCGCGCAGCGATGCCAGGTCGGTCAAGGTGCCGCGATCCAGATACCGGCGCGGGTAATGCCGCAGGAGGTCCTCAACCGTCTCGATTCCGAAGGCCTTGCCGAGAGCCGTGGCGGTCTTACCTCCGACCACCGTCGACAGGCTCATCTCACTCCACACCCATGATCAGCGGCCACAGTGGCTGTCCGCCGTCGCACGTCACCACATCAAGAGCAGGATTGGTGATCTCGAGCCAGCGGGGGAAAGTTTCGCGCAAGGACGGCGGTGCATCGTCACCGAACACGAGCGTCACCAGTTCTCCCCCGGAAGACAGCAGGTTGGTGGCCAATGCGCGCGCCACCTCATCAAGGTCCTTACCCACGATGGAGATGTCGCCAGCGGCGATGCCGAGCACATCGCCCGGCTCACACGGGCCTGCCATGGTGAGAGCGTGCTTGGTGGCGATGGTCACCGCCGCGTAGCGAGTAGCGCCTGCGGCGCGCGTCATGGCAACAACGTCGGCATCGAAGTGCTGCGTGGGGTCGTGCACCGCAACTGCAGCCATGGTCTGCACAACCGATCGCGAAGGAATCACCGCCACGCGCACACCGGTGGCACGCGCTTCTGCGGCTGCGGCTTCGGCGGCTGGCCGCGAGTCGGAGTCGCTGGGAAGAATGAGTACTTCCATCGCGTGTGTGTGCAGCATGGCATCAAGAAACTCTCCGGTCGATGGCCGTGCCCGGGCCGCGGTGGGGATCACGTGCACGCCTGCCGAGCGAAGGAGATCGGCGACACCGGGGCCGTGCGTCACTGCAACGATCGCGCGACCAATGCGCTGCTGGTTCACGGCGTCAGTGGACAGATGCGTGATACGGATGCGCGTCGGAGTGCCCACATTCACAGCTGCCTCGATCGCTGCGCCCGCATCGTCGACATGGACATGAACATTCCAGAG
>JBAWXR010000073.1:0-9223 GCA_037143955.1 Actinomycetes bacterium
ATCCCAGCGTTATGTCTGGGGTTATCCCACCCGTGTCATTCTCACCAGCGCATTCGCTAGGTTCACGCCGTGTCCATCGGAGTTAGACAGTTGCACGCCGATGACCTGTCCGCACTGTGGCAGCTCGTCAAGCGCGATCCTGTTACGCACTGTTTTGTGGCCTCGCGACTGGAGATGGGCACCGAGCGGTGGCATCTGGGTGGTGACCTGTTGGGCTACTTCACCGACGCAGGCCTCGAATCAGCGATGTACGTCGGTGCCAATCTTGTCCCGGTGGAGACAACGCCGGCGAGTCGAGCAGCATTCGCAGATCGTCTCCGTCGCCTCGGGCGGCGTTGCTCCTCCATCGTCGGAAATGCCGAGGATGTGCTCGATCTGTGGCGGTTTCTCGAGCCCTCCTGGGGACCTGCGCGCGAAATCCGAGCGCGTCAGCTCGTGATGGTCATGGATCACGACTCATCTCTCGCGCCCGACCGGGACGTTCATGTCACACCAATGACCGACCTCGACACGCTGTTACCCGCATGCGTGGACATGTTCACGGGCGAGGTGGGTGTGTCGCCCGTTACCGGCGGGATGGGGTCGAGCTATCGCGCTCGCATCGCGGAGATTGTGTCGGCGGGACGGTCCTATTCACGGATTTCTGGGTCCACGGTGGTATTCAAGGCCGAGATCGGCGCTGTGAGTGCAACCACCTGCCAGGTGCAAGGTGTGTGGGTGGACCCGGCACATCGTGGCCAGGGGCTGTCGGCAGCAGGTATGGCCGCCGTTGTCCGGCTGGCCAGGATGGATGTGGCGCCAGTGGTGAGCCTGTATGTCAACGACTTCAACACGGCCGCACGAAAGTGCTACGTGTCGGTGGGGTTTCGCGAACATGGCGAATTCGCCACCATCTTGTTCTGAAGCCAACGCTCCCTGGCGCAGCGAGTGCGCCAAAAACGCGACAACTGATAGACGTGCGGTGATGACGATCGGTAGGTTCACACGTCATGACCACAAGCGAGCACGAGCGCCTGAGTGAAGTGCGGACCGGTGCAGCGCCATGGCGTCGATGGGGCACCTACCTAAGTGAGCGCGCCTGGGGCACCGTGCGGGAGGACTACAGCGCCGACGGGGATGCTTGGAACTACTTCCCCTTCAATCATGCGCGCAGCAGGGCCTACCGGTGGAATGAGGATGGCTTAGCCGGCTGGTGCGATGACCAGCAGATTCTGTGCTTCAGCCTCGCGCTCTGGAATGGCAAGGACTCGATTCTCAAAGAGCGGCCATTCGGGCTGACCAATGCCGAGGGCAATCATGGCGAGGATGTCAAGGACTACTGGTTCTACACCGACAACCTTCCTACGCACACCTATGCATCCATGACCTACAAGTATCCGCAGGCGGCCTTCCCATACGAGGATCTAGTGGCCACCAATGCGGCTCGCGGTCAGGACGTCGGTGAGTACGAACTATTTGACGCACTCGAGCTGGACTGGCGGGCCAATCGCTACTTCGAGGTTGAAGTCGAATATGCCAAGCCGGATCCAGAAGACGTGATCTGTCGCATCACCGTTACTAACCGAGGGCCCGAGCACGCTGATATCCATGTGCTTCCGCACGTGTGGTTCCGCAATACGTGGCGATGGGATGTCGGGACGCAACCGCCGTCACTTCAACGCGGTCGTGACGGCGGTGTGGCACTGAGTCACCCGGTGCTGGGCGATCGTTACGTGGCCTTCACAAGCAGCGTGACCGAGCAGCCAGCAGTCATGTTCACCGACAACGAGACCAATGCGGAGCTCCTTTTTGGGTCACCCAATGCGACGCCCTTTGCCAAAGATGGGATTGGACGTGCGGTGATCGAGGGCGCGACCGATGCGGTCAATGATCATCAGGGGACCAAAGCGGCTGCCCACGTTGCGACGTCTCTGGCACCTGGCGCTTCCATGACGGTCACGTGGCGATTCTCCTGCGCCGATCTTGCGCGGCCCTTTGATGATGCAGATGCGATCATCGCTGCGCGTCGGGGTGAGGCCGACGAGTTCTTCGGCCATGTGGCACGACCTGATCTCACTGCGGACGAACGACTTGTGCAACGCCAGGCGCTGGCCGGACTTCTGTGGTGCAAGCAGTACTACCACTACTCCGTCCGGCGCTGGCTCAAGGGAGACCCAACCCAACCGCCTCCGCCACGTGAGCGATGGACGGGCCGCAACAGTGAATGGCAGCACGTGGTCAGCAAAGACGTCATCTTGATGCCCGATGCATGGGAGTACCCGTGGTATGCCGCGTGGGACTTGGCGTTCCACTGCGTCACGGTGGCTCTCATCGATCCTGACTTCGCCAAACGGCAGGTTCTGCTTTTACTTGGTTCCTTATATCAACATCCGCATGGGCAAATCCCCGCATACGAGTGGAACTTCGGCGATACCAACCCACCTCTGCACGCCTGGGCTGCCTGGCAGGTTTTCCAACTGGATCGTGCCGTCACCGGAGTACCCGACCATGAGTTTCTTTCGGCTGCCTATCGCTCGGTGACCTTGGATGTCATGTGGTGGCTCAATCAGAAAGACGTGGAGAGCAATGGCGTCTTCGGTGGTGGCTTCCTAGGCATGGACAACGTTGGGCTCTTCGATAGGGATGAGCCGCTTCCCACCGGTGGGTCCTTGGCACAGGTCGACGGCACGTCGTGGATGGCCACCCTCATCATGCAGATGCTCGAGATGACAGTCGAGCTCATCAAGGTCGAACACGGATACGAGCGAATGTTCGGTCGGTGGCTCTGGGACGAGTGGCTCATTGCCAATGCTCTGGAGAAGGGCTCTGGTCGAGTGTCCTTCTGGAATGACGCGACCGGCTTCTATCACGACGTCATCGAACTTCCCGATGGAACCGCCACGTCTCTGGATGTCTTCTCGATGCAGTCGCTGACGCCACTCTTTGCGAGTGTGGCTGTTCCGGTGGCATCAATGCCCGAGATCCATGCACTCGACGCTCAGCTGGATCGACTCAACGCGGTCTACGAGGAACGACCCGGCGCGGTGGAGCTGCGACTCAAAGGCGGCGACGGATCGCACTTCATGGCGGCAGTGGTGAGTCAGGATCGACTGACTGCAGTGCTGTCTCGAATGCTGGACCCGAATCAGTTCCTGTCTCCGCACGGCATTCGATCACTCTCGAAGTACCACGAAGGCAGTCCCTACAGGTACGACGTGCACGGGCAGACGTACTCGGTGAGTTATTGGCCCGCCGAATCCCACAATCGGATGTTTGGCGGCAACTCCAACTGGCGCGGGCCGGTGTGGATTCCGATGAACTTTCTTTTGATTCAATCGATGAACACGTACTCGCGGTTCTTCGGCGACACCTACACCGTGATGGATCCGGCTGGGTCAGGGAACCGCCTCACGCTGGCTCAGGTAGCGGATGACCTCGCTGATCGACTGTGCAGCCTGTTCGTTCGTGGCAAGAACGGCACCCGACCCGTTTTTGGCCCGAACGACTATTTTCAATCAGACCCGCACTGGCGAGATCTCATCCCGTTCTACGAGTACTTCGATGGGGATGATGGTCACGGAGTGGGAGCAAGCCACCAGACCGGCTGGACTGCCTCGGTGGCACTGTTGTTGCAGTACCGCGGGTCCCTGAGGTTCAACGGATGACCAATAGGCTTCACGCGTGATCATGCGCATGTCGTCCCTGTTTCTTCGGACCCTTCGCGAGGACCCGGCTGACGCCGAGGTGCCAAGCCACAGGTTGCTGGTGCGCGGTGGCTACGTACGACGGGTGGCGCCCGGAGTGTTCACATGGCTGCCACTCGGGTATCTGGTGTACCGCAACGTTGAGCGAGTCGTTCGCGAAGAAATGGACGCTGCGGGCTTCCAGGAAGTGCATTTTCCGGCACTCCTGCCGCGCGAACCCTTCGAACAAACGCAACGGTGGACCGAATACGGCGACACCTTGTTCAGACTGCAGGATCGCAAAGGTGCCGACTACCTACTGGGACCCACACACGAGGAGATGTTCACTCTGTTGGTCAAGGGTGAGTACTCGTCGTACAAAGACCTTCCGCTCGTGATTTACCAGATTCAGGAGAAGTTCCGCGACGAGGCGCGACCACGCGCGGGCATTCTGCGTGGGCGTGAATTCGTCATGAAGGACTCGTACTCCTTTGACGTCGACGACGCCGGGCTTGTTGTCTCCTACCAGCGACATAGAGATGCCTACATCTCCACGTTCACTCGACTGGGACTTGAGTTCGTCATCGTGTCGGCGATGTCGGGAGCCATGGGTGGTTCGGCGAGCGAGGAGTTCCTGGCGCCCACACCTGTCGGCGAGGACACGTTCGTACGCTGCACGACGTGCACCTACGCGGCTAACGTCGAGGCGGTCGTGACACCGGCTCCTGAACCGCAGGATGTATCGCACGCTCCCGCAGCACATGTCGAGGACACTCCGGGCACCCCGACGATCGAGTCGCTTGTGGCGTTGGCCAATGGCCGCCCCGACCTTGCGCGCGACGATCGTGAATGGACCGCAGCGGACACCCTGAAGAACGTGGTGTTCATGGTGACCGCACCTGATGGTTCGACCTCCGCGTTGGCGGTCGGTCTGCCAGGGAACCGCGACGTGGACATGAAGCGTCTCGAGGCCGTTCTGCATCCTTCGGTTGCGCGACCATTCGAAGAGGCGGATTTCGCGAAGAACTCCGCGCTCGTCAAGGGCTACATGGGTCCGCAGGCGTTGGGTGAGGCACGAGGAGTTCGCTACCTCGTCGACCCGCGCGTGGTATCCGGAACCCGCTGGATCACCGGGGCCAACGACAAGGGCCGGCACGTCTTTGAGCTCACCATGGGTCGCGACTTCGATGCGGATGGAACCATCGAGGTAGCCGAGGTGCTCGAAGGTGACACCTGCCCGTCATGCGGGTCGATGCTGGCGATCGCACGCGGCATCGAGATCGGGCACATCTTTCAGCTTGGTCGCAAGTACGCCCAGGCTCTCGGCCTGAAGGTGCTTGATGAGAACGGGGAACTCATCACTGTGACGATGGGTTCTTACGGCATCGGCGTCTCACGTGCGGTAGCCGCCATTGCAGAGCAGTCGCATGACGACAAGGGACTCATCTGGCCGCGAGAAATCTCCCCGGCAGATGTTCACCTCATCGCCACGGGCAAGGGTGATGAGCAATTCGACGCCGCTGACGCACTGGCCGAGCAACTGCAGACCGCTGGCGTTCGAGTGCTCTATGACGATAGGCGAGGGGTGTCGCCCGGGGTCAAGTTCAATGACTCTGAACTCCTCGGCATCCCCACCATCGTCGTCGTCGGCAAGCGCCTGGCCGAGGGCTTCATCGAGGTGCGTGATCGCAGGTCCGGTGAGCGCGAGGACGTGGCCACGGCTGATGTTGTGGCGCTACTCGTCAATGCGGTGCGGACCTGAGCATGTCCATCAGGGCCGTAGTGTTCGACTGGGGCGGAACGCTTACTCCTTGGCATGACGTTGACCTTGTCTCGCAGTGGTACGCGTATGCCGTCTCCTATGACCCGCGCAATGCGGCGGCATTGGCCCGGCGTCTGTGTCAGACCGAAATCGCTCGATGGGATGAGCATCTCGAGACCGGTGGGGCTAAGGGACCTGGGGCCCTGGACTCGCTGTTTCTCGAGGAGGGCATAGACATCACCAGTGCTCGGCATCTGCGGGCACTGGGCGCGTACTTGGACTTCTGGGCGCCGCATACGGACGCCGATCCCGAAGCTCTGCCTCTGATGACGGCACTTCGAAAGCGAGGGATCCTCGTGGGAGTGCTGAGCAACACGCTGTGGCCGCGTGCTCACCACCAGGAAGTGTTTGCGCGCGATGGACTAGATGGTCATATCGATGCGGCTGTGTACAGCTCCGAACTTCCCGTCGCCAAGCCGCACCGCGAAGCATTCCAAGCAATTCTGGATGCCTTGGGTGTCACCGCAGGTGAAGCGGTGTTTGTGGGGGACCGCATGTGGGACGACGTGCACGGGGCAAAGGAACTTGGTATGCGGGCGATCTGGATTCCTCACTCGAAGATTCCTGCCGAGCAGTCGATCGAAACTGCCTCGGCACCTGATGCAGTTGCCCATAGCTTGGCTGACGTCTTGGGCATCGTGGAGCGCTGGCAGGGCGCCTAGACATGCTCGCTTCTCTACCGGATGCGCCGGTGCTCGCCACCTTATGTATCGCCGCGCTTTTGGCCGGCTGGGTCGACGCTGTCACGGGCGGAGGCGGGCTTCTGCAATTGCCCTCACTGCTACTCGCCTTGCCGCAGGCGCCTGCGGTTCAAGCAATCGCGACGAACAAACTGTCGAGTCTTCTTGGCACCAGTGCGGCGACAGCAACGTACGCGCGGTCGACTCGACTTGATCTGCGCACAGCGCTACCGATGGCCAGCGCAGCGATGGTGGGGGCGGCAGGTGGAGCCTGCGTCGCCAGCGCAGTTCCATCGCATGCCCTGCGCCCGGTCATCATCGTCGCGCTCATCTGTGTGTGGGTGTGGACGATTTTCCGTCCGTCTCTGGGCCGCAACGAGGCATTGCGATGGGAGGGACAGCGTCGGCACTACATCGTGGCCGCCTGTGCCGGCTTAGCGATTGGCTTCTATGACGGAGTTATCGGCCCGGGCACCGGATCATTCCTGTTGATCGTTCTTGTTGCGGGGCTTGGTTATTCGTTCCTCAACGCCTCGGCCACGGCAAAGGTCGTCAACCTGGCCACAAACATTGCCGCTCTAGTGGTGTTTGGACTCGCAGGAGCTCCGTGGTGGCTACTCGGTTTGATCATGGGCCTGTTCAATGTGACCGGAGCCATCGTTGGCGCTCGAATGGCGATCGCGCGGGGTAGCGGATTCGTGCGGGTGGTGTTCTTGATCGTCGTGGGACTGCTCATTCTGCGGTTGGGGTGGGATCAGGTGCGCCTCTAGGCCCCAGGGACTACCTCTGCGAAGACTTCTGCCCCTGAGGAAATGCCTGTGTGGCCGCGCCCCACGTCACCGCGCGGCTTGCACATACTTGCGCGGCGATGACCGCTCGACGACGATCATCGCCAGTGGTGGCCGCTGCGAGATCGGCATACACCGGCACGAGCGCGTTCTCCACGTATGCCAAGAGGTCGCGGGCGCGGCTCGGCGAATCTGGCTGAATGGGTAGTGCGTAGGACGAAGCCGGCGGGGGCGGTGCCGCGAGAGTTGCGGCCGCTACGTCACGCGCCTGCCGATGTGCCTCCAGGCCTGCGAGGGCGCGCCGTTGAGCCGGAACCCTGGCACCGGCGATGGAGTAGGCGTAGACGGCCGCATCCTCACCTTGCACAACGGCACGTTGTGCCTCGTCCTGATTCATGAGCCCAGCAATGCAGAGACGTGGCCCGCTTCAGATGCGGCGATGAGGGCCAATGTCCGGGCAACCTGCGCGTCCGGTGCTGCAACGCAGTCATTGAGTCGTTGAACCGACGCGGCCTTCTCTGCATTCGCCAAATCGGCAATGGCTTGCTGCGATGTGGACGAGGTCGTGGATGGGGTAGCCGCACCCTGCCCTGTTTCGTGCGCACCCCCCAATGCGGCTAAGTGTGCTCGGTGCTCGTCGCGGATAGGACCAAGCTGTGCCTGCAGTTGAGGAAAAAGGGCGATGGCGGAGTCGTACTGCGCGATGAGTCGAGCCTCGTCCTCGGCGGAAGCTGACGATGCTTGGGAGAGTGAAGATGATGAGGAGCTAGTGGGCGACGAGCAGGCTGCTACTGCCGCCAGTGGCAGAGCCAAGGCCACGCGGCGGGTCAGTGCAAGGGGCATCCAAGGAGGCGTGGCAGCGACACCCGAGGTGGACTGGCTCTGCATGGTGCAAAGGATGGCACGGAGTGGATACCCTGAGGCAGTTCGGTCGCTGATGACGACCAACGAGAACGTCACAATTGCACTGCCATAACTGGATCCGGAGGCCGTCATGAATGACGCGCTGGTTGCGGGGCTCACGGCCCCGTTAGCGGCTATGGGCGTAGACCTGGAAGCCGTGGAAGTGCAGAAGGCCGGTCGTCGACATGTGGTGCGAGTCGTGGTCGACCGGGACGGCGGCGTTGATCTGGATCTCGTGGCAGACGTAAGTCGAACAGTCTCCAATCTGCTTGATGTCGAGCCACTTGCCTCAGTTCTCCCGGGTCCGTTCGTACTCGAAGTGAGCTCTCCGGGGGTCGAGCGGCCTCTGACGCAGGAGCGTCACTGGCGTCGTGCAGTGACGCGACTGGTCGAAGTACACCTTCGCGACGGTGCGGCACTCACCGGTCGTGTGGTCGAGGTTACCGAACACACCCTGCTGCTCCAGGTCAGCGATGACATGCGATCGATAGCGCTCGCTGATCTTGATCACGGCCTTGTCCAGGTGGAGTTCGCCAAGTTCAGTGATGAAGGGCAGGACTAGTCATGGATATTGATGTCAGTGCACTCAAGGCTCTCGTTCGCGAAAAGGATCTATCCCTGGACGTAGTTGTGGAGACCATCGAACAAGCCTTGCTTGTCGCCTATCACCACACCGACGGCTGCACCCCGAAGGCACGAGTGGTACTTGACCGCAAGACAGGCCACGTGACCGTGTGGGCCGCGGAGACCGACGACGATGGCGCAATCACTCGCGAGTGGGATGACACACCGGCAGGCTTTGGGCGCATTGCTGCCACCACGGCTCGGCAGGTCCTGCTATCGCGTTTGCGCGAAGCCGAAGGCGACGTGACATTGAGCGAGTTCACGGGGCGCGAAGGCGATCTGGTGTCGGGATCGGTCCAACAGTCCTCCAACCCGCGCATGATTCGAATCGACATCGGAAAGGTAGAAGCCAATCTGCCGCCCGAGGAGCAGGTGCCGGGGGAGTCATATGTCCATGGCACGCGACTCAAGTGCATCGTGACCGGCGTGAAGAAGGGGTTCAAGGCTCCGTCGGTGACGGTGTCGAGATCGCATCCGACCCTCGTCAAGGCTTTGTTCGCACTCGAGGTTCCTGAGATCGCCGATGGCACGGTCGAAATCAAGGGCATGGCCAGGGAAGCCGGCCATCGCACGAAGATCGCGGTGTACTCGAGTGTTCCCGGCGTGAATGCCAAAGGTGCCTGCATCGGCCCGCTGGGCCAGCGCGTGCGGCAGATCATGTCTGAGCTCAACGGCGAGAAGATCGACATCGTTGATTGGTCCGAGGATCCGGCCGAGATGATCGCCCATGCTTTGTCGCCTGCC
>JBAWXR010000074.1:0-9059 GCA_037143955.1 Actinomycetes bacterium
GCCCGACAGTGGTGATGGAGCCGGGATCCTCGTGCAGATTCCCGATGCGTTCTTGCGTGCCCACGTGCCCTTCGACCTCCCCGAAGCCGGCGCCTATGCGGTTGGCATTGCCTTCCTGCCCACCGATGCGGCTGCCGCAGGAGCCGCCCGCGAGGCCATCGAGCGCGTCGCGCGCGAAGAGTCGGTCGACGTCCTGGGCTGGCGTGAAGTGCCGGTTGATCCATCGCTCGTGGGGGAGACGGCACGCAGCGTTATGCCGGCGTTCTGGCAGTTGTTCGTCTCGGCACAGAGTCGAGTCGGAGTTCAGCTGCAGGGCGTAGAGCTTGATCGAATTGTGTACCCGCTTCGCAAGCGCGCCGAACATGAACTTGGCGTCTACTTCGCCTCTCTCTCCGCACGCACGTTGGTCTACAAGGGAATGCTGACCACGGGACAGTTGGAGCCGTTCTATCCCGACTTGTCCGATGCCACGTTCGCCTCTGCGCTGGCGTTGGTGCATTCGCGCTTTTCCACCAACACATTCCCGTCCTGGCCGCTGGCTCACCCTTACCGATACATCTCGCATAACGGTGAGATCAATACAGTCCGCGGCAACCGCAACTGGATGCAGGCTCGCGAGGCGTTGTTGACGTCGTCACAGATCCCCGGTGACGTGTCCAGGCTCTTCCCGATCTGCACGCCGGGTGGAAGCGATTCCGCATCGTTCGACGAGGTTCTGGAATTGCTGCACTTGGGCGGTCGCTCACTGCCGCACTCGGTCCTCATGATGATTCCTGAGGCGTGGGAAAACAACCCCTCGATGGATCCGGCTCGTCGGGCCTTCTACGAGTTCCATGCGACTTTCATGGAGCCATGGGATGGGCCGGCCAACGTGTGCTTCACCGACGGCACTCAGATCGGTGCCGTGCTTGATCGCAACGGACTTCGCCCCGGACGATTCTGGGTCACAAATGACGGATTGGTCGTCCTCAGCTCGGAGGCCGGCGTCCTCGACATTGACCAATCGCGCATTGTGCGCAAGGGACGCCTGCAGCCGGGACTGATGTTCTTGGTCGATACGGTGCAGGGTCGCATCATCGAAGACGATGAAGTCAAGGCAGCGCTGTCGGCAGAGCAGCCGTACGCACAGTGGCTCGAAGCTGGTCTTACGCACCTGGCCGAACTCCCGGAGCGGGAGCACATCGTGCACACGAGCGAATCTGTCGCTCGACGCCAGCAAACATTCGGCTACACCGAGGAAGAAGTGCGAATCCTGCTCGAGCCCATGGCTGCGACGGGTGGTGAGGCACTGGGGTCGATGGGAACGGACACGCCCATTGCCGCCCTGTCAGATCGTCCGCGCATGCTGTTTGACTACTTTGCACAGTTGTTCGCTCAGGTCACCAATCCGCCGCTGGACGCCATTCGTGAAGAGATCGTCACGTCGCTGGGCAGTCTGATTGGGCCTGAAGGGAACATGCTTGAGCCCACACCCGCGCACTGCCGCCAGGTGGTGCTTCCCTTCCCGGTGATCGACAATGACGAACTGGCCAAGGTGCTGCACATCAATGCCGATGGAAATCAGCCCGGTTTCGCGGGCGTACGCATTGCGGGCCTGTACCCGGTTGCCGGCGGGGGAGCGGCACTGGACCGTCGCCTGCGAGAGATTTTCCGCGAGGTTGATGCACTGATTCGTCAGGGAAAGAGGTTCATTGTCCTTAGCGATCGTGACAGCGACGTCACGATGGCGCCGATTCCATCGCTTCTGCTGTGTGCCGCGGTCCACCACCACCTCGTTCGAACCAAGAGCCGCACCCAGGTCGGCCTTCTGATTGAGGCCGGCGATGTGCGAGAGGTACATCATGTGGCGCTGCTCGTGGGTTATGGCGCTGCTGCGGTCAATCCGTACCTGGCTCTAGAGACTGTCGAGGATCTCGCTCGCCGAGGGCTTCTGGATGGCGTGACGCCAGAAAGGGCCATGCGCAACGTGGTCAAGGGCTTGGGCAAGGGCCTGTTGAAGGTCATGTCAAAGATGGGTGTCTCCACCGTGGCGTCGTACCGCGGTGCGCAGATTTTCGAAGCGATTGGATTGGCCCCGTCTGTGGTTGACGCGTACTTCACCGGCACTGCGTCAAAGCTCGGCGGCGTGGGGCTTGACGTTCTTGCCGAAGAGGTCGCACTGCGTCATCGCACGGCCTACCCGCCGTCTGGCACACCAAATGCACATCGCACGCTTGATGTCGGTGGCGAGTACCAATGGCGACGTGAGGGCGAGCAGCACCTGTTCAATCCTGAAACTGTGTTTCGGCTGCAGCATGCGACGCGTAACAAGCGTTTCGACATTTTCCGCCAGTACACCGACGGCGTGAACGATCAGTCCGAGCGACTCATGACTCTTCGGGGCCTGTTCCGCTTCCGCGATCGTGAGGCGGTCCCGCTGGATGAGGTGGAATCCATCAAGTCAATTCTCACGCGATTCTCCACTGGCGCGATGTCGTACGGCTCCATTTCGCAGGAGGCGCACGAGACCCTGGCGATCGCCATGAACCGCATTGGTGCAAAGTCCAACACGGGTGAGGGTGGTGAGGATCCCGAGAGATTCCTCCCGATGGCTAACGGTGATTCGAAGCGTTCAGCAATCAAGCAGGTGGCGTCAGGGCGTTTTGGTGTCACCAGCGAGTATCTGGTGAACAGTGATGACATTCAGATCAAGATGGCGCAGGGCGCCAAGCCGGGCGAAGGTGGCCAGCTTCCCGGACACAAGGTCTATCCGTGGGTGGCCAAGACTCGGCACTCAACCCCCGGCGTGGGGCTGATTTCCCCGCCGCCGCATCACGACATCTACTCGATCGAAGACCTCGCGCAACTGATCCATGACCTCAAGAACGCCAACCCGCGAGCCCGCGTACACGTGAAGCTCGTGTCTGAGGTGGGTGTCGGCACCGTCGCAGCAGGCGTGGCCAAGGCACATGCTGACGTCGTGCTCATCTCCGGGCACGATGGCGGTACGGGTGCATCACCGTTGACATCGCTCAAGCACGCGGGTGCTCCATGGGAGCTCGGACTTGCGGAGACGCAGCAGACTCTGCTGCTCAATCGACTCCGCGATCGTGTCGTCGTCCAAACCGACGGCCAGCTCAAGACAGGTCGCGATGTCGTGATTGCAGCTCTCCTAGGAGCTGAGGAGTACGGCTTTGCGACCGCGCCGCTGGTCGTCATGGGTTGCGTCATGATGCGGGTGTGTCACCTGGACACCTGCCCCGTGGGTGTCGCAACGCAGAACCCGGTCCTACGCGATCGGTTCTCCGGGCAGCCCGAGTTCGTCGAGACGTTCTTTGAGTACATCGCCCAGGAGGTTCGTGAGATCCTCGCGTCTTTGGGCTTCCGGTCGCTCGATGACGCCATCGGCCACGCTGAGGTGCTGGATGTGGCGCGCGCGGTGGATCACTGGAAGGCGCGTGGCATGGATCTGACGCCCATCCTTCATGTACCCGCATTGCCGGAGGGCACCCCGCGTCGCAAGATGCTCGACCAGGACCACGGCCTTGAGCACGCGCTGGATGTTCAACTCATCGAGCTCTGTGAGTCGGCGTTGGAAACAGCTGAGCCGGTGCGGGCCAACCTGAAGATCCGCAATGTCAATCGCACGGTTGGCACGATGCTCGGCTCTGAGGTCACACGTCGCCATGGAGGATCGGGGCTTCCCGACGGGACCATCGACCTGACCTTTATGGGTTCGGCGGGGCAGTCGTTCGGTGCCTTCGTGCCGTCGGGCATCACGCTACGCCTCGAAGGAGATGCGAACGACTACGTGGGCAAGGGTCTGTCGGGTGGGCGAATCGTCGTGCGCCCAGATCGTGCAGCCAGCTTCCTGGCAGAGGACAACATCATCGCCGGCAACGTCATCGGCTACGGAGCGACAAGCGGAGAAATCTTCCTTCGCGGTCGCGTTGGTGAGCGCTTCTGTGTCCGCAATTCCGGAGCGACCGCGGTCGTGGAAGGAGTGGGTGACCACGCACTGGAGTACATGACCGGGGGCACCGTGCTCATCCTGGGTACGCACGGCCGCAACCTAGGTGCAGGAATGAGCGGTGGGCAGGCCTACGTGCTTGACCTGCAGGTGGGTCGCGTCAACCCGGAGATGATTGATCTCGATGCGCTTGATGCGGCTGATGTCGAATCCGTGCGCGAGCTCCTTCGGCGTCATGTCGAAGAAACCCAGTCATCGCGCGCGGAAGAACTGCTGGTCGATTGGCCGAGTGCTGCGACGCGTTTCATAAAGGTCATGCCGAAGGATTACAAGAGGGTGTTGCAGCTGCGTGCTGACGCCATCGAGAAGGGACTGGATCCGATGGCTGCAGTGATGGGGGCCCTCAATGGCTGATCCACGTGGTTTTCTCAAGTCCGGACGCGAACTGCCGACGCGTCGTCCCGTAGATATCCGACTTCAAGACTGGCGCGAGGTCTATGAAGAATTTCCGGACCAGCAGTTGGAGACGCAAGCGGGCCGATGCATGGATTGCGGTATCCCCTTTTGTCACAACGGATGTCCATTGGGCAATCTGATCCCCGAGTGGAACTCGCTTGTCTGGGAAGGTGACTGGCAAGACGCCATTGAGCGCCTGCACGCAACAAATAATTTCCCTGAGTTTACGGGTCGACTGTGTCCTGCACCGTGCGAGACCGCCTGCGTTCTGGGAATCAACGCGGATCCGGTCACCATCAAGCAGGTCGAGGTTTCCATCATTGATCGAGCTTGGGATGAGGGCTGGGTCACCCCCCAGCCGCCCACTCGCCTTTCGGGCAAGACCGTTGCGGTCATCGGCTCTGGTCCGGCGGGCCTCGCCGCTGCGCAGCAGCTTGCGCGCGCCGGTCACACCGTCGCCGTCTATGAGCGCGCAGATCGTATTGGCGGGTTGCTCCGCTATGGCATTCCCGAATTCAAAATGGAGAAGCGCCATCTGGAGCGCCGCTTGGCTCAAATGGAGGCGGAGGGTGTGAAGTTCCGCGCCGGCGTCGATGTGGGCATGGACGTCACGGGCGAAGATCTACGCCAACGCTATGACGCAGTGGTCATCGCCGTCGGTTCCACGGACTGGCGGGAGCTCCCTGCCGAAGGCCGTGGACTCTCCGGGATTTACCAGGCGATGGAGTACCTGCCGCTCGCCAACCGTGTGCAGGAGGGAGATCTTGAGCAGTCACCCATCGACGTGCATGGCAAGCATGTGGTGATTATCGGCGGAGGTGACACCGGTGCAGACTGTTTGGGGACCGCACACCGCCAGGGTGCTGCGTCTGTGACTCAGCTGGAGATCCTGCCGACCCCGCCGAACTCGCGCCCTGGGTCGCAACCATGGCCCACCTATCCGATGGTCTATCGAACGGCCAGCGCACATGAGGAAGGTGGAGATCGCGTGTTCTCGGTCTCCACCGAGAAGTTCCTGGATGACGGTGCGGGAAGCCTGCGGGGGTTGCAGATCGTCGAGGTCGAGCAGCATGACGGAGGGTTCCGGCCGCGTGAAGGTTCGCAGCGCGAGATCCCAGCCGACTTCGTTTTTCTGGCGATGGGCTTCGTGGGTCCCGAGCGCGGGGGCCTAATCGAGCAGCTGGGTGTCGAACTCACCGATCGCGGTGCCATCAAGCGGGACGACCAGTACCGATCCAGTGTTGATGGAGTCTTTGTTGCGGGCGACGCGGGCCGTGGACAGTCACTCATCGTGTGGGCTATCGCCGAGGGTCGTTCCGCCGCGGCTTCGGTGGATGCTTACCTGACCGGTCACACCAGTCTGCCGGCACCGATCCCCGCATCGGCCAAGCCACTGGTCGTCTGAGCATTCGACGTCTGCGTGACACCGCTGGTCCACCTCGCTGCAACCGCTTACGGGTAAGGTGTTGCCATGCGCCGCGCCAAAATTGTTGCCACGCTCGGACCTGCGACGTCGTCGGCTGAAGCCATCATCGCGCTCGTGGAGTCCGGTATGGACATCGCGCGCCTCAATCTGTCCCACGGTGGTCACAGCGTGCATTTGGAGACCTACGCACGTGTGCGAGCCGCTTCCGACACGGTGGGGCGAGGCGTAGGAATCCTGGTGGATCTCCAAGGCCCCAAGATCAGACTCGGCCGTTTTGCCAATGGCCCGGTACTCCTGGAGCCAGGGGCCGAATTCATCGTGACGACCGACGATGTTCCCGGAGACGCGGTCATGGTCTCCACGACACATGCAGGGCTGCCGCAAGATGTCACGCCTGGTGATCTCGTTCTCGTCGATGACGGCCGCATTGAACTCATGGTCACCAAGGTTGATGGTCCCCGCGTGTACACGAAGGTGATCGAGGGCGGTCGGGTGTCCGACAACAAGGGTTTCAATCTGCCGGGCGTTGCCGTCAGCGTGCCGGCCATGTCCGACAAGGACAAGGATGACCTCCGGTGGGCGCTTCGCACCGGGGCCGACCTCATTGCGCTGAGCTTTGTTCGATCAGCGGCGGACATCGCTGATGTGCATCGCATCATGGATGAAGAAGGCGTGCGCCTGCCAGTTCTGGCCAAGATCGAAAAGCCGCAGGCGGTCGAGAATCTCGAGAGCATCATCGCTGCATTTGACGGAATCATGGTTGCGCGCGGAGATCTCGGTGTTGAGCTGCCACTCGAGCAGGTGCCGCTGGTGCAGAAGCGAGCGATTCATCTCGCGCGTGAGGCCGGAAAGCCCGTGATCGTCGCCACGCAAATGCTGGACTCCATGATAACTGCCACACGGCCCACCCGAGCAGAGGCCAGCGACGTGGCCAACGCGGTGCTCGACGGCGCGGATGCGCTGATGCTCTCGGGCGAGACAAGCGTCGGCGATCACCCTTCGCTGGTGGTCGAGACCATGGCGCGCATCATTGGCCACGTTGAGCAGGAGGCCCTCGATCAACTTCCGGTGCTGTCGGATGCTTATGTGGGATCCACTGCTCGCGCGGTGACCCATGCGGCGGTCGATGTCGCGCGCGGAGTGCATGCCACGCACCTCATTGCCTTCACCGAGACGGGAAGTTCGGCGCGGCTGGCGGCGCGCTGGCGCCCAAACGTGCCGATCTTGGCTTTCACGCCCAACGCCCGTGTGCGCAGTCAGCTGTGTCTGACGTGGGGTGTCGAAACCTTTCTCGTCCCGGCCGTGTCGCACACCGATGACATGGTCACTCAGGTGGATCGGGCGCTGCTGGATATCGGGCGCGCCACGCATGGCGATCGAGTGGTGATCATCGGTGGAGTGCCGCCGGGCGTGCCGGGCACCACCAATGGCATGCGGGTGCACCGCATCGGCTCCGCGGGACCCGGCTCTGGCGTGTAGTTCCTGCGTGTGAGGCACGCCAGTGACAGGGCGCGCGTGTGGCCGTCACTCCTGTCACACCCGGGCGCGGCGGGCAACGAGCATTGTCTGCTCGGCTAGGGTGCGGGTGTTCCTTTAAGCCCGTCCTGTGAGGCGGGGAAGGGGGTCCTCTATGGACGCTGCTCTGACCTCGGGCGATGCCCGCACGGTTCTCGACGAGAACGATATTTCTCGTGCCATTACGCGCATTGCCCACGAGATCGTCGAAAGAAACAAAGGAATATCGAACCTCGTTCTGCTCGGCATTCCATCTCGCGGACTCCCGCTTGCGGCTCGGATAGCCGCGCAGTTGGAGCGCATCGACGGAGGTCTCGTGCCCCTGGGATCCCTCGACATCACGATGTACCGCGATGATCTACGACTGCGCCCTGCTCGAGCTCTCGAACCGACAGATATTCCGACGCGCGGAGTCGAAGGCGCAACCGTCGTCCTCGTCGACGACGTCCTCTACAGCGGACGCACCATCCGCGCCGCACTTGATGCGGTCAGTGACTTTGGGCGCCCGCGCGCTATTCAGCTTGCCGTTCTCGTGGATCGTGGGCACCGCGAACTTCCGATCCGCCCTGACTTCGTCGGGAAGAACCTGCCCACGTCGACCGACGAGAAGGTGTCTGTTCGCCTTCGCGAGGTGGACGGCTTTGACGGCGTCACGATCATGGGTGGTGTGGCGTGAGACATCTGTTGTCGGCTGCCGACCTTGATGCCAAAGAAGCCATGCGTGTTCTGGATACCGCAGCAGAGTTGGCGACCCTGACGGATCGGTCCGTCAAGAAGTTGCCGACCCTGCGGGGACGCACGGTGGTGAATCTCTTTTTCGAGGATTCCACTCGTACCCGCATTTCCTTTGAAATTGCCGCCAAACGGCTATCTGCCGACGTCATCAACTTTGCGGCCAAGGGCTCGAGCGTGTCTAAGGGAGAGAGCCTCAAGGACACCGCATTGACCCTGGAGGCCATGGGTGCGGACGCCGTCGTCATTCGCCACCCTGCTTCAGGAGCACCGCACCGACTGGCCAACGCAGGATGGATTCATGGCAGTGTGGTCAATGCCGGTGATGGTACGCACGAGCACCCGACGCAGGCCCTGCTCGACGCGTACACGTTGCGCGAGCGTTTGCGTCAAGGGTCAGGTGACCTTGACGGCCTACGCGTGACAATCGTGGGGGATGTGCTCCACAGTCGAGTCGCACGCTCAAATGTGCTGCTCCTGTCGACGTTGGGGGCCGACGTCACGCTGGTCGCACCTCCCACCCTGCTGCCCACGGGTGTCGAGACGTGGCCGTGCACATTCACCTACGACATCGATTCGGTTCTACCCACCAGCGATGCGGTCATGATGCTGCGAGTTCAAGGCGAACGCATGCAGGCGGCCTATTTCCCGTCATCACGCGAGTACAGCCGTCGTTATGGCTTGGATCGCGATCGCATGGGACGACTTCCTGAGCACGCGATAGTCATGCATCCGGGGCCGATGAATAGAGGAATGGAGATCAGTGCCGACGTGGCAGACGACGATCGATCCGTCATGGTGGATCAGGTGACCAACGGTGTCTCCGTGCGCATGGCCGTCCTGTACCTGATGCTCGGTGGCTCCACGGAGGGTGCAGCATGAGTGGGCTCGTATTGACCGGCGTGCGGCCATTGGGCGGGGATCCAGTCGACATCGTCATAGCTGGCGACCGCATCGTCGACATCGTGGGTGCAGGTCAGG
>JBAWXR010000075.1:0-9042 GCA_037143955.1 Actinomycetes bacterium
CACCCAGCCGGATCAGCCCGTGCTGCTGGTCAAGATGGACAACACCACGTATGCGCAGCCACATGCGGGGCTCACGGCCGCGGACCTCGTCTATTTAGAGCCGGTCGAATATGGAATGACGCGCATCGCCGCCGTGTTCAGCAGCACCATTCCCACACGCATCGGACCCGTGCGCTCGGCCCGCATCACCGACATTGATCTCGCAGCACAATTCGGCGAACCAGCGCTGGCATTTTCCGGGGCCCAGCACCTCATGTATCCGGTGCTTCAAGCCGCACCTATCAATCTGGTTTCCCCGACTGTCGCCGGCAAGGGATTTACCCGAGATAAGTCGCGCCGTGCTCCGTACAACCTGTTTCTTGATGGGACCGTCGCACTTACGCGCGCACCTGAAGCGAGTACGGCAACAGATATCGGGCTGACGTTCTCGCCGCTGCCGCCCCCGGGAGGACGCCCTGCCACTCACGCCCGAGTTGTGTGGCCATCGTCGTCGGCGACGTTCAACTACAACACCACGACGGGGTTGTACGAGATCAAGCTCAACGGAAGTTTCGCCGGAGCGGAAGAGGAATCCGGACGACAGCACGCATCCTCGGTGATCATCCAATTCGTCAACACGCCGGACTCGGTCTTCCATGACAAATTTGGTGGCATCACACCTCGCGCAGAAGTCGTGGGGTCAGGCACCGGCGTCATCCTGCGCGACGGACTCGCGTTCGACGTCACCTGGTCGCGACCAACGGCATCCGCACACACGACGTACACGTTGTCCGGTGGACAGCCCATGCCCTTGAAGCCCGGTCAGGTGTGGATCCCCCTGGCCAGCGTGACCCGCGAGAAACAGATCCTCGCCTCGATCGGCACCGCCACTGCCCCCGGCTCTCCCAGCCCGTCGCCCTCGCGCTCCTGATCCAGCCCTTTTCACCGGGGTCGGCGTGCACTGTCGAATGCGAGGCCTGTCGACAGTGCACCCCGCCCCGCCGCATCGAGCGTGGGACCCGGTCGTCCCCCGCGGCCCATCACTCGGTGCGAACCACTCGCTTCCCCCGATGCGAGCACCGCAAAAGTAGGTCAGTGGGGCCGACAACCGCGACCGGGCAGCGCCATCTGTGGACACACGACCCCCGGTGGCCCTGCCTGTGCACGGGTGGCAGACTGTTGCGCCTTCCGGAGTCGACCGAACGGAGACGCGTGGACGGCATCGCCGAAGAGCAGCGGCATGTCGATGCCTGCTACTCCCGGCTCGATGAACTCACTCGCCACCTTCAGGCGCGCATGTCTGCCATCGGGGTGCAGCCCGGGACCGGCACCGGACAGGACGAGTTAGAGAAACAAGCCCTCTATGACAACCTCGTCCAGCAGGTCACGTCCGCGCGCGCTGCAGCCACCCGGCTGTGCTTCGGCCGCCTATACCTCAATGACGGTGTCAGTCGTCACATCGGGCGCATCGGATTGCGTGATGACGCCGGTGAGCCATTGCTCCTGGACTGGCGTGCGCCGCAGGCGGCCGGTTTCTACCAGGCGACCGGGGTTGAGCCCATGGACGTCGACAAGAGACGTCGCATCATTACGCGCGATCGCACAGTGACGCACCTCGAAGACGAAGATCTGACCGATCCCGTCGCTCCGTCTCATGGCGCGGCCAAGGACGCCGTCAACGCTCCGCGCGACGGTCGCATGGGCGACATCGTCGCGACGATCGCGGCTGATCAGGACCGCATCGTGCGAAGCCCCCTCAATCAGATCACCGTCGTGCAGGGCGGCCCCGGCACAGGCAAGACGGTGGTCGCTCTCCACCGCGCTGCATGGTTGCTCTACACGCACCGTGAGCGTCTCGCCAAGGACGGCGTGCTGGTGGTCGGGCCATCCACCACGTTCCTGCGCTACATCGATCAAGTGTTGCCAAGCTTGGGCGAGACCGACGTCGTCCTGCTCACGCCCGGCCAGCTGTATCCAGCAGTCTCAACATCGTTGATTGAGCAACCGGACGTCGCCGCGATCAAGGGTGACATTCGCATGGTCAAGGTCATCGCCAACGCGGTCGCACGCCGACAGCGCATCCCCACCAAAGCCGTCACCATCACTCTCGAGGATGGCTCGACAGTGCGTATCACGGCAGACCAACTCGAGCAGGCACGCCGAAGCGTCCCTCGTCAGGGTTCGTTCCACGCCAACCGCGAGCCTTTCCTGCGCAAGGTGCTCGATTTCCTGTGCCGTGATCGCGCAGTGCAACGGCAAGAAGATCCGTCGGATCCAGACTTCCTCCACGACATACTTGTGGATCTTGTCGACGACGTGAATGTCCGTCGCACTCTCAACCTCATGTGGCTGCCCACCACGCCTGAGCGCATTGTCAGCGGCTTGCTCTGCGATGCCGATGCCTTGAGTGCAGCAGCCGAAGGCATCCTGTCCAAAGGCGAGCAAGCGAAGCTTCTTCGCTCCCCTGATGCACCGTGGACCATCGATGATGTCCCGCTTCTCGATGAGGCTGCCGATCGACTGGGTCCGTGGGTGTCACCAGCGCGCGGCGCTGCGGCTCGAGATGCCGATGATCCCGAGGAGTTATCGTCCGATGACGGCCGCACGCGATCGCTCGGCACTCTTGCGGAACGCGCCGTCAATGATCGTGACTGGGTGTACGGCCACGTCGTCGTCGACGAGGCTCAGGAACTCTCACGCATGGCCTGGCACGCATTGGCCCGACGATGTTCTCGCAAGTCCATGACCATTGTGGGCGACCTCAACCAAACCACGCACCCGGCCGGGGCGCGCGACTGGGAGGAAGCTCTCGGCTGGGCCCGCGAAAAATTGGATCTGCACAAATTGACGGTGACCTATCGCATCACTCGACAGACCGCCGCCACGGCCACACAGTGGTTGGTTCAGTCGGGCGGCAGTGCACCAGAACTTCAACCCATCCGTGACGGAGAGCCCACCGAAGAAATATCGGGAACGATTGAAGAGATCGCTGCTGCGATTCTGGAGTGCTCGGCACGCGAGCCGGGACGTATCGGAGTCATCGTGCCTGATGCTCAGGTGGACCAGTGGTCCGCGCAGTTGTCCACCATCAGCCCGCGATTCGGCTTTGGCGACGATGCACTCGATGCTCCGATCGCCATTCTCACCGCCAGAGACACCAAGGGCCTGGAGTTTGACGAAGTGTTCGTCATCGATGCGCCGGCAGTGAGCAAACAGGCCAGTCGCGGCTCGGACATTTACGTCGCGTGTACCCGCGCAACCCAGGGGCTTCATCTCATCACGCTTCGCTAACGGTCCCGCCGCGAGCGGAACCAGCGCCCGCATCGCCGGCGTCGTAGCGGAAATCCCCTAGGAGGACCTATGCGCATCTCACCTCGATCCCACCGCACAGCCCTCGTGGGATGCGCCCTGGCCGGCAGCCTCCTGTTCGCCGCGTGCTCCGGCACCGGCACTGGTACCGGGGCCGAGTCATCTCTCGCCATGGACGCTCAGGGTGCGCCCGCTGTCGCCGGAGCTACTTCTCCAGACCTAGCCAAGAGCGCTGTCTCCAACAACCAACTCCAGATTGTGCGCACGGCCTCATTGGCCTTGACAGCCGATGACATCACTAAGGCTGCGATGCAGCTCAAGGCACTCTTCGCTCGCGAACACGGCGCTGTGACATCCGAGGACTCGCAGATGGCACAGGATTCTGCGCAGTCGACAATCTCCGGCCAGGTACCTGCCGCGTCCCTTGATGCATTTCTGACATCAGCGTCGGCACTTGGGACTGTTGTCTCCCTCAGCACCAGTGCCTATGACGTCACATCGCAAAAGGTGGATCTGGACGCGCGGATCTCATCCCTCACGGCCAGCATTGATCGACTGCGCCAACTCATGTCCAATGCCGCCAATGTCAGCGACCTGCTCGCCGCCGAAGGCCAGCTCGCGAGCCGTCAAGCCGATCTCGACTCACTCACCAGCCAGCGGTCGTACCTTGCCCAGCAGGTGGACATGTCCATGGTGAGCGTCACGATCACTCACCCGACTACGGTCAACCTTGCCTTGCCCATCGCCGGCGCAGCGCTGGTGTTGCTGATACTGCTAGGCACAACCGGTGCGGTGGTGGGTCTCGTGGTTAGCCGTACGTACAGGAGACGACAGCGTTCTTTGTCACCGACAGCGTGAAGCGGTCGGTGCGGAAATCCATCGTCACCGCCTGGGGTACGCCATCCACCGTGCCGACGCGCGTGGAGTAGCCATTGGCCTTCGCCAGCGCATCGGCCTGAGCTGGCGTCATCTTGCCGTCGACCATCTGTTGGCACAGGGCGCGCATCTGCGCGCTGCCGGTCGCGTTATCCATCCCGGCGGCCGCCTGCGTCAGGCTTGATGCGATCGACACAAGCTGGTCGTACGTCAGTCCGGCTGTCTCGATTCTGATCGTGGTGTTTCCCGGAGCGGTCATTTGTGACGGTGGTTTCGCGGTCATCTGCAGGATCCCGCCGTACCGAAGGACATCGGACGTGCTGCAGTGAAATCCCTTGGGCTGCTCGGGGATGTTGAAGTTCTTGTCGGGCTTAGCCCTGTAGCAGTTGGCAGACACAGTGGCCGGCACCGTGACGCTGGTGCCTTTGGGTCCGAGGGTGATCTTCACGGTCCCGACTCGAGCGGTCTGCCACGACGGTGCCGGATCGGCCGCCCAGCCGGTGTTGGCCCACTTCTCGTAGAGCCTGAATCCCCGCTTGTTCGTGCCGTATTGGCCCGAGGCATTTGTCTCGCCCGACGTCACTGTGCCGTTGCTGAAGGTCAGGTTGTTGGCGAGCACCCAGATGTCCCCTGACTGCTTCAGGCGCGCGGTATAGCCGGGCTGCCACAGAGAGCCCGCCGTGCCCAGCGCGCTGGCCGCTTCTCCCCATGTCGGTACTTTCGCTTCGAAATTGGAGTCGGCCGCGAGTGCCGGCGTTGCAGCCGCGCACGCCAATGCGCCAGCGGTCAAGGCACCCACACTGATGGTGATCAGCTTGGCTCTACTTTTGCTGTGCATCACGATTTCTCCCCAGAATCCGGGCCAGGGTTGGCACCCCGACCACCCAGTCGTACGTGACGTTCGTGCGCAAGACCAGATCCTGCACCGAACGATTCGCGCCGCTCACGACGACCCACGCAAGGCCGACCGGGAACACCACGACGAAAACCGAACGCAGCGCAGCAGTCGGCCAACGAAGTCGACTGCCCTTGAAGTTGATGACGCGCAGGCCCATCACGAGGTTCCCGATGGTCCGGCCTGACGTGGCCCAACAGATCATGAAGTACAACCAGGCCAAGGCGTAGCCGATCAGGACCAGGACAAGAACCGGTGGCAATCGGCGCATGCCGTCAGCCGTCGTGGCCAAGGGATTCAGCGGACTCACGATGAAAGACAACATCCATCCGACAACAGCCACCCCCAGGACAACCAGGAAGATCGCCACAACGTCGATCACCCCTGCCGCGAGGCGGGTGATGAGGCCAGCGCGATCTCCTTGGAATTCGCGCGCACCCAGAGGTAGCACTTCCATGCGCATCTCGGTCACGTCACGCTGACGCCTGTCCTGATAGTCGCGAAAACTTGTCATGTCATCTGTTCTTCCGGCGACTCGTGGGTCATCTCTTCGTGCGACTCACGGTCGCCCGGAGCGTGCACGTTGCGCTGGCGGCGGCGGACGATCGCATCGGTAAGTCGCGACACCCATTGATCTGCACCGAATGTTTGCACTCGGACGGAATTGATCGCATCGGTGGCAACGCCGCCAGTGGACTGACGAATGATCTGCGGCAGGTCGATTTCATCAATGACGTAGTCAGCGATGGGAACTATCGGCACACGATCAATGACAGCCTCGATGTCTGCCTTGGCGACAATCGCATCCACGTCGACGTGATCGAGCACAATCTGTGTCAGATCCAGGCGGTCAAGGACTGCGTCAGCGACGCGGGGCACGACCGCATCGAGGATGGGATCGACGACAACAGACATCCCTCGCTGGGCAACGTGGGTGCCGCTGGACGCGGCAGCGCTGACCGCCTGCTGGGTGATGCTTGCCGCAGTCGTAATGGTGAAGGTGGCCAGTCCAATGCTGTGCGAAATCACGGCGCGCAAAACGTGCGCTGGGCTCGTGGGGGCTGGCTGGTCCGCTGTGGGGCGCGTGACAAGAACTACTTCGGGTCGGGGTGCCGACTCGGGTTGGGACATGGGGCCATTCTCGCGCATGGCCGGAGTCGACGCAGCGACTACGCCCGCGGGTCCTCGTCAGCACGACGACGCCAGCGATCTTCGAGGCGGTTCATGAATCCGTCAGTCTTGCGAGTGTCGGACGCGGGAGCTGCAGTTTCATCGGTCGATGCAGCCGCCGGTGTACTGCGGATCGCCGAGTAGATACCTACGGCTCCGACGAGCATCAGGACGAAGCCCGCGACACCCAGGGCGGTGATCATGGTGGCGACACCGGCGAGGAGAAGTGCGAGTCCCGCGAGAACACCGAGCACACCGAGTGCCGCACGGCCGCGGGTCGCGCGCGAAGCCGACGTGGAGCGAAGACTGGAGGCGAACTTGGGGTCTTCGGCGTACAGGGCCCGCTCCATCTGCTCAAGCAGGCGCTGCTCGTGCTCTGACAGCGGCATGACCCCTCCATTCGCCTTCGGACTGTGGGCTAAGGATAAGCCGGTTCGTCCCATTAGGGAACCGGAGCCGTCATACGTGTTCGACCGGGGTTCTCTGTGAGCAGGGGCCACGGGGCCGAGCGGGCTGTTGGCAGCTACTCGCCGGGGTCCTTTCGGATCGGATCCACGAGGCGGGCGGACCGTACGGCCGCATCGCCGAACCTGGCGCGCAGGCCGTCGATGGCTACCTCGGCGTCGCGTCGGCCGTGGTCGGGCTCGCCCAGGAGTAGCTGGGCCGGGGCACCGTCGGCCCCGGCGAGGCCCTCGACGCGGACGCCGACCAGACGGATTCGGACCCGTTGGAGGCCGAGGGCGTCGTAGAGCCCGCGGGCGGTGTCGTAGATCTCCTTGCCCACATCGGTGGGATGCGACAGTGTCCGCGATCGACTTATCGTGCTGAAGTCGCTGAAGCGGATCTTGAGCGCGATGGTCCGGCCGACATAGCCGGCTGAACGCAGTCGCCCCGCAACTTGGTCCGACAGCTGCAGCAGGTAGGCATGGATGACGTCGGGATCATCAATGTCGTGCGGGAACGTTGTCTCGTTGCCCATACTTTTGTCTGGCTCATGTGGTGTGACCGAGCGATCATCTCGACCCCACGAGAGGTCGTGCAGATGCTGACCTGCCGCAGGACCTAGAGCTCGTTTCAAGGTGGACACGGGCGTATTGGCGAGGTCGGCAACCGTGCGCAGTCCCAGTCGCGTGAGTTGCTCTTCGGTGCGCTCCCCCACACCCCACAGCGCTCCGACGGGCAATGGGTGCAAGAACTCGATGACCTTTCCCGCAGGGACGATGAGCATGCCGTCGGGCTTGGCCCGTGTGGACGCGAGTTTGGCCACGAACTTGGTTGTCGCTACACCGACCGAACAGGTGATCTGCTGTTCATCATGAACGCGCGCACGAATGAGTTCGCCAATGGCGGCTGGCGCACCAAGTCGGCGCAGCGCCCCAGAAATATCGAGGAAGGCTTCGTCGAGACTGAGCGGCTCGACCAGCGGCGTGATGGAGCTGAACAGTGCCATCACATTGCGACTGACCTGGGCGTACATGCGATGGTCGGGTTCGAGGATGACCGCATGGGGGGCGACACGTCGCGCTCGTGACATTGGCATGGCGGAGTGCACTCCGAGAGCGCGCGCTTCGTAGGTCGCCGACAGGACGACACCACGAGTGCCACCACCACCAACGATGACGGGTGTGCCCTGGAGTTCTGGATGATTGCGCAGCGAGACGGACGCATAGAAGGCGTCCATATCGACGTGCAGAATTGTGCAGCCGGCATCGTCGCCACCCAAACCAAGGTGACCGGTCGGTCGACGCACCTGACTGCGACTCACCTTGGGCCTTCCCTCGTCGGGATGATGATGCACATCTTTACGGTCATCATTTCTATGGTCATCATTCTTACGGTCATCTGCCGCTACTGCCCGGACTGGAGTGCCACAACTTGGTCGTGGGCCCGGCTGGGGCTACATCGGCGTACGGGGATTGCCGGAAGCCGCTGGCATGTACGAGCACTCGACGGCGCGTGGGTTCGCCAGGCTCTGGCTCGCCAGGTTCCGACGCATCAGCCGGATCATCGACAGGTGGATTGAGCATCTCCAGGAGAGCTGGCAGACCACCGTCAAGCCACGCCTGCCGCACAGCACTGAGTTCCCAGCAGCCGGTGGCGCGCAAGGAGATGCCGCGCGGACCGGTGCGGCGAGTTTCACCACGAACCAGAAGCAGCCAGGACGAGAACAGTGTTGCCGCATAGGGGCCCTGTGCATCCGGGAAGAACGTGGCATCGACCGGGCCGGTGGAATCGTCAAGGGTGAGAAAGATGACGCGTCGTCCACTGCGCACTGGCGGGGTCTGGGTGGCGACCTTGACTCCGGCGACCAGTACTTCACTGCGCGAGCGACGCGAGAGTAGATCGCGCGACCGGGTGACCGGCAGTCCGCCTTGGTGCATGGCGGTCAACAGGTCGGAGTAGAAGTCCATCAGGTGGTGGCTGACATCCATGCCGAGTACATCGAGTTCGGCGCGCACTCGTTCGGCCGCGGTGAGCTCGGGCAAGCCCGATGCCACCGTCGGATCATGCAGCAGGTCCAGCGACAGTGCCATCTGTGCGTGCTCGGCTGATCCTCGCGAGCCACCGCGACTGGTGCCTCGCGTGGTGCGCTCAAGGTCGGCAATCTGGAGTAATAGGTCGCGGCGGGTAAGGCGCCCACGCACGCGCACCGGGCGATCCAGGTTGTACAGCGCATCGAAGGCGCCCGTCATGACGAGTCGTTCCGCTGTTGGGCGTGACATGCCACTGCGGTTCCAGGCATCAGCCAGAGAGTCATAGGGCTGCCCAGCGACGAGGGCGGCCACCTCGGTCTCACTGATTCCGCGCACATC
>JBAWXR010000076.1:0-9008 GCA_037143955.1 Actinomycetes bacterium
GGATGGTCGGGCCCGCGGAAGAAGTGGTTGAACCCGACCTCGTAGAGGCCGGCCGAGGATGCGTAGGACGAGATATGGCCGCCGACGCCGACGCCTGGACGCTGCGCGCGATGGACCATCATCGCCGCGTTCCAGCGAATGATCTGACGGATGCGGTGCTCGGTGGGCTCGTTGCCCGGGAACACCGGTTCGCGGTCCGGGGGGATGGTGTTGATGTAGTCGGTGCTGCGCAGGCTCGGCACACCGACATTGAGTTCGGCCGCGCGGCGCAGCAACTGCAGCATGAGGTAGCGGGCTCGGCCATTGCCTTCGCGCTCGACTACGTCGTCCAGCGAGCCGACCCACTCTGACGTCTCATCGGGGTCTACATCGACGTACTGGGTGGGCAAGCCACCCGCCAGCAGGGATTCCCGGTCACGCGCTGCACTCACGACGGCTGCCTTCTTCCGGCGGGGATCGCCCGCCTCCTTCTGAGCGGCGGAGGTCTTCCGCCTGGGGGTGTGCAGGCACCATCTTGGCGCAATTCGGCGTTGTGGGTTGCGTTGGGTCCTCGCGTCCGGTGGACTACGCCTACGTGCATGGCCAGATGGCCTACGTGCATGGCCTGATGGGCGAGACGAGGGAGTGATGTGACCGGCTCGGCAGACGGTGACGCTCGCGAGCGGGCGAACCGATTGGGCTTGGAGTCTGGGCTCACGGTCCAGGAATTGGGTTATGACGTCGACGTTGACGAAGACCTGCGTGCTGCCATTGAGGAGATCGTGGGCAGCAGTCTCGAAGACGAGGATTACGACGACGTGGTTGACGTCGTGCTCCTGTGGTGGCGCGAGGACGACGGCGATCTGGTGGATGCCCTCGTCGACGCACTTCATCCGCTGACCGATCACGGTGTCGTATGGCTCATGACTCCCAAGCCGGGGCGTGATGGCCATGTGGAACCCGAGGACATCGCCGACGCGGCGCCGACCGCCGGCTTGCAGCAGACGAGCACCGTGAGCGCCGGATCGGCCTGGCAGGGCACTCGGCTGGTCGCTCCGCGCGTCAAGCGATAGCGTCCGGGCGTCCGGCTGCTCGGCAGCCACCCCAGAGCCTCGCAAGGAGTCCCCATGTCAGTCGCAGTCGGCCAGCCCGCTCCGTCATTCACGTTGAGCAACCAGTACGGCGAATCTGTGTCCCTCGAGGACTACCGCGGCAAGAAGAACGTCGTCCTGATGTTTTACCCCTTCGCTTTCACCGGCATTTGCACCGGCGAGCTCTGCACGATTCGCGATCGCTACACCGATTTTGTTAACGACGACACTGTGGTGCTGAGCGTGTCGTGCGACAGCATGCACACCCTCAAGGTATTCGCGGCGCAGGAGAACCTCACGCACGCGATGCTCAGCGACTTCTGGCCGCATGGCGAAGTCTCGAAGGCATACGGCGCATTCCTGGACGACAAGGGTTTCGCCACGCGGGCATCGTTCGTCATCGACAAGGACGGCATCGTGCGGTGGGCCGTGGTGAACGGCCCCGGTGACGCGCGCAGCGCCGACGACTACGCGGCAGCCCTGGCAGCTCTCTAGATCCTCGCCGGAGGGTTATCCGGCGACCTTGCGGTGCAGGGTGGGCCGTGAGGGACTCGAACCCCCGACATCCTCGGTGTAAACGAGGCGCTCTAGCCAACTGAGCTAACGGCCCCAGCCAGGGAAGGTTACCGGTGCTGGGTAGCCTGCAGCACATGGCGACAGTGGCGACGGCGATCAAGGCGATCGAGCGTCGCTACCCGCCGGCTCTGGCTGCGCATTGGGACAGCGTGGGACTGGTGTGCGGGGAACCCGCGGCGTCGGTTCGTCGGATTCTGCTGGCTGTTGACCCCGTCATCGAGGTGGTGGACGAGGCCCTGCTGGTTCAGGCCGATCTGGTCATCACGCACCACCCGCTGTTCCTTTCGGGAACCCACTCGGTGGCGGCAGATGACCCCCGGGGGCGGATCGTTCACCAGTTGATCTCCCATGGCATCGCGCTCTACGCCGCGCACACCAACGCCGACCATGCGGATCCGGGTGTCAGTGATGCGCTGGCCTCGGCGATCGGCGTGAGCGAGCTACGACCTCTTGTCCCTGACGCGCCCGGCTCGCGCACCGGCATCGGTCGCGTGGGTGTGCTCGAGGCCCCCATCACTTTGCAGGCCTTGGCCGAACGCGTGGCCGATGTGCTCCCCGCGACCCATCACGGGGTACGGGTCGCCGGAGATCCGGCCTCGTCGGTTCGCACGGTCGCGGTGTGCGGCGGCTCAGGCGCTGACCTCCTGGACGCGGCAGCGCAGGTGGCCGATGCCTATGTGACCTCAGACCTCAAGCACCATCGCACGCAGGACCACCAAGCTGCCGGTGGCTGCGGAGTGCTGGACATTGCGCATTGGGCCGGCGAATGGCTCTGGCTGCCCGTGCTCGCCGGGGAGTTGGCAGGAGATCTCGGCAGTACGGTGGAGGTCCTCGTTTCGCGGATCAGTACCGATCCGTGGACCGCACACGTGAGGAGTCCACGCTGAACGCCGATCCTGCTGACCAGATGAGGTTGCTCGAGATCCAGGAGTGCGACACCCGATTGGTGCAGCTGCGCCACAAGGTCGCCAGCCTCCCGGAGTCCGCGGCCTTGGCCGACGCGGAGAAGCGATTCGCACGCCTCAGTGACGAGGTCGTGGCGGCCGAGACCATTGCCAGTGATCTGGAACGTGACCAGAAGCGCGCCGACATGGACGTTGAGCAGGTGCGTGAGCGCAGTCGTCGAGATCGCGAGCTGCTTGATTCGGGCTCCATTGGCGACCCCAAGCAGTTGCAGTCCTTGCAGCACGAGTTGGAGTCCCTCGCCCGTCGTCAGTCCGAGCTTGAGGACGTCGAACTAGAAATCATGGAACGCGTCGAAGGATCGCGTGCGGCGGTAGCCGTGCTCGCGGCAGACCGGGACCAGGTGGCTACTGAAATCGAGGACCTTCGTGTTCGTGTAGCCGCACTGCTGGACGAGATCAACGTCGAACGCGTCAACGTGGAGGCGGATCGTGCCGACAAGGCGACCCGGTTGCCCGTCGATCTCCTGGCTTTGTACGAAAAGGTCCGCGCTGATCACAACGGAGTAGCCGCCGCCAAGCTTTATCGCGGACGATGCGAAGGCTGCCACCTCGATATTCCGCCCCACGAGCTCGAAATCATCCGCGCAGCTGCGCCTGATGCCATCGTGCGTTGCGAGGAGTGTCGCCGCATCCTGGTCCGCACCTTCGAGTCTGGTCTGTAGATGGCGCGACACTTCATCGTCGAAGCCGACGGTGGCTCGCGTGGCAACCCCGGCCCGTCGGCCTACGGTGCGGTCGTCATTGATGGGGCCACCGGCGAGGTCATCGCCCAGCTGGCGGAGTACCTGGGTGTGGCCACCAACAACTATGCCGAGTACAGCGGTGCGATTGCGGGTCTTCGCCATGCGGCAAGCCTCGACCCCTCAGCGAATGTAGAAGTGCGGTTGGATTCCCGCCTTGTCGTTGAGCAAATGAGCGGGCGCTGGCAAATCAAGCACGCCGACATGCGTGAACTCGCCAGGCAGGCGCGTGCGGCCTTCGCGCCCGCGCAGGTCAGTTACACGTGGGTGCCGCGCGAGCAGAACCGTCGAGCCGATGCGCTCGTCAATGCTGCGTTGGACGCGGCGGCTGCGGGAGTCGCGGTGCCGTTGACGACGGCTGCGATGGACGTGATCGGTGAAGCCGAGGAGCAGCAGGCGCGCGCGACCCTTGCGGACGCCATGCGACCGCGCAATGTCATGTCGGACGCAACGCGTCCGAGAAATCGAATGGTCGGCTGGGCCGATCTTGGAACTCCCACCGTCACGGTCCTCGCGCGTCACGGTGCGACAGCGATGAGCGTGGAGAAGCGCTTCAGCGGCCTGGGTGGTAGCGACCCTGCACTGTCGCGGTTGGGTGAGGAGCAGGCGATGGCCCTTGCTGCCGAGCTCGTGTCGCGCGGCGGTATCGAGCGCATCGTGTCCTCACCCCTCCAGCGAACTCGGCAGACGGCAGCGATCGCATCAGCGTCACTCAACCTGCCTGTGGACGTTGATGACGGTCTTGCCGAATGCAACTTTGGCGAATGGGACGGTCTTACGTTCGCCGAGGTCAGAGAGCGGTGGCCCGACGAGCTGGAGGCGTGGCTGGAGTCAGCCGACGTGTCCGCGCCCGGTGGAGAGTCGTTCAATGATGTGCGCGCACGCGTGCTGGCCGCCCGTGATCGCATCCTGAAGGACTCGGCTGGCCAGACGGTCCTTGTGGTCGCGCACGTGACCCCCATCAAGGCCATGGTCACCGATGCGCTCGATGCACCGCTGCACTCCATCTATCGAATGGAATTGGCACCGTGCTCGCTGACAACCCTCAGCTGGTTCGCTGACGGCAATGCGTCAATGTTCGGGTTCGCTGAGGCTGCACACCTGCGACACATCGTGGCGCCGACAGGCATCTGACGATTTAGAGCTCGTACGTGACGATGTCGAGCGTGGCCGGGCCACGTCGATTCTCGTTGAGTTCACACGTCATGCCGGCAGCTTCGAGTGTCGCGGCAATGTCGTCGATGGTTCGGTGACGCGATCGCGTTGTGATGAGTGCGCGCACAGCGCGTCCCTTGGTGGCCTTGTTGTGATGGCTCACGACGCTGCGCTTGCCGTTACGTTCGAGCAGAACTCTGCCCACCACGCTGGTGTCGTGTGGCACGGTGCCGAATGCTTGGTAAGCGCCTGATCGCAGATCGAGGATGGGTCGGGGGGCAGAGACCAGAATCTCGGTGATCTGTTCGCGCCACAGCATCGTGAGTGATCCCAGCCCGCGCACCTTGCCGGCCGCCGGAAGGGAGTAGGAGGGAATGCGGTCGCCGGGGCGCAGAAGACCGAAGAGTGCTGACGAGATCAGCACCTGCTCGTCTAGTCGCGCTCGCTGGGTGGCGGTCAAGCTCGCGGCATCGAGGGCCGCGTACAGGACTCCGGAGTAGATCTCGATGGCGGGAGCCGCATGTGTCTTGGCCAGGTGCGGGTCGACCGCGGCACACAGCCGCTTGCGTGTGGAGGTGAGCTCGGGAAAGGCGAGGGATCGCCAGGCCAACGGCCTACCGCTGCCTGGTGTGGTCTTCCCCTCACTGGGTGGCAGGAGGATCAGCACGACGCCGACCGTAGCCGTACCCTTGACCGTGGACGAGCTGGCCGGGTGATCGCGGCACGCAAGTGTCGAGGAAAGTCCGGACTCCACAGGGCAAGGTGGTGGGTAACACCCACCCGGGGCAACCCGCGGGAAAGTGCCACAGAGAACAGACCGCCAGGAGCAATCCTGGTAAGGGTGAAACGGTGGTGTAAGAGACCACCAGCACCGCAGGTGACTGCGGTGGCTTGGCAAACCCCACCCGGAGCAAGGTCAAGAGGTGAGGCGAAGGCAACGACGCCGAACTGCGCAGGCGAGCGGCCCGCTCGATGCCTGCGGGTAGACCGCACGAGGCTGTCGGCAACGGCAGTCCCAGATGGATGATCACCGGTCGGTGCAAGCCGACCACAGGATCCGGCTTACAGGCCAGCTCGTCCCCCTCCACCAGGCCCGCACTCCGATGCGTGGAACGTCGATAGGTTGCACACATGGGTCCGCAGGAGCGCATTGCGATCGAGGTACGCAGCCTGCGCATCGATATGTGGGCCACGCTGGGGTTCGCGGTGGTCGGACTGGTGGTCTTCTGGCTGTCATCCGCCAATGCCATGGCCCTGGACGCCATGTACTCGGGTGTGGCGTTCTTGACGGCATGGATCGCCAGTCGAGTCCTGCGCTCCGCTCGGCTGGGTCCCGACGAGGACAACCCGTGGGGTCGTGGCACGCAAGAGAACCTCTACGTGATGTTTCGTTCGCTGCTGCTGATTGGTGTCGTGCTGGCGTCTTCAGCCCAAGCCGTGGCCGAGCTCGTCGCGTACTTCGCGCACGGTGAGTCCACCGTGCCCAAGTTCGGTTACGTGGCCGTCTACGGGCTTGTTGTTGCCGTGGCCTGTGCGGCCTTGGCCTTCATGCATCGACGCAATGCGCGGCGCGTGGGCGGAAGCGCAATCTTGTCTGTCGAAGCCACAGCGGTGGCGATGGATGCCGCGATCGGTTTGGGAATCGCTGTGTCGCTTGGTGCGGTTGCGTTGATCCCTGATGGCACCGTCATCACCGACGCGTCATTCAACATTAAGGCGGTGGCGGACGGATTCGTCGTCCTGATTCTTAGCGCCGTGCTGATCGTCACGCCTATCCGCAATGTGATCACCGAAACTCGCCGCCTGGCGGGAGCTCGCATGGACAGCGAGCTCGATGACGAAATCGAATCGTGGTTGCGCGGCTGGCTCACCGCCACGGCAGAGCAGGGATTTGAGGTCGTGGATGTCTTCGCGGTTGACCACGGCGGATCGGTGAGCATCGATGTTGCGTTGACCTTCCCCGGCAGTGCCACCGTGCACCAGCTAGACGACTGGCGTGATCGGGTCACCCTTGCACTCGCGGATGCGTTCCCCGGGGTGGCCGTGATCGTGCACTACAGCGAACTTCCGCTGCATGATCAGGTGTGGTCGGGCGAGTAGTTCTCTGCGGGAACCCGAATGCGCAGTCGCAAGCCGCCCCACGGGGATTCCAGGAGCTCCATGGTGCCGCCGTGTGCGCTGACGACGGCTGCCGTGATGCTCATGCCGAGTCCGAAGCCGTCCGGGCCTGTGCCCATGCGGCCGAAGCGATCCATGACCCTCGCGCGCTGCTCGGGTGGAATACCGGGACCTGCATCGTCGACCAGAAGTTCGACCCGACCTTCGATTCGATGCAGGGAGACGCGGACGGCCGCATTGCTGGGCGTGTGGCGCTGAAGGTTCTGCACGATATTGCTGACAAGTTGGCCCCAGCCATCCTGATCGGCAGGGATGGAGACATCGTCGACGTCGATCTCCACTGCGCGCTCGGGCTGGAACTGCTGTAGATCCTCAAATGCCGTGCGCACAAGCACGCCAAGATTCACCAGTTCGCGCTTTTGAGGTGCCGTCGCAACGCGCTCGAGCAGAAGAAGCTGCGTGACGAGACGATCCAGACGAGCGCTTTCGCTGTCGATGCGCTCCAGGGCCCGAATCGACAGCTCTGATCGAGCGTCGGGATCGCGCAGGAGGAGCTCCACGTACCCCCGAATCACCGTGAGCGGCGTACGGATCTCGTGGGAGGCATCGGACACGAAGCCGCGCAACCGCTCCTCGGACTGTTCGACGCGGTTCACCGAATCGACCAGTGACCCAATCATGTTATTGAGCGCTTCGGAGAGTTCGCCCAGTTCGGTACCTGCTGAAGCCTTAGGCACTCGGGTATCGGTGTTGCCATCGGCAATGGACTGGGCCGCGCCCACCATGGCATTGACGGGCCGAAAGGTGCGACGCACGATCAGCCAGGACAGCAGGGCTCCGAGTGCGGTAACCACGAGCACCGCGATGCCGATGCCGACAGCGAGCGACCTCAGTCCCTGCAGTGTGTCGTCAATGGGTGATGCGGCCACCACGATGTCGCGCCCATTGGGTGAACTCCGAGCGACCACCCGGTAGGTGAGGGATCCCGAAATATCGATGGGGTGAACAAGGGCCTCGTCGACCATTGCACGGTTCACGCTGGGGAAGGGAAGAGGATTAATGCCGGTTCCGGCCGCTCGCACCATCTCGACGGACTGCGAATTTGGTTTGAGCACGCCGATGGCAATGGGTAGGTAGGCGTCCTCGGGGACCGGATTGGGACCGCGCTGGTTCTGGATACTGCGAATGCGGGCATCGGCGACCGCACCTTGAAGGGATGTGTCCACCACGTCCAGATTGATGCGGTAGGCGGCGATGCAGGCGGTGGCGCCGATCAGCGAGGTGGAGAACAGTAGGAGCAACGCCGTGAGCAAGGTAATGCGGGTGCGAAGGCTCATGGTTTGCTCGGCGGTGCGATGAGTTGGTAGCCGACTCCGCGGACTGTGCGCAGAATCAGGGCATCGCCAAGTTTGCGCCGCAGGTACGAGACGTAGGTCTCGACGACGGATGTCTCCACACCCGCAGCAAGTCCCCAGACGCGCTCCAACAGTGCCTCTTTGGTGAGGACGCGTCCTGCGTTCTCCATCAGCACCACCAGGAGTCGGTACTCGGTGGCCGACAGTTCAACTGATTCGCCCGCGGCCGTCACCGTGTGTGCACCGTCATCGACCGTGATGTCGCCGACGGTGAGGACGTCGATGTCATCGCTGGGCATGCTGCGACGCAGGACGGCGCGCACGCGCAAAATGAGCTCCTCGATGCTGAACGGCTTGCGCAGAAAGTCGTCGGCGCCGAGGTCGAAGCCGGTGCGGGTGTCGTCGCGTTCCTGGCGAGCGGTGAGCACGATGACCGGCGTTGTGTCGTGGGCATCGCGCATGCGCTGGAGCACCTCGAAGCCATCCGCATGCGGCATCGTGATGTCGAGGACGACGAGGTCCACCTGATGCTCCCGAAGGTGACGAAGGGCGGCTAGACCGTGCTGGGCGCTGTGCGTGGTGTAGCCCGCCAGACGTAGGGCGTCGCAGACAAGATCATTGACGCTCGGCTCGTCGTCGACAACGAGGATGGTGGCGGACATGGGAACACGGTAGGGGTGCCTACGGTTTCCCGCAGGCACCCCTCACGCTGTTCGGCTTCGCGTATCGCGATGCCGGCTGACTCAACCGACTGCCGTAGCTGGTCGAGTTAGCTGGCTGACGGCGCGGTCGACGGGCGTGCCGACGGACGAACCGGCGGTGTTCCGTTCTGGCGCGCTCCCTGACGGGCGGCCTGCTTGGCCTCCTGCTTGGCTTCGATGGCCGTGTTGATGGCATCGGCCTGGGTGGAGGTAAGCGTGCCACTGCTCACGAGCCCGTTGAGGGCTGCGTCGCGAGCGGCCTCCTGAGCTGCGTAGGCGGCATCGTGCGCTGCCTTGAGTGCGGCCGCCTGCGACTGCGTGATAGTGC
>JBAWXR010000077.1:0-8984 GCA_037143955.1 Actinomycetes bacterium
CGGTCAGGCTCGATTGGCTAGGCGTGCTCGGGCGTTCGCCCGCCCCTCTGATTCGGGCAAGGAGACCCATGTCACGACACTCCCGACGAGGCTTCGTTGATGCCCGAGACGATGGCAAGAAGCCGCTCTCTCGTCCCGTTGGGCAGGTCGAGCAACTCGTCTAGGGGCCAGTGCAGGTAGTAGGCCAGGAACCCGATCTCCTCCCAGAGGCGATCGGACCCGACCGTCAGGATTCCCCCGGCGCATCACCCGCCAGGTCGACCGTAACTGCGCCCTGGCAGTGGGGGCACGTGATCTCAGTGATCGTCGTGCCCTCGGTGTTGATGCGGCGGTAGAGGTCCTGGAGGAAAGCCAGATCCGTGGCCCACAGGCCACCGATCACCTGATCATCCACCTGAGGCAGCGTGCCGAGCCGGGTGACAACGCGCGACAGAAGCACAAGAGTCATGAACGCCTCGTGCTGCTGCACCTTGGGATCAATCAAGGGCATCAGTTCGTCGCGCGCTGTCGCCAGCCGCATCGTGCCTTCCCGATGCACCGTGCCGTTCATGTCGACGTATCCGCGGGGGAGTACGAAGTCGAACGCCGTCTGGAGCGTCGGGGTGGACATGTCAAACCTTCCTCGTCTTGCCTAGGTCATGCGTTACGAAGCGCTGAGCTCCGTGAAGGTCATGTCGATCTTCATGTTGATGGCTTCCGCGCCGCCGGCCTTCAGATCACCGAAGGTAACGCCCGTGAGCATGACATCGCTGAAGTTGATGGTCAGAACGGTCGAACCGGTGGTGTCCTTGTAGGTGAGGACGCCGGTCTTGCGGGCCGTCTTGAAGTCGCCATTGATGCCGGTCATCAGCCAGGAGTAGACCGTCGGGTCACCGGTGTTGAGGATGGTGAGCGACAAGGTGCCTGTCTGGTTTGGGCCAAGCATCTGAGCCTGGACGTACTTGCCGTCCGGGGTCATGGACTTGGTCTCCATCATCGACGTCTTCTTCTCGATGTTGTTGACCTCAACCACGTTCGGGATCACGGTGCCGTCAATCGTGAACTCGAACGAAAACGCGGTTAGAGCGTCGCCATTGGTTAGCGCAGCCATGGTGATTCTCCTTAATTCTCTAGATGGAAGCTATGTCGATTGGTGGAGTTACTCGGATACTGAAGTGCCGCCGGAGAACTGCGCGAGCTTGAAGATCACGAACTCAGCGGGCTTGACCGGTGCAACACCGATCTCGCACACCACCATGCCCGCATCGATCGACTCGGCCGTGTTGTTCTCGCCGTCGCACTTCACGAAGAAGGCTTCCTTCGGGCTTGCACCAAACAGTGCACCCGAACGCCATTCGTTGACCAGGAAGGCCTGGATTGTGCGAGTAATGCGACCCCACAGGCGGGAGTCGTTGGGCTCGAAGACGCACCACTGCGTTCCCTGCAGGATCGACTCCTCCAGATAGTTGAAGTAGCGACGCACGTTGATGTAGCGCCACTCGGCGTCGCTCGACAGGGTGCGACCGCCCCAGACGCGGATGCCGCGTCCCGGGAAAGCCTTGATGGAGTTGACTCCCTGCGGGTTGAGCATGTCCATCTCGCCGCGGGTGACGTTGTAATCAAGGCCGACTGCACCCTGAACAACCTCGTTGGCGGGAGCCTTGAAGACACCGCGGGTGTCATCGTTGCGGCTCCAGATGCCAGCCATGTAGCCGCTGGGCGGGAAGGAGATGTTGTGGCCCACGGACGGGTCGAAGATCTGCAGCCAGGGCCAGTACGCAACTGCGAACTTCGAATCGAAGCCAGCCTGGTTTACGCGCCAGTCGGAAGCCTGCTGGGCGTTGAGGCCGGCCGGGGTGTCGAGGATGGCCATGCGGTTGCCCATGAGCTCGCAGTGGCTGATGAGTGCGGTCTGGATGGCCTTGACGCCATCGAAGTCCAGCAGTCCGGCAACCTGAGCGGTGACCACGTCAGGTGCCATCACCATGGTGATCTCTTCGTACATCTCAAGTGAACCGAAGCCCGAGCGCTGAGCCACGTCGCCAATGACGGTCGCGGGGTTCACGGTCGCCACGGGAAGGTTCTTGGGAGCGGCCAGTGCGACAGTGCCGTCTGCCAGTCCCGCGTTGACCGAATCGGCCGGTGCGTCGAGCGCCTCGAGGCGAACGAGCTTGGACCGCTGGTTGACCTGAGTGAGCAGGTTGTTGCGGCCCTTGGCGTTTGAGACACCGGGGTAGGACTCAGCGACCTTGCCGCCCTGCAGGATGTTGACGTCGAACGTGTCGGGCTGCGCGTCGTCGCCGGTGGCTGCTGCAACCTGAACAGACAGGTCGGTGCTTGCCGCGTTGATGGCCTTGACGGTGAACGCAGGCACGCTGTTGTCACCCTTGGTGCTCAGCTGGGCGACGGGCTGCGCCGTCGCGCCACCGGAGGAGTCATAGGGCAGGCGCACGATGTAGGCGCGGCCACCACCGTTGTTGAAGTAGCCGTAGACAGCCTTCGCCAGGGCGAAGTTCTCGGTGATCTCACCGAACGCTGTGACGTACTGCGTCCAGTTGGTGACCAGCGTGGGCTCGTTGACCGGGCCCTGCTCTGCGAATCCAACGAACGCGGCGACGGCTGTGCCTACACCACTGATGGGACGGGTGCCGGCGGGAACCTCTTCGACGTAGACGCCAGGCGACAAGTACGTGGGCATGTGCTTCCCTTTCGGTTTTCAGGTCGGAAGGGCGTCCGCTGAAACCGATGAAGCCGGTGGACCAGGGGAAGCCGTATGAGGAATATAGACGTTCATGGACTTCTTGACCACCTCCCTTTTTTGGGGCTGCGGATACCCGCAGACGCCTCCCGCTGGCAAGGGCTGGGCGCCGCGAAAAAGTTGTCGCGGCCTTCCCGACACGTCTTCCTGTCGTTAATCTGGCCCCATGCCAGGTCCAGTTGCGGTTCTCGGAACCCCCATGATCTGCGATTTCGGGTTGGCGCCCAGCGTCCTCATCGCCGAGCCCCTGGGCGTCTTTGCCAGCGACCTGCCCGTGGCGACCATCTTGTCCTTCATCCCGTTTGTGAATATCCCGACCTTCACGCTTTGTGAATCCCCGATCAATCCCATGGTGATCGCTGAGACGGCGGCCGCCCTGGGGGTGCCGATGCCGGCTCCCTGCATCCCGATCGTGGTCGCCCCCTGGGAGCCCCCGGGCAACGTCCTGATCGACGGGATCCCGGTGCTCACCGAGGGGTGCTTCACCGAGTGCCTCTGGGGCGGCCTCATCGAGCTCATCGGCCCGTCGCCCGCCTTCAACGTCGAAGCCATCTAGGTGCGCGTCCGAGTCCCCGTTCATCGCCGTTTCAGCGACCTCGACCCGCTCGGGCACGTCAACAACGTCGTTTACGTCGACTACATGCAGGAAGGCCGCGTGGGGTTCATGCGGGCCATCGGGCTGCCGGTCGGGACCATTGCGCAGGTGGTGGTCAATCAGAACCTCACGTTCCGTAAGCCGCTACTTCTCCACCCCGACCCCGTGATCGTGGAGACATGGGTGACCCGCGTGGGTAACTCGTCCTACGACTTCGCCTACCTGATCGTTGACGAGGTCGGGGACCTGTCGGCTGAGGGGTCCACGACCATGGCCTGCATCGACCGCGCGTCTGGCCGCCCGATCCGGCTGCCGGCCGAGTTGCGTGCGGCGATCGGGACCCCAAGACTCGAGGCGTGAGAGCCGCACTGAACGGGAGCGTCGCCTTTGGCGCGCTTGAATCCCAGGTGCTCGAATCCCATGCCCGCCGCCAACTGCGCTGGGACCCTCTCCAGGCAGCCCGGGTGGTCACGACGCCTCGCGCGCTCGGGGTCTTCACCACGCCACCCATGGGGGTGCTCGCCTTCATGGCGATTCCCGTCACGACGGCCCCGGAGGACCCGGTCGACACCGTGGTCGCACTGTCGGCGCTTGCGGACTGTCTTCACCTCGCCGTCGAGGGAGAGCTCAACCTCTATGCACTGCCGCAGGTGGATGTGTCTCCGGGATCAATCCCTTCGGTGCTCCATCTGCCGCCGGACGATGGCTGGCACATGCCGTTGCATGCGGTCGCGCGCGACCTCGTCCCGTCGGTCAACGAAGCCGTAGCGGAGTTCTCGGGCCGCACAGCCGGGATGTCGGAGTTCGCGCAGCAGACCGTGGCCGAGGAGATCTGGTCTCGACCGGGCTGGGGTGGACTCACCATGCGGGCGCTGCATGCGGCCCATCGCTTGGGTCTTCTGCCCGAGGACATGTCTCGGGTGTCGGCGGCTGCCAACGGCCCGTGGCGTCGATTCAGCACAGTTCGCGGTCAGGTGTTCACCTATGACCGAGGTCCCGCTGCGCGCTTGGCGCTGCACGTGGTGAAGTGAACGGGGCTTTCGACTAGTTCGCCGGAGTGACGTCTATGGCGCCTTCGGGCGGTGCGTCATCCATGATGTTTTGCATTGCGTACGCCGAGCCCAGCAGGTAGCGCCAGAGTTCCATGTCGTCGTCAGGGGGCAAGTTCTGCTCGGTCAGTGCCGCTCGCATCGCGACGATCCATCGATCGCGGGCGACTGAGTCGATCGCGAACGAATGGTGACGCATGCGCAGGCGAGGGTGCCCGCGTTCTTCGCCGTAGGTGGTGGGTCCGCCCCAGTACTGCTCAAGGAACATGCGCAGGCGTCGTTCGGCTTCGGCGAGATCAGAGTCCGGATACATCGGTCGAAGCACGTCGTCTGCGGCGACGCGTTGATAGAAGGCAGCGGTGAGACTGGTGAAGAAAGCCGATCCACCGAACTTCTCGTAGTGAGTGGTCATGCCGAGCCCTGAGACTTGTTGCCCACAGTTTGAATATCGCCATTGCGCAGGTACCAGATGACGCCTTCGACATCTCGTAGTCGCGTGTAGCGCAACGAGACGAACTCCACGGTGCCAGTGACGTCACCAACCTCGACGATGTCGCCAATGCCGTACTGGTCCTCGAGGATCAACAGAATTCCTGCGATGTAGTCCTTGACCAGACTCTGTGCTCCAAAGCCCACGGCGACTCCGACGATGCCAGCACTCGCGAGTAAGGGAGCGATGTTGATGCCCAGCAGCGGCAGAATCGTCAACAGGGCCGTGGCCCAGATGCCGATGTTGACCACGCTTCGCAGCAGACCGCCGATGGCCTCTGCGCGCTGAGCGGTGCGCGCTTTCAGGTTTGATTCTGCGGAGGCGTTCGGCAATACCGATGTCGAGCTTCGAAGTGTGAAGGCCAATGGTCGTTGAACCGCACGCTTGACGGCCCTGTTGATCAGCCACACCAAAACGATGTCGGCGATGAGAGCAACGACGATGATGATCGCGATCTTGAGCGGCACTCCGGCAAACCAGGTGAGCACGTCGGTCATGACAACCCGGTCCATCGAGCGAAGAAACTGAGAGTGTCCGCCGTTTCTTGTACCGACTTGTCCAGCGAGCGAGCACCGTGGCCCACATCGCCCTCGGTGCGCAGAAGGATGGGGCGGGTCCCTGATGTTGCATGCTGAACGGCCGCGCACATCTTGCGGCCGTGCATCGGGTCGGTGCGAGTGTCGTTGTCGAACACCGCGAACATGGATGCGGGGTAGTCGGTACCCGGTGCGACGCGGTGGTACGGGGAGTAGGCGTGCAGCCAACCGAATTGTTCTGCGTCTTCTGGGTCGCCGTACTCGACTGTCCATGTGGGTCCGAGTTCGGACGTCGTGTAGCGAATCATGTCGAGCAGGGGAGCGACGCAGACGACCGCGTTGTAGAGCTCGGGTCGCTGCGTCATGGCTGCACCGACCAGAAGTCCGCCATTGGAGCCGCCATAGATGCCGAGCTGCTCCGGTGACGTCCAGCCTTGTGCGGTCAGCCACTCGGCAGCCGCATGAAAGTCATCAAACACGTTCTGCTTGTTACCCAGCATGCCGTCGCGGTGCCACTGCTCGCCCTCTTCACCGCCGCCACGCAGGTTGGCGACGGCCCACACGCCGCCCGCTTCGACCCACGCCAGCACCGCAGCCGAATAGCCCGGCGCCAATGGAATACCGAAACCGCCGTAGCCGTACAGCACCGTGGGTCGTGGGCCATCAGGGCCGTCGGTGGGTGAGATCACGAACATGCGCACGGTGGTGCCATCAAGAGAGGTGTACTCGACCTGCCGGGAGAACACCTTGGGAACCTCGACGGATCCCGGTGGTAGTGAATGCAGCGTGACGTCGCCGGTGCGTCCATCGAATGAATAGATGGTGGGCACTGTGGTGTGATCGGTGTACACAAACCAGCAGACCGGACCTCCGTCGATGCTCTCCACCGGTCCGCCAACTGTGCCGGCACCGGGCAGCGGGACGTCGCGCAGCCACGCACCATCAGCGGCGCGATGCAAAGTCATGCGCGCGACACCGTGTGACGTGCGCACGACCAGCAGAAGGTTGTCGTCTAGCTCCGACCCGTCCAGAAGCGTCGCAGATTCCAGGACAGCTTCCGAGTCCTCGGGGATCACATCGATCCACTGATCGGGTCGCCACGCACCGGGAGTGGTGCAGGCGAACCGACCGCGTGGCGCATCGAGGTTGGTGCTGACGAACACGCGTCCATCACGTGCGAACTCCAGCGATGTCTGCGCATCGACGTCACCTTGCACGAGCGTGAACGCGGGGGCATCGAGTGGAGATGACGTGAGGTCGGCGACCCAGAGGTCGTTGCGTGGCTCAGTTCCTTCACTGGCTGATACCTGCAGCCAAGATCCATCACGACTGACCTCAACGCCGTAATAGTTGGTCATCGTCATACCTGCACCGAACACGACGATGTCCGTGTCCGTGGGGTGTCCGACACGGTGCAGGTAGACACGACGGTGAAAGTTGCGTTCGCTTTCGGGAAGCAGCTCCGGCGCGATGCGACGCACGTAGTAGTAGGAGTCGCCGCCCGGCACCCACGCCACGGGGGAGTATCGGCATCGGTCAATCGGACCTTCAAGGATGTCGCCGCTGTCGACGTCCATCACATACAGAAGCGATTCCTCGTTGCCACCCACGGAGAGTTGATACGCCAGTCGGGTGCCTTCCTTGGATGGCTGCCACGCGTCCAAGGGCGTCCGGCCAGTGGCATCTAGAGCCATGGGATCCAGGAGCACGCGTTCGCCGGCATCGTCGACGAGGTAGAGCACGGCGAATTGCTGCCCCGGCTCGCGGCGCGTGAGGAAGTACCTGTTCCCTCGGTAGTACGGGGGCGAGACCGTGCCTGAGCCGAGAAGTTCGGTGACCCGGCCGACGAAGGTGTCGCGGCGGTCCCACGTGGCTCGTTCATCCGCCATGAGCGCGGCCTGCTGGCCCTGCCACGCGACCGTCCGCTTATCGGCGGGGTCCTCGAGCCAGCGATACGGGTCGGCGACAGGCGTGCCGTGCAAATCGTCGACGACGTCGAGTCGTAGGGCATCGGGATAGGCGGGCGCTGAGGTTTGAGGTGCGGTCACAACGTCCACCCTAAGCGGGGCGCTCGGTCGCGGCCGGGCGTTAGTCTCGCGTGAGCCGTGCCAAGGAGAGGTGGACATGACGCAGGCACCCATGTGGCGTCCCGTGTCCGACGCCTTGCGCTCGCTGGCTCATGCCTACGGAGTTGCCACTGAGTATTGGGACCAAGCGGGTGCTCACGTGGATGTGAGTGCGCCGGTGGTGGAGGCGGTGCTGGCTGCACTGGGTGTTGATGCCACGTCAGACACGGGCGTCACCGCGGCTCTCGAGCACATTCGGTTGCGGGACTGGCGGCGCATGATTGCGCCGATCGTCGTGATGCGGCAGGAAGGCGACGAGCGCCTGTGGGTGCACGTCGTTGATGGTGCACCCGCCTCCGTGGACGTGGTGCTCGAGGACGAGTCCGTTGTGACGTTGGAGCAGATCGATCACTGGGTCGCGCCGCAAGAGGTCGATGGGGTGTTCATCGGCGAGGCGTCGTTCCGGCTGCCGGGCTCCTTGCCGCTGGGCTGGCACACCATCGTCGCGAGCACCAAGGGGCGTCGAGTGCGATCGCCCTTGGTGGTGGCACCAAGGCGACTTGATCCGGATGCGCTGATTGGTGCGCGTCAATGGGGTTTCATGACTCAGCTTTATGCGACGCGTTCGCATGAGTCGTGGGGCTTGGGCGATACACATGATCTAGCAACATTGGCCGAGTGGAGCGGGCGTGAACTCGGTGCGGGCTTTGTGCTCATCAATCCGCTGCATGCGGCCTCACCGATAGAGCCGATGGCGGCCTCGCCCTATTTACCTGTCACTCGCCGATTCACAAACCCGATCTACATCCACATCGAGGACGTCCCCGAGTACGCGACGCTGCCGGACGCGGTGCGCGATCGGGTGGACCAACTGGCCGGATTCCTGCACGAACGCAACGACTCGGCCGATTTGCTTGATCGCGACGCGGTGTGGGCCGCTAAGCGCACGGCGTTGGACACCATCATGAAGTTCGGACTCTCCCCCGATCGCGAAGAAGCCTTTGCGGACTATTGCGAAGGTGAGGGCAGGGGCTTGGAGGACTTTGCGACGTGGTGCGCGATCACCGAGGTGCATAGCGGTGATGCAGACACCTGGCCGGTCGGTCTCAGCGCACCCGGCACGTCGGGCGTCGCGGCATTCCGAATGCAGAATGCGGAGCGCATCCGATTCCACCGCTGGTTGCAGTTCACCGTCTCGGAGCAGTTGCGGGATGTTCAGCAACGCGCGAAAGCGGCAGGTATGCGCATTGGTGTCATGCACGACCTCGCGGTCGGTGTGCACCCCGAAGGCGCAGATGCGTGGGCGCTGCATGACGTACTCGCTCAAGGGGTGGGTGTTGGCGCGCCACCGGATATGTACAACCAGCAGGGCCAGAACTGGCATCAGCCCCCGTGGCGACCTGAGGCTCTGGCCGATGCCGGATTCGCGCCCTATCGCGACATGCTGCGCACCGTCCTGTCGCACGCGGGCGGGTTGCGCATAGACCACGTTCTGGGCCTGTTCCGCATGT
>JBAWXR010000078.1:0-8915 GCA_037143955.1 Actinomycetes bacterium
TGCCAGAACCCCAGCGATACGGCGGGGAGCGCAATCCCCGACCGGCCGCAGCGCCGATAGGGCATGCGTCCGTCATAACGATTCGGGTCAGCTACATAGAGGTCGGCCATAGGCGCATCTTGCCAGCGACAGCACCGCGGGGCTACGCGACGTGAGGGTCGTCAGATGGAGAAATCGCTGACGCGTGCATCGAACTGCCAATACCCCGCGGCAGTGTGATGCGGAACGTCAGCGCGATCATGCTCGTGCCCGAGCACCTCGTCCTCGAGTACTTCCATGCGATCAAGCAACGAGGCAACGGCGATTCCCACGGGATCTGGAGCCGTGGGTGAATCTTGCTTGGGCGAGGTCTCAGGGATGGGGGATGTTCCGTGGGCGATGACCTGCCCCGGCACCCCGACCACCACGGAGTGATCGTCGACGCTGCGAACCAGTACCGCGTTGGCGCCGATGCGTGAGTCATGCCCGACCGTGACCGGTCCGAGCACCTTGGCCCCTGCGCCGACCGTCACTCTGTCTCCGACCGTGGGGTGACGCTTGCCGGGTTCGAGGCTGGTGCCGCCCAGGGTGACCCCGTGATAGATCGTGACATCGGTGCCGACCACCGCGGTCTCACCGATGACGACGCCTGCCCCGTGGTCGATGAAGAGCCCTTCGCCGATCTGGGCCCCTGGATGGATCTCGATGCCGGTCCAGAACCGAGTGGCTTGGGAAAGCGCGCGGGCCGGACCTCGAGCGCCGTTCTGCCATAGCGCATGGCTCACTCGATGCGACCACACTGCGTGCACACCTGGGTACAGCAGAGCCACCTCAAGACCACTGCGCGCCGCCGGGTCACGCTCGACCACCGAGGCGATATCGCGACGAACCGCCTTGAGGATGCCACCCACCGATGCCATTAGTCGCCCAAGCCGGCGAACAGCGCCGTGGACAGGTAGCGCTCGCCAAACGACGGAATGATCACCACGATCAGCTTGCCGGCGTTCTCGGGACGGCTGGCTACCTGCGTGGCGGCCCAGAGCGCAGCGCCGGAGGAGATACCCACCAGAAGGCCCTCCTCCTTGGCCGAGCGGCGAGCGGTCTCCATGGCGTCGTCTGCGGCGACGCCGATGACCTCGTCGTACACGGTCGTGTCCAGGATGGGAGGGATGAACCCTGCTCCGATGCCCTGCAGCGGATGTGGGCCCTTTGCGCCGCCCTGCAAAACCGGGGAGGCCGCCGGCTCAACCGCGATCACCTGAACGCCTGGCTTGCGCTCTTTGAGTGCCTGGCCAACACCTGTGATGGTGCCACCGGTACCGATGCCGGACACGAGGATGTCCACCTGGCCATCGGTATCTGCCCAGATCTCCTCCGCGGTGGTCCGCCGATGGATGGCAGGGTTGGCTGGGTTCTCGAACTGCTGCGGTAGGACGTAATTGGGGTTCGCCGCCACAAGTTCTTTGGCCTTGGCGATTGCGCCGCCCATGCCGTCGGGTCCGGGCGTCAAGACCAGTTCCGCGCCATACGCGCGAAGTAGCATGCGACGTTCGATGCTCATGGTCTCGGGCATGGTGAGAATGATCTTGATGCCACGGGCTGCGCACACCATCGCCAGTGCGATACCGGTATTGCCGCTCGTGGGCTCCACTAGAACGGTGTCAGGGCCGATTTTTCCCTGCTCCTGCAGTGCATCGACCATGGCGACGCCGATGCGGTCCTTGACGCTGTGGGCCGGGTTGAAGAATTCCAACTTGGCAACCACCTGCGCAGGGGCACCCTCGGCAAGATGCCTGATACGCACGAGGGGGGTACCGCCGACGAGTTCAGTGACATCATTCGCGATTCTCATGTACGCATGCTCCCACGTCCACGCATTCCCCGGAAAATTGAGGGAAATAAGATCTAGTGGGCGTGCGGGTCAGTGACGTCGCGGATCCCTGCTGGGCGGCCATGCTCATAGGCACGGGGGTCCTCAATCGGCTCAAGGTGGGTATCCACGATGGCACCGGGCAGGGCCGTTGCGATACGGGTCTCCAGATCTTCGACCAGCTCGTGCCCCTGGGCGACCGTCCATGATCCCGGAACCAGGACATGCATCCGAATGAACCGCATCCGACCGGCTTCACGCGTCTGGAGGTCATGAAACGCGACCATTCCGTCCGGGTGCTCGGCGGCTACCGCCTCCAAAATCCGTTGGACCACGTGCCGGTCCTCGTCCGGCAGTGCCCGATCGAGCAACCCATCAAAGGCATGTCGGACAAGGCCGTACCCCACCTGAAGGATGTTTATCGCTACTGCCAGAGCGACGATCGAGTCCAGCGGCGCCCAGTGCGTTACCGCCACAAGGCCAACCCCGACGATCACTCCCACCGAGGTCCATACATCGGTCAGCAGATGCTTGCCGTCGGCCACGAGAGTGATAGATCGCTCGCGTTTACCAGCGCGCACGATGAGCATTCCCACAACGAGATTGAGCACGGTTGCCAATCCTGTGACGAGAAGCCCGATGCCGACCGAATCGATCGGCTCTGGATTGATGAGTCGTTCAATGGCCGTGATGGCGATGAGCACCGCGGCGACGACAATCATCACGCCTTCGGCCCCCGCTGACATGTACTCAGCCTTGCCATGTCCGAATGGGTGTTTGTCGTCCGCGGGACGCGCTGCGAGGCGCAAGGCCACTAGCGCAACAATGGCGGCAACGAGGTTGACGAGTGTCTCTATGGCATCCGAGAGGAGGCCCACCGAGCCGGTGAGTGCGTACGCGCCGTACTTCATGCCCATCGTGACCAGTGCCGTGGCGATGGAAAGCCACGCCCACTTGGTCAGATCAGATGCGTGATGGTGCCCAGCGCTCATGGACTGCATCTTGCCAGTGAGTCACTTCTGGATGAGATCCTTCGAAGGTGCCTCTGGCGCACAGCAATTCGTGAGACGGACCCGGCCGCGAACCACTTGCACCACAAGCCAGACGGGTAACGCAATTGCGGGAACCGCCAGCACGTACGCCATAACGGGAGTTTAGGCCCCCATCTGGGTCAGGAGTGACTGCAAAGACTGCTTCTCCGCACTGGGATCGGGGCTTGTGGACCTCAGTTCGCGCAAGACAGCATCGATCTTGTCATCCACTGCATGCCACTCGTTCTTGTCCCGCCTTTGTAGGGCGGCGGCCGAGTTATCCCATGCGGACTCCAGATCAGAAATTCGCGACGTGGCACCACTGTGATCTCCGCTGTTCACCAAAGCCAACGTGTCCTGTGTGATGACAATGAAGGACGTCATGTCACCCAGTGGTGATGGACGATAGGTCGGCCCCACAGCTGGTGAACCAGCCGCGGTGGGTTGGCTGGATCCCACAGCTTCTGAGCCCGAAGCCGCCGAAGACACACTCGAGTCGGGAGTGGCTGCTTCCGCGTCCAAGACCGACGAGCGCCAGGCGTAGAAGGCGCCTCCCCCGATGACAACGATCGCAAGCACGACGACCGTCTGGATCAACGCCACCCGTGGGGACTGGGCATGATGATGTGGCGCGGTCTCCGGCTCATCGAGCACCGCCCGGGCTGCCGGATCGGATGGCACGGGGATGACGTCCGGTTTGCGCACAGAGAGGTAGATCACGACGGCGAGGATCGCCACAAGGAAGATGACGCTGGTGACCGTCACGCCAAGATTGAGTCCACCGTTGCTTGTTGGCTGAGCCAGGTAATCGCCTATCGAGGCCCCTAGCGGGCGCGTGAGGATGTAGGCGATCCAGAATGCAAGTACAGCGTTGAGGCCCAATCGCCAGGCGACGGTTATGACGGCGATCAGCCCCGCGCAGAGCAGCCCGGTACGCAGGTAGCCGACACCTAGGCCCTCGGATATCAAATCCCCCGCCGCAGTACCAAGTGCAAAGGTCACGAGAACGGCAAGCCAGTAGAAGCATTCGCGTCGACGAGTGAAAATCGAGTGAATGGAGAGCGTCTTCTCGCTCAGGTACCAGACCAAGAACACCAACCCGAGCAGGACGCTGAACACAATCGTGCTGGTTTCGAGGGGTACGCCGAGGTGATCGGTCATGTTGTCCGTGATCAATGTGCCAAACACGCTGACCAGGACGACGGTCAGCCAGTAGACCGAGGCCACATAACGGCGAAGTCTGAGTTGGACTATCAGCACAACAGCGAAGAGGATGCCTGTGGCAATGGACGTGCCGGTCAGGCCCCAGTTCAGGTTGTAGTTGAGAAAGTCAGCGGCTGACTCCCCCACCGTTGTGCACAAAATCTTGATGATCCAGAAATAAATCGTGACTTCCGGAACCTTGTTCATCAGATTCCTGGACAGCTGCGTCGGTGTGGATGAGGTCAGTTCGCTCATGGGCGCACTTTAGGTAACGACGCCTGAGTCACCGCTGAGCATCTGAGCCGACGCTGACGAGATGGGCCGAGAAACATCGTGGGCGGTCGGGATACATCCCGACCACCCACGCGCTGCACGTTGTCTGCCGACTAGCTGCAGCCGGATGTGCTTCCGCAACCCTCGCACACGTAGCACGAGCCTGCGGGACGCATCTTGATACCGCACGTCATGCACAGTGGCGCATCCGACGCAGTTCCGGTGATCTCCTCGAGCAACTCCGCACTGGAGTGCGCCGTGCTCATCGGCTTGACCACGGCAACGGATTCATCCGCTGCATCCGTAATGTCCACATCGAGGTCGGCGGCAGGTGCCGCGATGGCCCCGTACTGCTGCGAGACCGTGGCTGCACGCTCATCAGCAGTAAAGATCCCCAGGCCGGCCCGCTTGTCGTAGGGGAGGTAATCCAAGGCCAGTCGACGGAAGATGTAGTCCATGATCGACTGAGCAATACGCACGTCGGGATCGTCCGTCATGCCTGCGGGCTCGAAGCGCATGTTCACGAACTTGCTCACGAACGCTTCCAACGGCACCCCGTACTGCAGGGCGATGCTGATCGCGATCGAGAACGCATCCATGACACCCGCAAGAGTCGACCCCTGCTTCCCAAGCTTGAGGAAGACCTCACCCAGTCCGTTGTCGGGGTACGAACCAGCTGTCATGTAACCCTCTGCACCGGCCACGGAGAACGACGTCGTGCGGCTGGGGCGGCTCTTGGGAAGGCGATTGCGAATCGGCTGGCCGACCGCATGCGCTATCGCATCTGCCGTCGCCTCGATGACCTCGTCCACCTTCTTGGCCTTTGCATCGCTGAGCGGCTGCCCCACCTTGCAGTTGTCGCGGTAGATCGCCAGAGCCTTGACACCCATCTTCCAGGCGCCAAAGTAGATCTCCTCGACCTCCTCGACCGTTGCCGTCTCGGGCATGTTGACGGTCTTGGAGATGGCACCCGAGATGAATGGCTGAACAGTCGCCATCATGCGCACGTGGCCCATCGGCGTGATGGAGCGCATTCCCATGGCAGTGTCAAACACCGAGTAGTGCTCAGTCTTGAGCCCCGGCGCGTCGACCACATGGCCGTTCTCACCGATGTACTCCACGATGGCTTCGACTGTCTCTTCCGCGTAGCCGAGGCGACGCAAGGCACGCGGAATCGTCTGGTTGACGATCTGCATGGAGCCACCGCCCACGAGCTTCTTGAACTTGACCAAGGAGAAATCAGGCTCAATGCCGGTCGTGTCGCAGTCCATCATGAACCCGATGGTTCCGGTAGGTGCGAGAACCGAGGCTTGCGCGTTGCGCCATCCATTGGTTTCACCGGTGCGCAGGCACTCTTCCCAGGTACGTGCGGCAACACGCATAACGTCACCATCAAGGCTGCTGACGGCTCGTACGTTGTCGTTGGCCGACGCATGCTTGCGCATGATGCGCTTATGCGCATCGGCGTTGCGTGCGTAACCCTCGTAAGGGCCGACGATCCCCGCCAGCTCTGCGCTGCGCTTATACGCCGTGCCCGTCATCAAGCTGGTGATCGCTGCCGCAAAGGACCGACCCGCGTCGGAGTCGTAGGCGAGGCCCGTTGCCATAAGAAGCGCACCGAGGTTGGCGTAACCAATACCCAGCTGGCGGTAGCGACGTGTGGTCTCACCGATCGGCACGGTCGGGAAGTCGGCGAAGCAGATAGAGATATCCATCGCGGTGATGATGAACTCGACGGCCTTGGCGAATCGGTCGGCGTCGAAGGTGTCGTCATCCTTGAGGAAGGTGAGCAGATTCAAGGACGCAAGATTGCACGACGAATTATCGAGGCTCATGTACTCAGAGCACGGATTGGATGCGTTGATACGCCCCGTCTCCGGGTTGGTGTGCCAGTCGTTGATGGTTCCGTCGTACTGGATACCAGGGTCGGCACAGGCCCAGGCCGCTTCACTCATCTTGCGAAAAAGCTGCTTTGCATCCACCGTCTCGACAGCGGACCCGTTAACACGCGACAGCAGGTTGAATGACTCGCCTGCCTCCACCGCGCGCATGAACTCATCACTGACGCGAACAGAGTTATTGGCGTTCTGGTACTGCACCGAGACGATGTCTTTGCCGCCCAGGTCCATATCGAACCCGTTGTCGCGCAGGACCCGGATCTTCTCCTCTTCACGAACCTTGGTGTCGATGAACTCCTCGATATCGGGGTGATCAACATCGAGAACAACCATCTTCGCCGCTCGACGTGTAGCGCCACCGGACTTAATGGTTCCCGCTGATGCATCCGCACCACGCATAAAGGACACCGGGCCTGACGCCGTTCCACCCGAAGACTTCAGGAGCTCCTTGCTGGACCGGATACGCGAGAGATTGAGGCCAGCGCCGGATCCTCCCTTGAAGATCAAACCTTCTTCGCGGTACCAGTTGAGGATGGAGTCCATGGTGTCGTCAACCGACAGGATGAAGCACGCGCTGACCTGCTGCGGCGCGTTGGTGCCCACGTTGAACCACACCGGCGAGTTGAAGCTGAACACCTGATGCAGCAGCATGTGGGTCAACTCGTGCTCGAACACGTGCGCGTCGTGATCGGTGGCGAAGTAGCCGTTCTCGCGGCCCGCCTTGGTGTACGTGAGCACCACGCGATCGATGACCTGGCGCAGGCTCCACTCGCGCTGAGGTGTATTGACGGCACCGCGGAAGTACTTGGTGGTCACGATGGTCGAGGCGTTGACACTCCAGAAATCCGGGTATTCCACGTCGCGCTGCTCGAATACCGTCTCGCCGGTCTTCCAGTTGGTCTGGACGACGTCGCGTCGCTCCCACGTCACCGCGTCATATGGATGCACACCTTCGGTGGTGTACAACCGCTCCATGGTCAGGCCCTGACCCTTGCGGGTGTTGTGGACAAAGGTCTCGCGGGTGCTGGTGTCAATCGACATCGTCGTGCCTTTCCTTAGATGCGGTAATCGGAATGGGAAGTTGTGGATGTTTCTGGTTCTGCACCGGTGGGCTCGCCCTCGGCTCGTAGCAGCGCAATCTCGGCTTCAAAATCCTCAAGGTTGTCAAAAGATCGATAGACGGAGGCGAACCTCAGATACGCCACTTCGTCCAACTCCCGAAGCGGCCCGAGAATGGCGAGCCCCACTTCCATCGCAGGAACTTCCGCGGTACCCGTGGCTCGCAGTGCGTCCTCTACCTGCTGTGCGAGCAGAGCCAGGTCGTCCTCACTCACAGGACGACCTTGGCAAGCCTTGCGAACTCCGGACACAATCTTGGCCCGCGAGAACGGCTCGGTGGCCCCTGAGCGCTTGGCTATATAGAACGCCGACGTCTCCGACGTCGTGAAACGGCGGCCGCACTCACCACATTCGCGACGCCGGCGGATCGACAGACCGTCTTCGACAGCGCGCGAGTCCACGACGCGGGAATCATCCGCCTTGCAGTAAGGGCATCGCATCGTGTCACTCCTTTCGCTAGAACCTCTTGCGTCACAACGGTTTCAGTACAACTTCCCAGCTGTGCACCAGGGTGGGGATTTCCTGTGGACCATCTGTTGAGCAAAACCACAACCTGTTGATAAACAACACGACTGCGACTACTACATCTGGGGTTGCAAACTTAGCGGCCGTCAAGGGCGGACGCAAGACGATCCCGGGGCGTGTCGCGACCTAGTTGTAGACAGGAACAACCAATGACTGGCCAACCTCGACGCTGTCCGAGGGCAGATGGTTGAGATCGCGCAGGCGCAGCACGGTCTCGCGCGGATCGGCCTGGGGGGCCACTGCTCGGGCCACGCTCCACAGGCTTTCGCCCGGCTGCACGACGACGTGCCCGGTGGCACCCACCTGGGTAACCGCCGTGGTGCCGGCATCGGCGGAGGTTCGGGTGCATACGACGGCGCCCAGAACGACAGGGATCGTGATGGCAAGGGTGATGACCGCCCGGCCCCGTCGGGTCAACCGGAGGCTGGTTGACCGACGGGACACGGGACGCTCAGGGAAGGTGCGCCCAGGGAAGGGACGAACAGGGGAAGCCGCACGGGGGCGACGGGCAAGCGAACCGACTGCGGGGGAAGGAGCCATGACGGCCATGTCGGACCTTTCGTCAGGAGGCGGGAGGAACCGGTCGGCACCACCCTCGTACAGGTGTTCGTTCGAACGCCTGTACGATTTCTAGCACCCCACGCGCGACACGTCCAGTATTTTCGAACATATGTTTGATTGTGTCGCGTTGTCGGGCTAACGTGAACGTTGCCGTAGGGGTCTGACAGTCCCCCCGCCTGAGAGGACACACCGTGGTCGCACGAGTAAGCGAGCTCCCCGACGGACCCGCCGACGATTCGGGGCTCACCGCCCGTCAGCGCGCCATCCTCGACATGATTCGCGCCACCGTCGCGGATCGCGGGTATCCGCCCAGCGTTAGGGAGATCGGCGAAGGTGTAGGCCTGACCTCGCCCAGCAGCGTCGCGCACCAGCTCGCCACCCTGGAGAAGCTCGGGCACCTGCGTCGCGACCCCAATCGCCCTCGAGCCCTCGTCGTTTCCGACGACGCTCCCGGCG
>JBAWXR010000079.1:0-8868 GCA_037143955.1 Actinomycetes bacterium
CCACAGGACAGCCCCCGCAGCCGCCGATGTCCACGAGCCGCGAGGACCGATCGCAGCACTGAGTGCCAGCCCGGCGAGCACCGCGGGATAGAGGGGGTAGACCAACGCATTAGGCAGCCGGTGCCATCGCACATCAATAATCCATAGTGCACAACAGGCGGCGGTCATGACCACCAGCAGCGGCATCACGTCAGCGGGGCCATTGGCGACCAGGCACCACCACGTCAATGCGGCCCATGTCATTCCTACGGCGATCAACAAACGCCTGCGATCCGCGACCGATAGCAATTCCCCTAATGCACGTGCCTGCTCAACCATGTTGGCAGTATGCGTCCGCGCATCCGATAGACATGACCGATGCGGGGGTTGTCCACAACCCGAATGGGTCGGACCTGTTCTGTGTAAGCCAGCGACTAGCGGCGCGGCTCGGCGACGAGCACGGCCTGCAGCGCATCAAATTCTTCGACGCACTTGCCAGATCCCAGCACCACACAGTCCAACGGACGATCGGCGATGATGATCGGCATGCCGGTCTCGTGGCGCAACCGTTCGTCGAGACCCCGCAGCAGTGCACCGCCACCGGTCAGCACGATGCCGCGATCCATGATGTCGCCGGACAATTCCGGTGGGGTGCGGTCGAGGGTTGCCTTGACTGCGTCGACGATGGCATTCACAGGTTCGTCAATGGCACGGCGAATTTCTTCAGCAGACACCACGATCGTGCGCGGCAGGCCCGTGATGAGGTCACGGCCGCGAATCTCCGCGTGCGGCTCATCGGGCATGGGGAAGGCCGAGCCGATGGCGACCTTGATCTCCTCGGCTGTGCGCTCACCCAGCATGAGCGAGTACTCCTTCTTGACGTACTGGATGATCGCGCTATCCAGTTCGTCGCCACCGACACGAATCGACAAACTTGTCACGATGCCACCGAGCGAGATCACCGCGACCTCGGATGTCCCACCGCCGATGTCAACAACCATGTTTCCAGTCGGCTCGTGAATAGGCAGGTTCGCGCCGATCGCGGCAGCCATCGGCTCCTCGATGATGAAGACCTTGCGTGCACCCGCGGCGTACCCGGCATCCTTGACCGCTCGCTGCTCGACGCCGGTGATACCCGACGGCACGCACACGATGAGCCGCGGCTTGGCCAGATGGCGTCGGCGGTGCACTTTTTGGATGAAGTAGCGAAGCATCCGCTCGGTGGTGTCGAAGTCGGCGATGACGCCGTCCTTGAGAGGGCGGATGGCCACGATGTTGCCGGGCGTACGGCCGATCATGCGCTTGGCCTCGGAGCCGACGGCCAGGATTCCACCGGTGTTGCTGTTGATGGCCACGACCGATGGCTCATTCAGGACAATGCCGCGGCCACGCACATAGACAAGCGTGTTGGCTGTGCCCAGGTCGACGGCCATATCGCGGCCGACGAAGGAGGACGAACCTCCAAGGGACGATGCCATGCGCTGCCTTTCTGGTGCTGCCTGCGGAAGGTCCCCCAGTGTACGGGCTCAGGCCGTCCCGTTGATCCGCTCAGCCCGGGCCACCTCGGTCGCCCTCAGGAAAGCCTCAAGCCGGGCGGCGGTGGCATCGTCGGCCGGGAGCCCGAATGCGGCCGTGACCACCGGTCCCAGATCGGCGCGATAGTCGTGGCCCAGACTCATGAAGTCGCCCGGCTTCATCCGCGTGGCAAACATGGTGTCCACGAAGGACTCAGCCCACGTGATTCCTGGTTTCCACGTCATGGACTCAGGAATATTGCGACCGCGTGAGCCATCGAGAGGCAGCCATGCTGGTCGCTTGGTGATCAACTCCGGCCGGAACCGAACCACGGGGTCGCCGTCGTGCTCCAAGAACCAGACCCGAGGCTTGGGCGTTGGCATGGGTTGGGGCAGCTGCTCAGGGCGATCGACGGTGTACGACTCCGTCGCGACGTTCGCGTGGAATTCATCAGCGTCCTTGCCACCGGGAGTCCCGACCCACAGCGCCGCATGTACGCCGTAGTAGTCGAGGTCAGGCGTACCACTGGGAACGGCAGCCTCTTGCACCTTGGCTCCAAGGCTCTCGCCGTACAGAAGAATGCGGGGCTTGTGTTCGCGGAGCTTCAACTCATCGTGCACCGCATCGAGCAGGAGTCGTTGCGTGTGCGCACCGGTGGCCACCTTGCCCAGCGACAAGAACGATGGCAATACGCCGTAACCGATCGCTACAGATGCGCAGTCGCCCAACGCCAGCACTTCAGTGACGTCGATGGGCGTCGCGTTGGCGTATCCGCTGCCAGCCGGTGCCTGAATGATCAGGTAGGCGCGATCGAACGCTCCTGTGCGGCGAAGTTCTGCCAGGGCAAGCCCGACTCGCTGCTCCGGAGTCGACGCGGCGTCAACGCCGATGAACACTCGTACCGGTTGTGCCACAGGCTTCTTGCCGGTCACGCTCTCGATGTCCTTGGGCGACGTCACCGTGCCAACAAAGCGTGCACCTTCGCGGCCCAGTTCCGTGACGCTGACCAGCGAGCCTGGCCCGCCGCTCACCAATGGATCAGCCGGGGGTGTCACGAATCCCGCATCTAATTCGCGGCCTTCCGCACCGAGCTGGTTGAGCACGCGACGCGCTGCGACCGCTCCAGCTATCGCAGCAAGCGCTGCTCCCGCGGTGACCAGACCCAACGTGACGCCGGGGCCGCGCCCACGACCACGTGATGCCTGCACGGTGGAGGCCACGACATCGCACGTGACGGCAGTGGTGACTCCGACGAGGCCGCCTAGCGCGTAAGGGAACGCGGTGCGCACTTTCGCGGGCCACATCACCAGAGTCGGACCACGTGAGGCCGAGGCCACACCGGTGCCCACGGCGATCCCAGCCGCGGTACCCAGCAGCCACGGCTTCATGACTACTGAAGTCCCGGGAAGAACAGTGCAATCTCGCGCGCAGCAGATTCAGGTGAGTCAGAGCCGTGCGTGACGTTGTTCTGGGTTTCGGTCGCTAGGTCTCCGCGAATGGTGCCCGGTGCTGCATTCGCCGGATTGGTCGCGCCCATCATTGCCCGCCAGGACACGATGGCTGCTTCGCCTTCGATCACTGCGGCGACGAGCGGCGCGGACGTGATGAACGCCACCAGGTCATTGAAGAACGGCTTGCCCTTGTGCTCGCCGTAGTGCTCCTCTGCGATCGCGGCCGTCAAGGTGCGCATCTCCAGCGCCACAACGCGATAGCCCTTGCGTTCAATGCGGCCGAGCACCTCACCCACAAGGCCACGGGCAACGCCGTCGGGCTTGACGAGAACAAGAGTGCGTTCAGACACGACAGTGCTCCTTGGGTAGGTCAGATGACGACGTGCGAAGCCAGCAGATTGTGACCCAGCCTATCCGGGCTGTTGAGTCTGCTTGAGCCGGTCAACCCGGGTCCCCAGCCGTACCGCGAAGAACCACAGCACCGCGAAAATCACGCCCACGATGAGCATCGACCATCCGGCCACCAGGCTGGTGGCCAGAACCACGCCCTGGAGGGCCCAGCCCACGGCGATGCCCCACGACCACCGAAGCGTCCGGACGGCGATGATGAGCAGCACCATCAATATCGCCCCGATGATCCACGCGCGGGTGCTGTTATCCACCGAGCCGTTGGACGTCGCCAGAGACGTCGCCAGAAGAATGACGATGGCCTCAATGGCCAGCACTGACGAACCCAGCACTCTCACGAGGACCCCTTCGACTCAAGAACCTGCATGGCCTGGCCCACCAGCACGACCGACCCGGTGACCAGAACTCCGGCACCGCCATAGTCAGCCTGCTGCTCAGCAAGAGTGGCTGCTCGATCGATTGCATCTGAAACAGAATCAGCCACGATGACTCTGTCGTCACCGAAGATCTCGATGGCTATCTCGGCAAGTTGATGTACGGGCATGGCACGACGAGACGACGGTGCGCAGATGACGATCTCGGTCAGCACCTGTTCGAGCTCCTGCAGGATGCCGGCGGCGTCCTTGTCGGCCAGCACGCCCACGACTCCGACAAGCGCCCCGAATGTGAACGAGTCCTGAACCGCCTCGGCCAGCGCACGAGCGCCGTGTGGATTGTGCGCAACGTCGCCGATGATCGTCGGGCTGCTTCTCAGCACCTGCAATCGCCCTGGTGACTCGACCACTTCGAGTCCATCTCTAAAGATCTCGACATCAAGTGCCGCAACTCCGGCCAGGAATTCCTCCACCGCAACGATGGCGACTGCAGCATTGTGCGCCTGATGTTCTCCGAAGAGCGGAAGAAAAACGTCGTCGACGGTTGAACGTGGAGTTCGCACACTGATGAGTTGCCCACCGACGGCTACTTCGCGGGTGGCCAGGCCAAAGTCAATGTCCTCGACAAGGGGCAGTGCGCCCACGGTCGCGCACTCGTGGAGGATCGTGCTTAAGGCTTCCGGTTCCTGTCGTGCGACCACTACCGGTGTATCCGCACGAACGATTCCCGCCTTCTCTCGCGCGATCAGTTCGATGGTGTCACCCAGATACTCCATGTGATCAAGGCCGATGGGCGCGATCACACTCACCGCCGCGTTCACGATATTGGTGGAGTCCCATCCACCCCCGAGGCCCACTTCGATCACGGCAACGTCGACGGGGGCATCGGCAAACGCCGCGCAAGCAAGTCCTGTGAGAATCTCAAAGTACGACATCGCAACGCCACCGTCAGCGAGGGAATTGGCGTCGACCACCGCTACGTAGGGCTCGATCTCGCGCCATGCTTCTAGCAAGCGCTCTTCTTCGATCACCCGCCCGTCGAACCGAATGCGTTCGCGCGGGTCAATCAAGTGTGGAGAGGTGAACAAGCCCGTGCGTAGTCCAGCGGCGCGCAGGATCGACTCGATCATGCGAGCGGTGGAGGTCTTGCCGTTGGTTCCGGCCACGTGAATCACGGGATAAGAACGCTGCGGATCGCCCAAGAGCTCCATCAGAGAGGCGATGCGCGTCAGCGAGGGCTCGATCTGGTTCTCCGGCCATCGCTGCTCAAGCAGCGTCCAGAGTTCGCGGAGCTCGTCGCTCGCCTCAGTCACGTCCCCACCCTAGGCCTGCCTAGGATTGCGGCCCATGAGCAGCCACCGGGTGCCCGACAAGCCCACCCTCGACGGAATCGAGGCCACCTGGTCAGCCCAATGGGAGGCCACCAGCACCTATCGGTTCGATCGTGACCGGACACGCGAGCAGGTGTACTCCATCGACACACCGCCGCCCACCGCGTCAGGTTCCTTGCATGTGGGTCACGTCTTTTCTTACACGCATACCGATTGCATTGCTCGCTACAAGCGCATGCGCGGCTTCGAAGTGTTCTACCCAATGGGGTGGGACGACAACGGTCTGCCGACCGAACGCCGAGTTCAGAATTACTATGGAGTGCGCTGCGATCCGAGTTTGCCGTTCGATCCTTCCTTCACTCCCCCGACAGAGCCGGGTAAAGAGCAGGTGCCGATCGCGCGCAAGAACTTTGTGGAGCTGTGCGAGAAGCTCACGGTTGAAGATGAGGTCGTCTTCGAAGAGTTGTTTCGCCGACTTGGCCTGTCGATCGACTGGAATCTCACGTATCAAACGATTGACCGACGATCCCAGCGCGTGAGCCAGCTGGCCTTCTTGCGCAACCTCGCGCGCGGCGAGGCCTACCAATCTGAAGCCCCGACACTCTGGGACGTCACGTTCCGCACCGCTGTGGCACAGGCAGAACTTGAAGATCGCGAGCGCGACGGTGCCTACCACCGCATCGGTTTCCCGACAGTCGCCGATCCCGACACGAAGGTGTTCATCGAGACCACGCGGCCCGAACTCCTTGCGGCTTGTGTCGCCCTCGTGGCACACCCAGATGATGAGCGATACCAACCACTTTTCGGCACCTCGGTCACCACGCCCTTGTTCGGTGTCGACGTGCCCGTCGTCGCGCACACCCTGGCTGATCCCGAGAAGGGATCGGGCATCGCGATGATTTGCACGTTTGGCGACCTCACCGACGTCATCTGGTGGCGCGAACTCCAACTGCCTACTCGCCCGATCATCGGCTGGGATGGACGCATCGTTCCCGATGTACCCGATTGGATCGTCACCTCGCACGGGCGCGACGCGTACACAGCTCTCGCCAGCGCTACATCGCATACTGCGCGCGAACGCACAGTGGAGCTGCTGCGCACGTCCGGTGATCTCGTCGGTGAGCCCAAGCCGATCACGCACCCCGTCAAATTTTTCGAGAAGGGCGACAAGCCACTCGAAATCGTCACTACTCGCCAGTGGTACATCACCAACGGTGGCCGCGATCCCATTCTTCGCGAGCGATTGCAGGAACGGGGACGCGAGCTTCACTGGCACCCCGAGCACATGCGCGTGCGCTACGAGAATTGGGTCGGCGGACTCAACGGCGACTGGCTCATTTCGCGCCAGCGCTTTTTCGGCGTACCGATTCCCCTGTGGTACCCGATCGATGCGGCCGGCAACCCGGTGTACGAGACACCAATTGTGCCCACAGAGGACTCCCTTCCCATCGACCCCAGCAGCGATGTGCCGCCCGGTTTCGCCGCCGATCAGCGCGGAGTTCCCGGCGGATTCATGGGCGACCCTGATGTCATGGACACCTGGGCGACGAGTTCACTGACACCCCAGATCGCCGGCGGCTGGGAGCGCGACCCCGACCTCTGGTCGAGGGTGTTCCCGATGGACATGCGCCCGCAGGCGCACGAGATCATTCGGACCTGGTTGTTTTCCACGGTCGTACGCGCGCACCTTGAGGATGACTCGCTGCCATGGACCAATGCGGCGATCTCGGGCTGGATCCTGGATCCGGACCGTAAGAAGATGAGTAAGTCCAAGGGGAACGTTGTTACCCCGATGGATCTTCTCGACGAATACAGCTCTGATGCTGTGCGCTACTGGGCTGCGTCGGCCCGCCCCGGTGCCGATACCGCTTTCGACATTGGCCAGATGAAGATCGGCCGACGGTTGGCTATCAAGCTGCTTAACGCCAGCAAGTTCGTCCTCGGACTCGATGCGAGGCAGGACGATGCGGCCATCACGCATCCGATGGATCGCGCACTTCTGGCACGGCTCGCCGACACCGTGGCCGCGGCCACCGAGGCCTTCGAGAATTACAACTACGCGCGAGCGTTGGAGGTTTCGGAGACGTTCTTCTGGAACTTCACCGACGACTTCGTCGAGCTCATCAAGGATCGCGCGTACGGAACACAGGGCGAGGCCGCTGCCGCATCGGCGCGGGCGACATTGGCAACGTCGCTATCGATCTTGCTTCGTCTCTTCGCGCCTGTCTTGCCGTTCACAACGGAGGAAGTGTGGTCGTGGTGGCAGCACGGCTCGGTTCATCGCAGCGAATGGCCCACCTCTGACAGTGTGCGCCTTCTCGCGACCGATGGCGATCCGTCGCTCGTCGATGACGTTGCCGAGGTCCTCACCCTGGTGCGCAAAGCGAAGTCGGAGGCCAAAGTCTCGATGAAGGCTGATGTAAGCCTGGCGACCATCAGTGCGCCGGCCGAGCGTGTCGCCCGACTCGAAGCTGCCCGAGAGGACCTTGCCGCTACGGGCCGCATCGCGGATCTGAGATTCGTGGAGAAGTCCGGACCCATCGACGTCACCGTCACGCTGGCCTAACTCTCCTAACTCACCTAACTGGCCTCGCGCGCCTAACGGGCCTGCGGAATCTCCCCTACTGCGGGTAGAACGCGTCGCACGCCGAGAAGATTCGAAACGTTGAACCCGGCGAACGCCTCGATATGCGCGACTCCGCCGCACTCGTTGGTGTGCGCCATGTACTCAGGGCCATTGGGAACAAGGTGGCCCAGATACATCACGACGTGACGGTACGGACAGGGTGAACCATCCGTCGGGCACGTGTTGTAAAGCACTAGATCGCCCGGGCGGATTTCTTCGGGGTTGATAGCCACGTAGTGGTCGTCGAGCGAAAAACCGTCCCACGGCACCATGTTTCGAGTCGATGGTGCCCAACCAGAAGTCGTCGTGTTAAGCCCCGCACCTTCAGAGTACGCACGCGATACATATGACGAGCAGTCGAATCGGAACGGCTCAAGGCGACCGACGCCTCCGCACGCGTAGGGAGCACCCAAGCGACCAAGGGCCCACTGAATCGCCTGCGCCGCCTGAATGGTTGGCGCACCTAGGACCGCGTTCGCGCACAGCGCATGGAGGTCGAGGTCGGCGGGAACAACGCCAGGAATCCACGCCGTCGGGCAACCATCGGCACCCGTCTGAATCTGGGCCTGTGACCATGCGACGAGCGTCGCCAGCTGTGAGTCCTGTCCTTGGAGGGCTGACATGGCATCTGCGTACTGCAGCTGCAGGTCGGAGAGGTTCTGTGTGGCGTCAGCCAGTTTTTGGGTCGCCACCACGACGGCGAGCTCCGCGGTAGCGGCTAGCGAGCTGTTCGTGCGGTACTGATGAACATCATCCGTGGCCGTAGACGTCAGGTACTTCCACGCGTTGGCGTTGGTCAGAAAGTCGGTGGGGCCGCTGCTCAGCACGCCAACGACACCCTCCACACCACCGGCACCTCTTATATAGAGGTCTCGGACAGACGCATTGACCCTCAGCCGGGATCGATCGGTGGAGTCCTTGGCCTGATCACGCACCAGGGTTGCCGTCTCAAGAGCGCCGTGGAGCTGGGAGACCACGACCGACGCATGGGCCACGCGGCCCGCGAGATCGCGAACCGTTCCACGCAGCGTGACCATGGATCGAAAGATCGTGCCGTACTCGTCGACGTAGCCGGGAACGGTCTGGCTGGTGGCGTCACTCGCTGTCTGCTCATCGAATGACGCAGACCTTGTCAGGCCCGCGACCTCGTCCGCGGTGGGTGTTGCGGGGACACAACAGAGGTC
>JBAWXR010000080.1:0-8844 GCA_037143955.1 Actinomycetes bacterium
ACATGGTCGACGTGGTGCTCGGCATGCTGCTGCTGATCGGTGTTGTCGTCATCGGCCACTCCTCTCGGTTCGCGCGGTGATGGTGTGCTGGTCAGTAGTGCGGTCAGACTCGAACATCTACACGACCATCTCGACCCAAGAGTCCGGTGGAAGTAGAAACATCCTGCTCACCTGATCGGCTGCTGGAGTTGAGAGTTGAGTTGATCTGCGGAGCTGCTTCCTGCGCAGGAGTGCGATCTGCGGACTGCTGGCCCTGGCCGGACTGCTGGCTCACCTGACTGCCGATGAGATTCAAACCGGCGTCGGCGAGTTCCTGCTGCAGCTGAGGCATGGCCTCACGGAGTGCATCAACGGCTGCTGAATGAGCACCGATGGCATGAAGGGCGATTGTTCCGTTGAGCACCTCGATGCGGATGCTCACCTGGCCGAGATCATTGGGGTGCAGCGTGAGCGTTGTCTCGTAGCTGCCATCGGCGCGGCCGCGGAAGTTCGACATGTGGGCGGCGAGTTGCGTCGCCACCGGAGTGGGTGCAGCGGTCGCTGTGGCCTTGACGGTGTCGGACATCGTTGTGGCCGGCGCTGTGGATTGACCGGACGCTGTGATGGACGTCGACGCATCGACAGTCATGGACGTTGCGCCCGGCTTGGCGCCCTCGAACGCAGCCTTGGCCGCGACGTTGGCTGTCGCTGAGCCCTGTTGCGCAACAGTGAAAGCCTGCTGAGCGAGCGCATCCGGCGTGGCCACGCTTTGCTGAGACGAGGTCTCAGCTGCCTCGGCCTTGACATGCACGGGCGCGGAGGTGTCAACGGCGGTGGCCTTCATGTCAGCGGCCATCGCGTCGGGGGCCTTCACGTCTGTGGTCTTCACGTCAACGGCGGTGGCCTTGATATCGACGGCCTTCGCGTCAGCGGCGGTGGCCTTGACGTCGACGGCCTTCGCGTCAGCGGCGGTGGCCTTGACGTCGACGGCCTTCGCGGCGGCTTCAGCCGCGTTGAGGTCAGTCACCAGGGCGGCCACCACTGATTGGTCGTCAGTCGAAACCGTCGCGAGAGCAGAAGCAGTGGCCTCAACGGCTGCATCGTCACTCTGGGCTTGCGAGTTCTGCTGTTCGGCCTCGAGATTCATGGTGACCGGCTTCATTGTCACGCCAGCCTCAACGCTCACCTCTGCTGCATCGTCATTGGTGTTGTCTGCGTCCTTGGTCGACGTGGTGCGCGCAGCCTTCGCGGCGCGATCGGACTTGCCGGATCGCTCCGACTTGCTCGTCCGCTCACCCTTGGCCTTAGCGACCTCTGCGCGATCCTCGGCAGCGGCGTCGTCACGGTCGGCCTTGGCCGTCGCTGCGCGGTCATCCGCAGCGCGATTGGCGCGGTCCGCGCGATCAGCGCGATCGGCCTTAGCGGCGGACGCGGCTGCCGCTGCGCGGTCATCGGCAGCAGCGTCGCGCTGGGCGCGTGCGCTGGCGTCCACGCTGCGCGACGTGTCGCGCGAGGAGGCTTCGCGTGGGGACGTGGTTGTCTGAAGAGCCTGTGTCGTGGTCGCGAGCTCGGAAGCAAAGGCCCCGTCCGAGAACTGATCAACACGCGGCGCCAGAATCGACAGCGCATCGACGCTGGGCTGTGGTGCGACTACCGAAGTGATCGTCATTGCGCACGTCCTTTACTCATCGTGGTCACTTGAACCTTGGGTTTTGCCGAGATGGCGAGCAACGGACAGGTCGTCCATTTCGCGCCGTTCTTGATAGTTGAATTCCTTGAGCGCCATGTCGCGCTGACGATCGACGAGGCGTTGGGCTACTTCACGATCTCGGTCAGCTTCCATCCATGCCAGACGCGCGGACTCCGCATCGGCGGTGGCGATGATGAGACTGTCGCTGAGCATGCGCAGGCGTGCCGCACTGCCCGCCCGCTGGGCGAACGTGATTTGAGCTTCGGCCGTCGTGCGCCGTCCCGCGATCGCGCTATGCACGAGGTTCTGGCCGACAATCTCGATCTCGTTGTCGATACCGCTGACGACCAGCTGGCGTTCGCCGAGCACACCCAGAGCGGTCCGCTCCTTGATGCCGCGCACGCGAAGAAGCACATCGAGGCTTCGTGACTTCACAGCCCACCTGCCAACGACATCAGGCGTTCCTGTGTCTCCTGGAGGGGAGCGTTCTCATTGACTCCTTGGCGAAGGAAGGAATCAATCTGCGGCATCAACGCGCGAGCACGATCGACGTCACCATTGGTTCCGGGTACGTAGGCGCCGACCTCGAGCAGGATGCGGGCCTCGCGATGCGCGGCGAGCAACTTGCGTACCTGACCGGCCGCACCGATCATCTCGGGAGTCGAGATGGCAGGAGCAACACGCGAGATGGAGCCGAGCACGTCGATGGCGGGGTAGTGATTGGCGTGCGCCAAATCGCGATCCAGCACGATGTGTCCGTCAAGAATCGAACGCGCGGTGTCGCCGATGGGATCCTGGATGTCATCGCCCTCGATGAGAACCGTGTAGATACCCGTGATCGTGCCCTTCTCGGCAGGACCGGCACGTTCGAGCAGGCGCGGAAGCATGGCGAAAGCAGATGGGGGATAAGCGCGGGTGGCGGGTGGTTCGCCAGCGGACAGACCAACTTCGCGCTGCGCCATCATGGTTCGGGTGATGCTGTCCATGAACAGCAGCACATCGAGGCCCTGATCGCGAAACCACTCGGCGATGCGGGTGGTGGCGAAAGCGGCGCGCAGCCGCATCATCGGGGGCGCGTCAGACGTGGCGACCACGACAACGGAACGAGCCAGGCCCTCAGGACCAAGGTCATTTTCGATGAACTCGCGAACTTCGCGTCCACGTTCGCCGATCAGACCGACCACGACAACGTCGGCCGACGTATTACGAGCCATCATCGACATCAAGGTGGACTTGCCAACACCGGAACCGGCGAAGATGCCCATGCGCTGACCGCGCCCGATCGGGATCATGCCGTCGATGGCGCGCACACCCATGTGAAGTTGCTGATTGATGCGCTGCCGGCTCATGGGCGGCGGGACATCGTTGTTCACTGATACGTGGGGGAGGATGTCGAGGCGCGGTCCGCCGTCGAGCGGATTGCCGAGAGCATCGATCACGCGACCGAGAAGTTCATGCCCGACGGGAACCTTGAGAGACGACTTTGTTGCGCGGGCCAGCACGCCTGGGCCGATGCCAGAAGTGTCGCCGAGCGGCATGCAGGCCAGGCGCCCACTTTGCACGCCGACAACTTCTGCATTGACGGTGCGGTCGGGAAGTTCAAGCTCCACGACGTCGCCGATAGCAGAGGTAAGACCGGCCACCCACACCGTCAGGCCATTGACGTCCATCACCTGGCCGCGAATCGTGGGGCGCACTGCCGTGCGACCACGCTCGAGAGTCTGCTGGAGGTTCATGAGGTGATCACCTCGCGCATGCGCTCGAGCGCCTCGGTGATCTGGTAATCGACATGCAGCAGATCGCTGTCGATGAAGGCGCTGTGACGAGAGACGGTGGCATCGGGGACAACCTGCACGGGGCGGTTGAGCACCTCTGCAAGATTGATCTTGCCGTCCTGCAGGGCCTGCGCATCCGCTGGGTTGAGACGAAGGATGATCGCGGCACCCACGGGAATCTCCGCGGCCACGCGACTGATAGAGCCCATGACGTGGGGCTGGTCGAGGCTGAGCTCGTGCCCGAGCAAGTCCTCGACGAGCGTGTAGACAACCTTGCCCAAGTCATTGCCGAGCTCGGCATAAATCGGGATGGTCACGCTTTCCAAGGCGGAGGCCGCGGTGCGCACCGCTTCGATGGCCACGTCAAGAGCGGCCATGCGCAACCGGTGCTCCTCCTCGAGTTGAGCCATACGGGCGTCGTGAACGGAGGTGAGTTCTGCGGTGAGCGTGGTCGTGACGTGCGCCGTGACCTCGGCGCGCGCCTGCGCGCTGCCATCTGCGTATCCAGAGGCGAAGCCTTCGAGACGCGCTTCCTCGAGACCCTGGGTGAGTGCTTGGTTGACGATCTCCTCGAGTCGAGGGTCGACGATGCGCGGATCGGCCAGCATCGTCTCCGTCAATGCGGTGGCGCGGAGGTCGTAGTCCAGCCGAGCGGGTACAGCGCGACCGGCTTGGCCCTCGTCGAGTACGGACGTCTCAAACCACGAATTCATCGGAGCTCCCTCCGCGCTGCACATCGATCTCGCCCTTGTCTTCCATGCGGCGGATGATGGCCACGATCTTGGCCTGAGCCTCTTCGACCACAGAGATACGTACGCGGCCGAGAATCTCGAGCTCGTCCAGCAGGTTCTCTGCGGCGCGAGTGGAGAGGTTGCCGGTGATCTTGTCGCGCACCTCGGGGGCAACACCCTTGAGGGACGTGGCCAGATCGATCGGCGTGACCTCGCGCAGCACCTGCTGAATGGCGCGGTTGTCGAGGTAGATGATGTCCTCGAACAGGAACATCTGAGCACGCACGGCCTCGGCGAGGTTCGGATCGCGCTCTTCGAGACTTTCGAGGACGACGCGCTCGGCGGTGCGGTCTGCGCGCGCGATCATGCCGACCAGTGGCTCCAGACCGCCCACTACCGACGTGTCCGAGGACTGGACGAGTGCAGACATGCGGCGATGCAGGATGACTTCGATGCGGCGCGTGATCTCGGGGGAGGTACGCCCCATGTTGGCGATGCGCTGGGCGACTTCACCCTGCAGGGTGGAACGAAGCGACGTGAGGACCGACGACGCGAGCTCGGCCGGAAGGTGAGCCAGCACTAGCGCAATGGTCTGCGGGTGCTCGTCGGACAAGAAGCTGATGAGCTGCTTGCCTTCCATGCGCCGCATGAACTGGAACGGCTGCTCGGCGATGGAGTCCTCGAGGCGGTCCATGACCTCGCGGGCTTTCTCCGAACCCAAACCTTCTTTGAGAAGTTCGCGGGCCAAGGTCAGACCGCCGGCACCCGCATAGCGGTATTCGTTTGCGTAGTCGATGAACTCGTGAATGACCTGGTCGGTGAACTCAGGATCTAGGGTCTTGAGGCGTGCGACTTCGGCAACGAGCTCTTCGATCTGATGGGGCTCCATAGATGACAGAACTGGGGCGGCATATTCCTGTCCCAGCTGCACCAAAATGACAGCGGCCTTTTCAAGTCCGCTTGTCTCCTCATCAAATCTACCCATGGCTTGGCCTCATCAACTCTTCGTCATCCAGCTCTGCAGCACGCGAGCGACCTGCTCAGGCTCGGCGGCAGCAAAGTCCACGAGTTCGGCATTGATGGCCTCACGTGTCGGACGCTGATTGACAGCAAGAGCGTCGTCGTCCTCGTCGTCAAGGCGCTCGAGAGTGGCCAAACCAATCTGACGCTCACGCTCCAGGGTCTCGAGAGCCTCAAGATCTAGCAGGGTGCGACGCTGACGACGGATTGCGATGAACGCCATCACCAGGATGCCGAGCACCAGCAGTCCGATGCCCACCTTGCGGACGAGGTCGAAGATCATCGCCATGCGCTCGGCTGACGCTGCGGCTTCAGCCGAAGCCTTCGCAGCCGTGGCAGCAGTGGTGTCGAACGGCACCTGGGCCACCTGGATCGCGTCGCCGCGTGCCTGGTTGAAGCCGACGGCGTTACCGACGAGAGCCTGCAGCTGAGTGACCGTGCCCTGCGGAACAGCGGCGTCGACGAGGACGGACACGGTGAGTCGGCTGACCGTACCGGGAGCGCCCGTGCGCTCTGTGACCGTGCTATCGATCGGGTTGGTCTCGGACACCGATGACTTTTGGTACGCGCTGCTGGCATTGGAACTTGCACCGGGGAGCGGCACGGCGGTGGGCGAGCCCACCACGGTGCTTCCGCTGCCATTGGTGCCATTGGAGGAGTACGACTCGCTCGCAGTCACATTGGTGAGGGCCGGAAGTTGGCTGGGGTAAGCGTAGGTCTGCGACTTGGTCGACCGCACGTCGTAGTCGAGGTCGGCGTGCACGTTGACCGTGGCCTTGCCTGGGCCCAGCACCTTGTCGAGCATCGCCTGTGCGGAGGCGGCCAGTGCGGTTTCCATGCGTGCCTGCTGCTGAGTCGAAGCGGCGCCAGCAACTCCGCCACCGGAGAGGAGAGCTCCATTGGAGTCGGTGACCGTCACGGCTGACGTCTTGAGGCCGGGAACAGAGGAGGCAACGAGATTCGCGATGGCCTGTACCTGCTCGCCATCGAGTGTCTGTCCGCCGGACATGGTGACCATGACCGACGCGGACGGCTTGTCTGATGTCTTGGTGAACACCGAATCCGCGGGAATAGCCAAGTGGACGACCGCAGCATTGACACCCTTGATGGCCTCGATGGTCTTGGCGAGTTCGCCTTCGAGAGCGCGCTGGTAGGTGACGTTCTGCATGAACTCAGAGGTTGTGATGCCCTGCTTGTCCAGCAGGGTGTAGCCATCGGCCGATGCGGACGGCAAGCCCTTGGCGCTGATCGCCAGACGTGAGGTGGAGACGTCGCCTGGGGAGACCATAATTTGCGTGCCGCCATCGGTGAGCTCGTAGCCCACGCCCATGGTGGCGAGCTCCTGCGTGATCGACGTGGCGTCGGCCGCGGAGAGATTGGAGTACAGAGGCGTCATGGGCGGGGTTGCCAAGCGAGCAATAAGGATGCCTGCAGCAACCAGCGCCAGAATGCCGAAGATCACCGCAGCCATCTGGCCCGGTGTGAAGCTGCGGATCGTCGCGAGGGCGCGTCGGCCCATCATGGTGAGGGTCTGAATCACAGCGGCATCCTCATGATCTCGTTGAACGCTTCAAGGGCCTTGTTGCGAACCGCGACGGCCACCTGGGTGGTCATTGATGCTTCATTTGCAGCAATCATGTACTCATGCGGGTTCTTCAACGTGCCGGTAGCCACCTGGGTGGCCAGTGCGTCGGCATTCTGATTGAGCGAGTTGAGCTGATCCATGGCGCTTGCCAAAGAACCACCGAAGTCGGCGCTGCTGCTTCCGCCCGCTGCACCAACTCCGGGAGTCGTGGCGGGGGATGCCATCGGCGCGATGGGCGCCGGCGGCAGGGGGGCGGCGAGCGTGATGCCCGGAATGCTCATGCTCATCAGATCTTCCCAAGTTGTAGTGCGGCTTGGTAGGCATCGGTTGCCCGTTGCACCACGGCGAGGTTTGCCTGGTAGCCGCGCTGGGCCATCATCAGCGCGCCCATCTGCTGACCAAGATCGATGTCGGGGCGACGGATGTAGCCCTGCGCATCAGCAAGTGGATTGCTGGGGTCGTAGGCGAGGATGCCGTTGGGATTGCCATAGTTCACGTGGTCGATCTGCACGCCAGCGCCAATGCCATCGGGCCCGCCACCGAGGGGTGAGGCCACAAGGTCTTCCTGCTGGTACGCCGTCTCTGACGTGCGACGGATCGTGTTGACGTTGGCGATGTTGTTCGAGATGGCATCGAGCCAGGTGCGGTGCAGGTCGACACCTGTGCCGGCGATAGAGAAGATCGAGAACATTGACATCAGCGGTCCTTGATGACGTTGGACATCTGGGTGAACCGGCCTTCTACAGCGCGGATGGCCAGCTGGAAGCGGAGGTTGGTCTCGGTGCCCAACAAAGTTTCGTGCTCGAGATCGACGTTGTTGCCGCGCTGGTCGTAAGGACCGTTGGTCAGGCTTGTGGTGACCAAAGCGTTGGCCGACATGCCCGGACCTGCGCCCGGAAAGTCCACGGCGTTCTGCAGCGCGGACTCGAAATCGACGCTGGACGCGGTGTAGTTGGACGTGTTGATGTTGGCCACGTTATTGGCAATGGCCTGCTGGCGCATGGTCAATCCATCAAGGGCGACACGCACAGCTGGGTTCACCAAGCCGAGGTCCATAGCCGTCACTCCCGCTTACCCATCAAGGGCTAGCTTGGGCCAAATCCGTGGCGTGTCTAGGTGAGCCTCCTGCTCGGGATCCCTATCGGCCGCCCGGGTAAAGAAGTTGAGGAGTTCAGGTAAAGAATTTTTCTAGGCGGGCATTTAGCCGGCCAGGCGCCTGACGCCCACGAGGAGCGACTGGTCCACCGTGCTGATGCGGGTGCCCGCGCTGGGGTTGGCGGCCTCAACCATCTTGCCGTTGCCCAGGTACATCCCGACGTGGTTGACCCCGAGTGGGCCCGGATCGTGATGGTGGCCGTTGGGCTCGTGGAAGAACAGCAGGTCCCCGGGCTTGGCATCGGCCAGATTGGCCACGGGTTGGCCGACCTTGATCTGCTCCCAGGACACCGGCGGGATGTCGAGTCCCTGTTGTTTGGCCACCCATTGGGTGAATCCAGCGCAATCCCAGCCCGTTTGGGGGGTGTCGCCGCCTGCCACGTAGGGGACACCTACGTAATTTGTGGCGAAATCAGCCATTTTAGTGCCAAATGCCCCATTATCGGCGGGGGCGGAGGAGTTTGGTCCGGACGCCAATCCGTTGACGCCCGAAGTATCGGGAAGCTGGCCATCGCGGGCCTGAAGGGCGGCGAGGGTGGAGGCGAAGTCTGCGCCTGCTGTCGACGGCATGCCGGTCGTTCCGGTGTATTGGACAGCCCCGAACCCAATGGGGATTCCGCCCATGGGGGCTCCCATGCGACCCTGGATCTCGCTGATGCGAGACATCACTTCGGCCATGCTCATGGACTCTCCTACAACCGGCCAGATCTCGGAGATCGGGCTGATCGGATTGATTGCCTGACAGGCGCGTCCATGCGCTCACACATCTTCCGAATGTCCATCGGCCGCCAGAGCCCTGACTTGAAGGATTTGTCAACGAATCTCGGGTGAGCTCAGAAGCGTTGGTACGACTGGGGGTCGCGCCCGGGGTCTCCCCCAGTCAATAATGATGCGGTGGCACGGCTTCCC